>JASHOK010000013.1 GCA_030041175.1 Thermoplasmata archaeon | reverse complement strand
GAGCTTCCGGACTTCGTGACGTCAACGACCGAGTACCGGGCCTGACCCACCGGGCCCAGCGTCCCGTGGTCGGCCTGCTGGCCCCCCCCGGCCGGATAGAAGTACGTCCGGTCGAGGACCACGGCCCCCGGGGGCAGGGCGACGACCTTGGCTCTGAAATCCCGGGTGTAGGCGGATGCCTCATCGGCCAGGTAGGCCAGCTCGGTCATGCGCCGCCGGGGTAGCACGGGCGAGGCAAGAGCGTTCCGCCCGGCGTGGGCAGTGCTCGCATTCTCCGCCGAGAATTCACGGCTCGGCACAACCTTATTTATCGGACCCATTCTCGGCGCGCGCAGGGTTTCCGATGTTCAAGGCGAAGGTCAAGATGGAGGTGCTCCGCGAGGTCGTCGAGGTAATCTCGACGCTCGTATCGGAGGTCAAGCTGAGTGTCTCCAAGGATGGAATCGACGTAAAGGCCGTCGACCCGTCGCATGTCGCCATGCTGGTCCTCCACCTGAACCGGTCCGCCTTCGAGGAGTTCACGGGGGAGGCGACGGATATCGGACTCGACATCGAGAAGGTCAAGGAGGTTCTCCGGCTGAGCAAGCCGGGCGATGTCCTGGACCTGCAGTACGACGGCGGCAAGAGCAAGCTGATCGTTAGCGTGGGCAAGCTCACGCGGCACATGGGTGTGGTCGACCCCGCCGGGATCACCGACCCGAAGGTGCCGAATGTCAACCCGCCCGGTACGGTGAAGGTGAACACCGAGGAGCTCCGCCAAGGGATTCGCGGAAGCGAGAGCGTCTCGGACCACGTCACCCTGGAGCTCACCGCCGACCACTTCACGATGCATTCTGAGGGGGAGACCGACCGGGTCGACCTCAAGATCCCCAAGGACGCCCTCCCCGAGCTGTCGGCCAAGGAGACGGTGAAGAGCATGTACCCACTCGATTTCTTCTCCAACATGGTGAAGTCGATCAGCTCGGACGAAGTCGTGACGCTCCACGTCGGGAACGAGTATCCCCTCAAGATCGAGTTCAAGGTCGCCGGTGGTAAGGGCGACGGGTCCTTCCTGCTGGCGCCGCGGGTCGAAGAGGACTGATCGTGAGCTCCGGCGCTCCGCCGCCGATGAGCCCCCGGATCGGCATCGTGAGCGCCGTCCGGACTCCGATCGGCAAGTTCGGTGGGAATCTCCGGCAAACACCGGCGGTCACGTTGGGGACGATCGCCGTCGGTGCGGCCCTGGAACGGGCCCATCTGACCCCGGCCGACATCCCCGAGGTTCTGTTCGGTCACTGTATCCAGGCGGGAACGGGCCAGAACCCGGCCCGGCAGGTGCTGCTCGGCGCCGGAATCCCCGCCACCTCCGGAGCGGTAACGATCAACAAAGTGTGCGGCTCCGGCCTGAAGGCGATCACCCTCGGTGCAGCGGAGATCCGCGCGGGAGACTTCGACCTCGTGGTCGCCGGAGGCATGGAGAGCATGGACTCCGCCCCCTTCCTGGCGCCTCCCCATCTCCGAGAGGGGCATCGGTACGGGTCGTGGGCGCACGAGGACGCGGTGCTCCGGGACTCCCTCCTCGATGCGTATGGCGACCACGATCACATGGGGGTGACCGGAGAACGGGTGGCGCAGCACTTCCAGCTCACCCGGACGGAAGTGGATACGTTCGCGGCCCGGAGCCATCGCCTCGCCGCGGAGGCCACTAAGGCCGGGAGGTTCAAGCCGGAGATCGTGCCGGTGCCCGCCGAACGAACCTCTTCGGGCAAGGGCCTGGAGAACGACGAAGGGATCCGGGGCGACTCGACGGTCGAGACGCTCGCGAAGCTCAAGCCGGCCTTCCGGCCCGGCGGAGTACTTACCGCCGGAAACTCGTCGCAGCTCTCCGACGGCGCAGCCGCGCTCGTGCTCGCCGGCGAGCCGGCCCTGCAGCGCTTTGGGCTCAAGCCCTTGGCCTGGATCCACTCCTATGCCGTGAGCGGCGTCGCTCCGGAAGATGTGATGGAGTCACCGATTCCCACGGTCAAGCTGCATCTGTCGCGCACCGGCCTCACGCCGGCGGACTTTGACCGGGTGGAGCACAACGAGGCATTCAGCTCCGCCTCGATCGCCGTCCAGCGGACGTTTGGATTCACCGAGACCCAGTTCAACCCGAAGGGGGGTGCGGTGGCCCTGGGCCATCCGATCGGCGCGAGCGGGGCGCGGATCGTGGTCACGCTGCTCTACGACCTCATCGAGTCCGGTGGCGACCTCGGCCTCGCCACCCTCTGCATGGGCGGAGGCAACGGGCTCAGTATCATTCTGGATCGGCGCGGGATATGAGCCGGAGGCCGAGCAGTCGCTCGACCCGCTGGTAGAGGCGACGGGCCTCCCCCAGCTCCCCCCGGCCGAAGCCCGGTGTCGCCGACCGGCCGACCCGTTCGGCCCAGAGGCGAAGCTCATCGAGCACCCCGTCCACGCCGAAGCCGTCCTCGAAATGGACGAACATACGGTCCACGGCGTCCGCGAGGTCCTGCACCCGGAGGGACCCGCCTCGGCCCGGCCGCACCGAAACCCGGAGTCGGTCGCGGACCCCCTCATACTCGGACCGCGCATGGCCGGCGCCGTCCTCGGTCCACTCCAATCGGGCGTTGTACCGCGGCGTCAGAAAGTACCACCGGAGCGCGGAGGCACCGTACCGGTCCAGCGCGTCGCCCAGGGGGACGAGGTTGCCCGTGGACTTGGACATCTTCCGCCCCTGCTGGGTGACGAAACCGGTGTAGAGGAAGGTTCGGGAGAAGAGCTGGCGGTCGAGCACGAGAGAAACCGCGTTCTCGGAGTAGTGATGGGGGAAGATCAGGTCGGTCCCGCCCCCATGGATGTCGACCGGGAGGCCCAGGTACCGCTGGGCCATCGCGTAACACTCGAGCGTCCAGCCGGGGGCGCCCGGCCCCCACGGAGAGGGCCAACTCGCCGCCGGCGGCTCCTGGCGGCGGAAGAGGAGCACCCGGCGTGCCCGCGGGTCGCTCCCGGGTAGCGGGAGGTCCGGTTCCGGAACCGCGTGCTGCGAGAGCTCGTCGCCGACCGGAAAGTTCTGCCGGTCGGACTCGGGCGTGGGCTCGAAGTACAGTTCGTCGCCATCCCAGGACGTCCGGCCGGTCCGGACCAGCGCCTCGGCGTACCGGAGCATCTCCCGAACGAAGGCGCTGGCCCGCGGCGTCACATACGGGGGAAGCAGGCCGAGGCGCCGAAAGTCCGCGAGGAAGTCTTTCGCCTCGCGTCGCGCCAGGTTGCGCCAGGTGAGGCCGAGCTCCCCGGCGCGCTGGGTGATCTTGTCCTCATAGTCCGTGATGTTCATGACGTGCCGGATCCGCTGCCCCCGGTCCCGGAAGTATCGGCGGAGAATGTCGAAGTACAGGTAGTTCCGGCCGTGGCCCACATGGGCACGCGCGTAGATCGTCGGCCCGCACACATACATCGAGAGCGGACGACCCGGCGCCGGTGACGTCAGGCTCCGGGTCTGGCCGCTGAGCGAATCCCGGACGAGAAGTGGCATCGGCCCGCGGCGCCTCAAGGTAACCGAGGAAGCGGGGGTTATAGGGGGTCCAGTCAACCCTCGCCACCCGGTTACCTTCAAGAGGGGGGAGCCCCGTGCCCGACGCCTCAGCCCCGATGGAAACGCTCTACCTTCTCGCCGAGACGGACGTGAGCCAGCTCGAGGACGTGATACGTCGCTTGCGGGCGATCCCGCATGTCGCCGAGGTCGAAGCGGTCACCGGTCCGTTCGACCTGATCGTCAAAATCCAGGCGCCGCACATCAACGAGGCCCTCGACGTGGTCATCCACCGGATCCGGAAGGTCCCGGGCGTCAAGAGCACCGAGACGCTCGTCGCCGTCAGCGGGACGCCGTAGCGGGCGCCCGGGCCGACCCCGGCCGCCGGTCCGCGTCCCAGAGCCGCTCGAACTCCGCGGGGTCGACCATCACCCGTCGGCTCTCGATCACCCAGCCATGGGGCCGACTCGAGAATCGGTCCGATGCAACGACGGCGCTGCCGAGGCCCAGGAACGTTCCCTCACCCGACAGCAGGATCACGTGGGCCCCTTCCGCGAACGGTCGAGAGATGGAACGGATTCCGCCGCGCGCCACTCCGGCGCCGTGCGCCACCGCGGCGGCGGCTCCCGGTTTCAGCACCACCTGGGGGAACTCCCGACGGACCTCTTCGATGGGATGCAGGGCGGCGAGAAGCGCCCCGGCGTTCCCCGCCTGCGCCGACACGACCGCATCGGTCAGCGCGTGCAGAGAGACGGCTCGGTCCTCGCGGAACGGCCCGGTACCGATCCGTCTCAGCTCCGCCAGATGGGCACCCACGCCCAGTGCCTCCCCGAGGTCCACCGCGAGGGACCGGATGTACGTGCCCGACTCGCAGGTGACATCCACCAGCAGGTGGGGCCCCCGTTGCTCGAGCAACTGCAGGTGAAAGATGGTACGGATCCGCCGCTCTCGCCGGACCGCCGAGCGGACCGGAGGGGTCTGGAAGATCGGCCCCTGGAACTCGGCCAGGACGGCCGCCAGCTCAGCGGCCGGGACCGACCCATGGAGATCGATCACCCCGACGTAGCGCTTCGGAAAGTCGAGGAGGAGCGGCAGGAGCTTGAGGGCGGGACCGACCCCCACCCAGAGCAACCCGGAGACATGGGGATCGAGCGTGCCGGCGTGCCCGGCCCGGTCGACCCGGAGGAGGTCCCGGACCCACGCGGCGACCTGATGCGAGGTGGGCCCCCGGGGCTTGTCGACGAGCAGAAAGGCCCCCTCGCGAATGCGGGCCTCGACCTCCAGGGGGAATCCGGCAGGGTCGGTCGCGGCCGCGCTCATGCCGGCGACGGCGTGCCGCGCCCGCGGATGAAGTCGACGAGTCGAGTCACGACGTCGGCGGGAGCGAGGTCGGAGGTATCGACGGTGAGGTCCGCCGGCTCGGTGGCCAGGTCGATGCTGTACAGGGCCAGGTACCGGCTGTACTCGCTCGTCTCGCGGGCCACCATGGCGCGACGGGCCGCCGGCACCGGCAGATGGTCCCGGGCGGCGAGGCGCTTCGCCCGCACTTCGGGCCGTGCGGTCACGAGCAGGTAGAGGACGGCCATGCCGGCGCGCCGGGCCAGAGGGCCGGCGAGCCGGGCGTCGAGCAACCGACCGGGGCGCGCGAGTCCGAGCATGTAGGCATCCAGGTCCCGGTCGATCTCGGGGTGGTTCCCGGCGAAGCGGGAGAACTCATCGAGCGGCATGTCATGCTCCTCCGCCTGCGCTCGAAATCGCTCGCCGGCCGAGTGATACTCCAGGCCGAGGATCTCGGCCGTCCGCAGGGCCGCCGTCGTCTTGCCGCTGCCCGGAGGACCGCCGACCGCTACGAGCGGAAGACTCACGCCGCTCCTCGGGCCGGTGGGGCCTCAGAGAGCGGAGGCGCACCCTCGCCGTTCCGGGAGTACTTCCGGAGCGAGTAGTGCTTGAGGTAGCGCCGCAGGATCAGCGAACTCGGGATGGTGTAGAGCGAGAAGATGAGGAACCAGAGCGGCACGATCCACTCCTTGTGCATCAGGGAGATCGAGGTGCCGCCCAGGTTCACGACGTTCCCCAGGGCGCTGAAGGTCGTGGAGCAGTAGAGCGGAGCCGGGAAGATCGGAGAGCCGTCGACGCCGCAGGCGATGAACAGCCCCACCCAGGTGTAGATCGCAATGACCAGGAACCACGTGACGGCCATTCCCTTGAGCTGGTTGATCGACATCTCGCTCGTGAGCTTCGTCAGCTCCGCCTGGGGGGCCTTGAGCGCCTCCATCTTGTCCTTCTTCCCGGACCGGAGCGCCTCCATCTGGACCTTCCGGAAGGCCGCCGACCACTTCGCCGTCTTCGCGGCCTTCACCCAGTCGGTCGTGTAGTTGTACGCCACCGCGGTCAGGAGCATCTCGAGCACCGCGGCCAGGAACATCGTGAGGAGTACGTAGTGGCCGTCGAAGCCAAACAGCGGGACCAGCGCATAGGCGAGGAGCAGCGCGACCTGGTTCCGCAGCGACGTATCGAAGATCATGAAGATGCCGAGCAGGAACATGAACGTCAGGATCATCGTGCTCGGCTTGAACGTGGGCGGCGGCGGCCGAGCCGCCGCCGCGGTCCCCGCGTCGGCCTCCGGAGTTTCCTCCGACGGCGTCTCGTCGGTGGGGGTCTCCTCCGCCTCGGTGTCGTCGGCCTCGGATCTCAGCGGCGTATCCATCGCGGGATCCGGCACGTCAGCCCTCTCCGCCGATGAAGCGGCGCAGCAGCGGGTTCATTTCCATGAGCTGCTCCCGGCCCATCGCTTCATAGAAGTTGATGAGGATACCTACGGTCAACAGCACCCCGGTGCCGCTCGCTTGACCCAGCGTTCCGATCAGGTCTGCGCCGGCCGCCAGCCCACCGACCGCCGCTCCGGAGATCACCGTGATGACCGGGATGTAGCGCTCCAGGACCCGGCGCAAGACGCGCGGCTCCCGGCGGAACCCCGGGATCTGCATGCCGCTCGCTTCGATCTGCCGCGCGACGGCCTCGGGGCCCATGTTGGTGGTCTGGATCCAGAACTTCGCGAAGAGGATCGAGCCTCCGACCATCACCCCGAAGTAGACGAGCACGTGAAGGAGGTCCTGCCAGGGGGCGTGCCCCACGAGCAGCGAACCGTACTCGGAGGGGTTGATGAGCGGCAATAACCAGCTCTCGAGGCCGTTCACCTGGGAGAGATAGTAGGCACCTCCGGTAAGAGGGGTCGTCGTCGAGACCCCTAACTCGGAGGCGACGGTCGACGACGCAGGATACGAGCCGATCCACCATTGATGTCCTAACAGCGGGAAGCGCGAGAGCGTCGTGTTGCTCCAGAGCAGGATGGAGAACATCGACACGTTGGCCAGTAACGCGGACATCAGAATGACCGGGATGTTGCTGGCGTAGATCAGCCGCAGCGGGTACCGACCACGGGCACCTCGGGCCTCGGCATGGGAGAGCGGAAGCTCGATCCGGGTGGACTCGGTCCATGCGACGAGGAAGAAGATCGCCCCGGTACCGGCTAACGCGACGATGGGATTCGGCGAATGGAGGAGCACCAGCTCCCACCCTCCGCCGGCCATCTGGGAGGCGTTGAGGTGCGTGAAGAACCAGAGCGTCTTCGGGATCGTGCCGGACGGCGGATTCTGCTCCGAGATCGGCGATCCCGGCGTCGCCGGTAACCAGTTCAGCGTTCCCTGGATGATCTGTTGCGAAACGCCGGCGGCGATGAATAATGAGATCCCGCTCCCGATACCCCATTTACTCACCACCTCGTCCATCAGGAAGACGAGGTAGCTCCCGAAGACCAGCTGGGAGACAATGATGAGGTCGGCGAGGAGGGTGCCGTTCCCGTGCGAGAAGTTTCCCAACCCGGAGACGATCGACGAGGAGGGCGTGAGATAGCCGAACACCTGGGGGATCGCCTCCACGAAGATCATCGCCACGACGACGACCTTCTGGGTCCCCTGGTAGACGGCCTTGTCGTCGTCCTTGGTCAGGTCGAGGCCGATGATCTTGGCCCCGGTGAAGAGCTGCATGATGATCGACCCGGTCACGATCGGGCCGATGCCGAGGTGCATCAGCGTGCCCTGCTGCCCGGCGAGGATGGCCCGGTAGCTCGCGAAGAGGTCGATGACGGTGGCCTGGTTGACGCCGAACAGGTAGATGTTCGACAGGACGAAGTAGAGCAGCAGGACGGCGATGACCCAGAGCATCTTCGTCCGGAAGTGGACGTGGCCGACCGGCTGCGTGACGGCCGGCATCCGGGTGGTCACCGGCTTGAGACCGTAGAGCTTCGACTTGGTCCCGGCGTACGAGAGGCCGAGCAGGATCAGCAGAAAGATCAGGGTGAGTCCGATCGCCGCGAGGACGAAGGCCAGCAGCGTCGGTCGAGCCCCATCCCAGATCAGGAAGAGGATGACCGCCTCCGCCACGAACAGGGGAATCGCCCAGCGCCAGTCGCGGGGTACGTCCTCGTCCGCCATCGGGGATTAACCGGTTCGACCGAGCCACCCGTCCGGCGTCATATATAGGTTGATGGTCGAAGGCCCTGGCTCGACCCTCAGGCCGGCGCGGGGGCGGGGGGTTCCTTCAGTACCTCGACCTTCTCGCGGGCGTGTTTGGAGGCATGCGCGACGTAGACCGACCAGCTTCGGGTGGTCTCTCCTCCCCCGAGGAGCCGGTCGATGCCGAGTGCCTCGAGATTGGCGACCCACTTGTCGCCGTCCTGGCGGAGCGCCTGCGCCGCGCTCAGAAACGGCGCGATCGTCTCGAGCTGCCCCACGTTGATCGACTGGTGGGTGGCGATCGTCTCCGCCGGCCGCTTGAAGCCGTGTCGGCCGAAGTGGTCCGGCGCGTAGATCAGCATCGACTTGAACTGGTACTTGTGGAGTCCGGCGTTGCCGCGCCCCCCCTGCTTGCCGGCGCCTCGCCCGGCCTTGATGCCCCGCCCATGGGTACGGGAGCCCCGGAACTTTCGCGTACGGGACGGCATGGGTCGCTCTAGATCATCCTCCGGACGAGGTCGTTGATGTCGCGGCCCCGGTAGCCCAGCGCACCGCCCAGCGAGTAGGGCTTCTTCGTGGACGACCACCCGCCCTTGGGCGGCGCCAACCGCAGCAGCGGCTTCAGGGAGCGGACGCGGGCCAGTCCGCTCCCGATCACCGACTGGGCGAGCTCGGCGACGTCCGTGACTCCGGAAGCGGGAGAGGAGAGTCGGGCACCCGTTCGCGTCTCTCCGCGAGCGGTGAGCAGGCTCGCCACCGTTTCGGTCTCCGCCTCTCCCCAGGTGAGGTAGCCTTGCGCCACCATCAGCATGCCCCGGAACGAGGGCTCTTCGGGAAGGACGGTCGCATGATTCGCTCGCGTGAGATGGAGCTCCTTGAGCGTCTCCTGGATATCCTGACGCGAGTGAATTCCTCCGCGGACGCGGACCACGATCCAGGCCATGGCTCACCGGGGACCCGGCCTCCGACGGCCGGGGGGACCGCCCCCGCGGCCCCCGGGCCCTCCGCGGCCGCCTCGCGGCCCGCGGCGCTCCGGGACGGACTCTTCTTTGGGAGGAAGGATGGAAGTGCCGACCGGTCCGCGGACGATCTTGAGCCGGCTCGCGTCCTCGGGAGGCACCTTCAGGATCGAGAGCTGCCGGAGGGCCTCGAACGCCGCCTGTGCATAGTTGACCGTGGTCTTCGTGTGGCCCGCGGTGAAGGCCCACGCGTCCGTCAGGCCGGCGAACCGGAGGACGGGCTTGACGACGTCGCCGACCGCCAGGCCCACGCCCCTCGGAGCCGGCTTGAAGGTCGTGACGACCGACCCGGACCGCCCCTGGATCGTGAACGGGAAGGAGTGGGAACGGCCGCAGCCGCACTCCCAGCTGCCGCAGCCCCGAAGAACCTCGACCATGTGGAGCTTGGCCTTGTCGATGGCCCGGCGGATGGTCGGGCCGACCTCCTTGCCCTTGGCCCGGCCCAGCCCTACGAAGCCGTCGCCGTTGCCGACAACGACCGTGACCGCGAACTTGTACCGTCGACCCGAGTCGGTCATGCGCTGAACCATGTTGACGTCCAGCACCTCGTCGTGCAGGCCGGGGAGCAGCGCGTCGACGATCCCGGCCTCGCGGAGCGGAAGACCGCTATGCAGGGCAGCGGACATCGTGGTGATCTCGCCCGAGTGCACCTTGCGGCCGAGCTCGGTCTTCGGTACCCACGGAGGCGCTGGTGCCGGGCCGCCCGGGCCGAAACGGCCGGCGGGGCCCGGCCCCGGCGGCGGGGCGGGAGGCGCGGAGGCAGCGGCCGGACTCATGCAGTCTCCTGGGAGTGGGACGGGGCGTGCGCGAGGTCGGATTTGTAGGCTTCGACCGGCTTGGGGAGCTTCGACGGAAGATGGACGCCGTTCAGTCGGTCGGCCGACGGAAGGCCGGCGTCCCCGTGGGGGATCTCGACCCCTGCGTCCAGGAGTCCCTTGAGCGCCCCCATGAGTCGTCCGCCAGGTGTCGGGTGCCGGAGACCGACATCGAGGACGGCGGAGGATGCGCCGGCGGCCTTGGCACGGACCCCGGCGAGGTAGCCCGTCAGGTAGGCGGCCGGCGTCGTGTGCAGATGGGACTCCGGGAAACCGACGGCCGCGAGTTCCGGGCTCTCGGCGGCGGCCAGGACCCGGTCCCCCGCGGCGTCGTAGGCGGTGAGCGTGACCAGGATCCGTCGATTGGTGATCCGAACGACCGCACGAGGTTCTTCGCCGCGGAGGAGCCGCAAGCGGATCCGGTAGTCCGTCTTGCCTTCCCGCCGGCGGCGGAAGGGGACCCGATACCGCGGTCCCTGGCTCATGCGGCCTTCTCCTCGGGCACGTGGCCCGCGAGTCGAAGGTTGAGGAGCAGGTGGGCCCGGCTCCGGAACATGCCGCCCTTCGCCTTCTGGTAGAAGGAGCGATACACGGCCGGGGGGATCTTCTTCTGGGCCCGGAGCTCAGCGAGGAGGCTGCGCTGCGCCCGGATCCGGCGCATCCAGCGGCTCTTCTTGCTGACCCGGGAGGTGGGAGAGCCCTTCCGGGAGCCGGGCCCCTGGTGCCGTCCCTTCCGGCGTTCCTCGGCCAAACGGCGGGCCCGTCCTCGGGAAGTGCCGGCGATCGGCAGCCGCTGGATCACGCCGGCCTTGATGGCGCCGCGGATGTCCTTCCGGGTGACGGCGTCGGCGAGGTCCTCCTGACGGGACGGGTCGATCCAGACCCGGCCCTCGCCGCACTTCATCAGCTGGGCGGCCATCCGGCGCTGGTTGGAGAGGTCCGGCATCGGTCTACGTCTCCCGCGTCTCTTTCGTCAGAGGGTTGAGCACGTGAATGCCGCGCTTCCTCGCCGCTTCCTCGAGAACCAGTCGCTTCAGGGTTCCCACGGTTCGGGCGATGACCGCCGCCTCGTGCGCGGGATCGATCGCGGCGATCTGGGGTACCGTCTGGACGAGGATCGGGCGGAACCCGCTCGGGGTCCGTCCGCGCACGTGCCGGGGAGACCGGAAGCCGATGCTCACGATCGTGGATCGGTAGCCGTAGTGGCGGCGCTGCTTCGATTGGAGACCCCGGGGCTTGCGCCAGGACTCGTCGCGGCCGATCCGCCAGTACCGGTACGAGGCCTGACGGGTGAAGAGCGGGCGACGGCGATCCTGGAGCCGCCGGGCCGCGAGCAGCCGGGCGAGCTCGGGCGACAGCGTCGGCCGTTTCGGAGGCGGCGTCTCCTTGGCCGGCTTGGCCTTGGGTTTGGGCGTCTCCTCGGCCGCCGGCGCAGCCTTCTTGCCGGTGGTACGGCCCGCCCGGGGCTTCTTCACGGCCGGCGCCGCTTCCGCGTCCCCGGAGGCGGCTGCCGCTGGCTCCGGCGCGGTCGCTTCGTCCGGGTCCGTCATGCGCCCTCGGTGGCGCGGGGCCGCGCCTTCTCGATGATGTAGATGCCGTCCTGGAAGACTCGGGGGTCGTAGTCCCGGATCTTGGTCGTGCGCTCGATATTCGCCGCGCTCTGTCCCACGCGTTCGATGTCGGGGCCGGTGAGCACGACGAACTCTCCGTCCACCTTGGCCTCGACGCCGGTCAGGATGGAGGCGGTCCGCGGGTACTTCTCGCCGAGGAAGTTCTCGATGACGAGGCTATGGTCCTTGACAGCGACCTTCATCGGAAAGTGTGCCGCGACCACCTTCATCCGGGCCTCGAAGCCGTGGGTCACGCCGGCGACCATGTTCCCGACGTGCCGCTCCCACGTGTTCAGGAGCGCCCGGGCTCGCTTCCGCTGGGACGGGACCGCGAGCGAGAGGCCGACCGCTCCGGACGCCGGCTGGACGCGCAGTACCCCGACGGGAACCGGCCGCCGGATCTCGCCGTGGGGCCCGTGAACGACCAGCTCGTCCCGGTCGAGACGAGCCGTCACGCCCGCGGGCAGCGGAACCTGGATCCCGGCCGGCTCAGAAGACATACGCGAGCAACCTCCCGCCGATCTTCTGTTCCCGGGCCTCGACCTGGGTGATCACGCCGTGGCTCGTGGACAGGACCAGCCGACCGAAGTCCTGGGCCGGCAGGTACCGGCTTTCGAACTTCTCGAGGTCGCGGAGCCGGACGGCCAGTCGCGGCTTGATCACGCCGCAGGAGTTGATCCGGCGCGAGAGCTTGACCTCGTAGCTCCCGCCTCGCCCGGTCTGCACGAAGGTGAAGCTGTCGATGTACTGGTTGGACTGGAGGATCCGCAGCACCTCGCCGACCAGCTTCGAGGCCGGGGCGAGCGTGACCGCTGGCTTGCCCTGGAGGTCGGCGTGCCGGAGCGCCACGAGCGCATCATTGAGTAGATCCTGCTGCATCGCTCCTCCCTACTGGTACTTCCGGAAGCCCAGGTCCATCGCCACTTCCCGGAAACACTGCCGGCACAGGTGGAGGCCATAGCGGCGGACGATGCCGCGCTTCCGATCGCAGCGCAGGCATCCTTCCTTCCGGCCGAACATCTTCTTGGGCTTCATGCTCACTCCAGCAGCGTCACGCCAAAGGTATCCACGAGGAACTTCCGGGTCTCGTCCGGCGATACGCGCGCGTGGGCCGGCAGTGACGACGGCTGCGCCTTTCGGTCCCGGACCCGCCAGCCGGCACGACCGATCTCGACCGAGATGTCCATGCCGAAGATCCCGATCGCGGGGTCATACTTCATGCCGGTAAAGTCCGTGTAATCCCGAATGCCGAGGGCAAAGTTTCCGTCGGCGTCGACCGAGTCCGGGTCGAACTGCTTGTCTCGGGCCTCGAAGGCCCGCTGGAGGAACTCGACGGCCGCGTCGCCGCGTAGCGTGACCTTGACGCCGATCTCCTGGCCCTCCCGGATGCCGAAGTCTCGGTTGGTCGCGTGGGATCGCGTCGCCACCGGCTTCTGCCGGGCCACCATGGTGAGGACCTTCTCGGCCTTCGCCCGGCGGTCCCCGGATTCTCCGACTCCGATGTTGACCACGACCTTGACCACGCGCAGCTGGCGCCAGCGGTTCTCCGGGGGGGCGCCGGCGGGGCGTGGGGCTGCGGGAGCGGGCGCGCTCATCGGTTCAGCGCCTCCGGCAGGGTGATCTGGGGCGTGCTCTCCCCGACGACGAAGACGTAAGGTTTGACGGTGGAGAAGCCCTCCTTGAAGTGGACCCGATTCGGCTGCGGAGAGTTCAGAACCTCGACCTTGTCGATGCGAGCCAGTTCGCCGACATGAGAACCGCCCGCCATGTACGCGAGGTGGCCGGCGGCGAACGGAAGCCGACCGAGGACCTTCTGGTCGGGCAGGTGGATCTTCAGAGAGTCGCCGACCTTCCAATCGACGCCGGCGGGCATGAGCAGGTTCCGGCCATCGTGCAGGGTGACCTGCAGCTTTCCGCCCCGGACCGTTGTCTTCCGCTGAATGCGACCGATCTTGATCGATGCCTCTTCCGCGGGAATGGGGTACAGACGAAGCTTTCCGCGCCGGTCCTTGAACAGCCGATAGTGCGCGTTGAGCGGGGCTCCGAGGGTCAGCGTGTCCATGAGTCCGATGCCTCGTGCGAGGTCTGCGACGACCTTCCCATCGACATGCACCGCCCCGGCACGTGCGAGAATCTGAGCCTCGCGGGCGCTCTGGGCCACGTGGAGCACGTCGCGGAGTACGAGCAGAAGCGGAACGGATTGGTCCTGGGGATGCGGCCCGGGCGACGGTCGTTGGACCCACTTGGTGCCCTTGCGGGGAATCGTCCAGCTGCGCGGTGCGGCGCGTCGCTTGAGCCGATGAGTCATGCGTCCTCCGTGGCGGCCGGCGGGTTCTTCCGTTTCTTGGGCACCGGTGCCGGGTCCTCGTCCGCGGCCTCCGGCGAGGCGTCGGTGGTCGGCGCTTCGGGGGTCTCCGGCTCCGGAGCCGGGGTTTCGGCCGCGGGTGCTGGCTCCTCGGGGGGAACCTCTGCGGCGCTGACATTCAGGATACGCCGCCGCCAGGGATCGGCCAGATTCAACCGGGTCAGGATGAGGTGATTCGACCGGATCGGGAGTGGCTTTAGCTTCTGGTCGACCTTCTTGATCGTCACGTTGTCCAGAGTAACGCGCAGCGACGCCACGTCGACCTTCGAGACCCTTTCCTCTCGGCCCTTGAAGCTGCCCGAGATGATGCGGACGGTGTCTCCCTTACGGAGCGGCAGGGCCCGGCGGCGATACTTGCCCCGCAGCTCGCGGGACAACGAGACGGTGAGCTGGCGATGCCGGTCGAAGGCCGCCGCTTGGAAGTATGCGCGCCGTTGCTTGCGGGGCTGTACGGACGTGGATTCGGACATCGGTTGAAGCTCCCTCAGACAATGATCGACGACGCCGCCGCGATCCTCGGCCATCGTTCGGCGGCCTCCTTGGCCACCGGGCCCTTGATCTGGGACCCCTTGATCTCGCCCGTCTCGGTCGTGATGACCGCCGCGTTGTCCTCGAACTGGATCCGAGTCCCGTCGGCGCGGTGAATCGGAACCCGGGACCGGACGATGACCGCGTGAACCACCTGCCGACGCATTTCGGGCGTCCCCTTCTTCACCGAGGCGATCACCAGGTCGGCAACCGCCGCCCGGGGGTACCTCCGGTGGGTGCCGTGCCAGTTCCGCACAGCGATGATCTCGACGACCTTCGCACCCGTGTTGTCCACGCACTCGAGACGAGCGCCCTTCGGCAGCCCGCGACCCCGAGACCCCGCGAGCCCCTTCACGAGCTCTCCTCCTTCGGAGGCGTCCCCGGCACCGGAGCGGCCTCTTCGCCACCGGCCCGGAGCGCCGCATCGCCGAGGTCTTCCACGATGCAGAAGGTCACGGTCTTCGACAGCGGCCGGATCTCCGCCACCCGAACCCGGCGACCGACCCGGACCTTGAGGCAGGGCGGGTCGTGGACGAGATACCGTCGCCGTCGCTTGGCGTAGCGCTCGTACTTCGGCAGGGGCCGGAGGATGGTGCGCTCGACCACGGCCGTGCGCTGCATCGCCGTGGAAACGACCGTGGCCTCGAAGATCTGACCTCGTACCGACAGGTGGCCGTGGAACGGGCAATGGGCGTCGTCGCAGCGTTCCTTGGGGCTCCGGACGTCGAGTCCGATATCCCGGGCCCTGCGGGCGGCGGGCTTGGCGGGCGGACTCATCGGGACCTCCGACGGCCACCCAGGGCCAGCAGCTTCGTTCGGTCCTCGGGCCGGACTCGCAGCTCCTCGCCGAGTACCGGGATCTCTTCGCCGTCCTTGAGCACCCGTACCCGAAGTCCCATCTTGGGGACCCGGAGCAGGCGCCGGGAGCCGTTCCTCCGAATGACGAGCGTGTGAAGAGTCTCGTCCGCAATGACGCCGTCCCACGGAAGACCCTGGAGACCCGGCGCCTCGGCCAGGTGAACCGGGAGTCCGATGATCTCCCCGAGCAGGACCGCGGAGGTGGAGCGCGTCGTGCCGTCGAGCGACATGCTGCGAACCTTCCTTCTCCCTACCGGGTCTTGCCGGCATTGGCGCGTTCGGACAGGACGGTCAGTGCGCGAGCCACGTTCGTCCGCAAGGCACGGAGACGGCCCGGGCTCGGCGGTGCACCGCCCATCGCCGCCGTACCGCGCTCGCGGAGCAGGTCGTTCTCGATGTCGGCGATCTTCTTCTGAAGGTCCTCGTCCGAGAGCGCGCGGAGCTCCTTCATCCGGAGCAGCGTCATGAGGCTCCCTCGGCCGGGGGCACGTCGGGCAATGGAGGAACCTCGGTCGACGGCAGCTCGACCGGTGCGGCCTTGGACCGTTCTTCGACGCCCTTGACGTGGATCTCATCCGGCAGCTTCGCCGCCGGACCCATGATCCAGACCTTGACCCCGATCACGCCGGGCTTGAGCCGAGCCTGGGCGAAGCCCTTGCCGATCAGCAGAATGGCCGCTTCCCCACAGTACTTGATCGTACCGGCCTTGAACCGCTCCGTCCGGTGCCGCTCGCCCGTGAGCTTGCCGGAGAGGATCACCTGACAGCCTCGGGCGCCCGATTCCATGATCCGGCGGACGGTCGAGTGACCCGCGCGGCGGAAATGCCACCCGCGCTCGAGCGTCCCGGCCAGCTTCTCGGCCATCAGCTGGGCGTTGAGCGCCGGCTGACGCTCCTCCTGCACTTCGATCTGGGGATTATCGAGCTTGAACCGGTTCTGGATGTCCTGGGTCAACTGCTTGATGAGCTCTCCCCGGCGGCCGATGATGATCCCGGGCCGCTCCGTGATCAGCGTGACGCGGGTGCCCATGGGCGTCCGCTGGATGTCCAGGCCGCCGAAGCCGGCACGGGCGCTCTGCTGGATCAGGAAATCCTTCAGCAGCACGCGTCGGGTGGCCTCTTCGATGACCTTCCGCTCGCTGGACATCAGGCCGCCTCCTTCCGTTCGCCGAGCACGATCTCGACGTGCGTCGTCTGCTCATTCCAGGCCGTAGCCCGGCCCTGCCCGCGGGGCATGCTCGCCTTCACGATCCGCCCCCGGGAGGACGCGGCCACTTTCACGAAGAGCCGGTCCGTGTCCAGACCCTGGAACTCGGCGTTCGCCTCCGCATTCGCCAGGATGTCGAGCAGGGCCTGGCAGACCTTCCGGGGATATCGTCCTGGGCCGACCCCGCGCTTGTGCGCGGTCTCCTGGTTGTAGCGTCGGAAGGGGATCGCGCGCTTGAGCGCGACGGCATCGTCCAGGATTTTCCGGGCCGAGTCGAGGTTCTTGCCCCGGATTGCGTTGAGCACCTCGTACGTCTTCTTGGGCGACATCGGGAGCTCCTGGCCCCGGGCGCGGGCGACGGAGATGCCCGATTCCGTCTGATACGTGTACCCCCGCGTCATCGGACTCCACTCACTTGAGCGGCATGAACTTCGAGGACCGCGTGGCTCCTACGCCGGGCCCCGAGTGCTTCTCGAACTTGCGGGTCAGGGAGAACTCTCCGTAGTAGTGTCCGATCATCTCCGGCCGGACCTCGATCTCCTTGTACTCTCGGCCGTTGTGCACGGCGACCCGACGCCCGACGTGCTGCGGAAGCACGATGACATCCCGACAGTGGGTCCGGATGGGCTTGTCCGTCGCACCCTCGCCCAGCTTCTCTAGGAACCGACGCTGGTCCTCGTTGAAGCCCCGGCGGATCGACCGCCGCTGCCGCGCCGGCAGCAGGGCCGCAAGGTCGGCGAGACTGAGCTGCAGGAGCTCGGGAAGGGTCTTCCCCCGCAGAGTAAACTCGCGCTTACGGCGGACCTCGGCCTTGCGGACCTTGCGCCCCTTCGGCATGGCCTAGCTTCCCCCTCCGCGGCGGGCCCGGCGGACATGCCGGCGCTTGGGCGAGAACCGGCCGACCTTCTGCCCCGGCCAGGCGCCGGCACCGACGGTGCTGGGACGGCCGACATGCTGGTGAGCGCCGCCACCGTGCGGATGGTTGACCGGGTTCATGGCGACGCCCCGGACCTTGAACGGAGGACGCGCGATGGATCGGAACGCGAGCACCTTCTTGCCGGCCTTGATGAACGGCCGCTCCAGTCGGCCGCCCCCGCCGACAGCACCGACCTGGGCCCGACAGGTTTCCAAGAACTGCTTGAACTTGCCCGAGGGAAGCTGGACGGTGACCTCGCTGCCGGAGTGTGCTACGACAAGCGCACTCGCTCCCGCCGCGCGGACCAGGCGGCCGCCGTCGAACGGTTTGACCTCCAGGTTCGACACGAGAACGCCATCGGGAATGCTCTGGAGGGGGAGCAAGCTGCCCCGGACGACCGGGCCCTGATTCAGCGAAACGGTGTCGCCCGTGGCGATCCCGGCGGCGGCGAGCATCTGTACGCGTTCGCCCGCCGGGCCCTTCACGACGACCACCGCCGCCGTCCGGCCCGGGGCCTGGTCGATCGACACGACGTGACCATCGCCCGACACACTCGGCGGCGGATGGTAGATGGCCCCGTGGTGCCGGTGGCTGGGAGAGATGTACGGGCCGGTGCCGGCGCCTCGGCGTCGGGACTTGATCCGCTTTCCCATCAGAACACCCCGGCACGAGCGCCGATGTCCTCGGCCGAATACTCGGGCTTGAAGCGCACCGTTGCGATCTTCCCGGTTCGCACGATCTTGATCGTGACCTTCTCGACCTTGCACTGGTAGAGGTCTTCGACCGCATGCTTGACCTGCGCCCGGCTGGCTCGGCGATCGACCGAAAACTCGAGCTTGTTCATCCGCTCCATTTCGTCCATCGCCTTTTCGGTGACGTACGGGTGGAGGATGACCCGGTGCCGGAGCTCGGTCATTCGACGCCTCCTTCGAGACGGACCTTCAGCGCCAGCAGCGCCGCATTCGAGAAGATCGTGAGGCGGCCCGGGTCGCCGCCCGGTGCCAGGTCCTCGGTTCCCAGACGACCCACGGGGATCACATCGACGCCCGCCAGGTTCCGGAAGCCTCGCGCCTTACCGGGAGCACTGGTGACGACCAGCAGGCTCGACGGCTCCCGACGCAGCCGTCCCCGGCGCTTCCCACGGCCCGCCCGAATGTGCGTCCCATCGTGGGCCCGGGTCACGTCGTCGCGGAGGCCGACTCGCTCGAGGAACTGGCTCGCCGCGCTCGAGGAGGTGACCTCCTCCACGGGGTCCTCGACGACCAGGGGGAGGCTCGTTCCCTCCGGAACCCGGTGCCCGCGGCCCCGTACGAGCTGCGCGTCCCGCGTGGCGGCGAGAGCCGCGGCGAAGGCTCTCCGACGCTCCTTGACGTTGATCTTCTTTCCCCACAGTGTGTTCACGCGAGGCGGGTGTGCCGGCCGGCCCCCGACGGTGTTCGGCGACTGGGCCCCGCGCATCGAGTCCATGAGACGTGGCGTACGGGCCACGCCCTTTCCCTTCCCGGACCACTCGACGGAGTGCCGGAGGCCGGCGGTGGGGGTTGTGCCATGAGGCTGGATGCGGTGCGACTGAGCGGCCACGACGGCACGGCGGATCAAGTCCGGCCGAACCGGAACCGAGAAGGCCTTCGGGAGCGTCACGGCAGTACCGGATTTGCCCTCGAGGTTTACGAGGTGGGCCCGGACGAGCGGCGTGGCCGGAATCGGGGTCGGGGCGCCGGCGCTCATACTCCCTGCTTGGACGCGGTGCTGAGGAAGCGCACGTCCACCTTCTCGACACTCGCCACCTGGCTGCGGATCGGCATCCGGAACCGGAGGAGCCGCTTCGAAGGACCCGGCACGGTTCCGTGCACGATGACACAGCTCGAACGGACGGCACCGTAGTGGAGGTAACCACCCTTCGGCGCAACCGTCTCGGTCTTGGGGTCGCGGACGATCTTCAGGAGACGAATATTGTAGACCGTTCGTCGGTGATATCCCATCTGGCCCGCTTGCGGGATCCGGTAGGTGACGAAGCTGGGGTTGTGGGGGCCCAGCGTCCCGATCATCCGGCGGTGCTTCGAATTCTTGTGCGGCTGAAGGTGAACGCCCCAGCGCTGGATGTGGCCCTGGAAGCCCTTCCCTTTGGTGACCCCGATGAGGTCCCAGAATTCTCCTTCTTTGGCAACTTGGTCGATCGTGACTTCCTTTCCGAGTTGACTCAGCGCGAACGATCGACGGTCCTCGAACCCGTCCCCCGACACTCGGACCTCGAAGATATCGGGGGTCTTTGAGCCGACGCCGGTCACCAGCCACGGCTCTGTGTGGACGATCAGTCGAACGTCATCGGCCGGGGCGGCCTTGAAGGAGTCCACCGTCGCCGATGGACTGGCGGGATGCCGAGGAATGGCCCGGTCGACTTCGTCGTGGCTCTCCTCCGACCAGACCTCCCCGACGACGCGGCTCCCGTACGGATCGCTCCGGTAGAGACGCGCTCCGACCACGTGGATCGGCGGCGTCTCGATGACGGTGACCGGGACCGAGACCTCTTGGCCCGCCGTAGTCGAGCGCTTCCGATAGTCTACGATGAAAGCATGGGTCATGCCAACCTTGAACCCGGCGAAGCCTTCCAGGGTGGGCTGCTTCGGTCCGGAGGGCCAGGTGCGTACCCTAGGTACACTACGCGACGAGCGAGAACGAGGGGAGTAGCCGAGCGAGCCTCGGCGAGGTCGGTGTCGGCGGGCCATCGATTTGGAGCGTCGTTCGCCTCCGGTGGGGGCGGGGGAGAAGGGTGCTATATATAAGCGCAACCGCGAAACCGCGCTTGCGTAACTCGTGAATCGGATTTTCTCTCGACTCCGGACCTCGGATTCGGTCCGCGCTCGGACGCGCGCGTAGAGAGACTCCGGGTCGATCGAACTCCGCGACCCGGCTCCTCCTCGCCAACCGTTATGCCCCGAGTCGGCTCCACCGGGCCGGGTTCACTGTGCAGGCCTACGTGAAACCGGCGCGAGCGCCTGGCGGGGAGATTCGAACCGTCCCCAATCCCGTACCCTCCGATGACGAGGTGTTGATCGCTGTCCGCGCATCGTCCGTCTGCGGGACGGACGTTCATATCTGGAAGTGGAACGAGTGGGCCCAGGCCCGCGTCAAGCGGGTCCCGTTCATCTTCGGGCACGAGGTGAGCGGGGAGGTCGTGGCCATCGGCCGCGCGGTCCGGAGTCTCCAGGTCGGGGACCACGTTTCCGCGGAAACCCACATCGCCGACGGCACCTGTTTCCAGTGCCGCACCGGCAAGATGCACATCTGCGAGCACGTCGAAGTGCTCGGCGTCGATCGGAACGGGGTCTACGCGGAATACGCCGTGCTACCCGAACAGAACGCGTGGAAGAACGACCCCGAACTCGACCCCGCACTTGCTTCTGTGCAAGAGCCGCTGGGGAACGCGGTGCATGCGCTGCTTCCCGAAGACAACATCGAAGATCTCGCGGGCAGCAACCTGCTCGTCACCGGGTGCGGACCGATCGGACTGTTGGCGATCGCGGTGGGCAAGCATCTCGGGGCGGAGACGGTGATCGCCACCGAGGTAAATCCGGTGCGCAAGGCCCTGGCCGTCAAGATGGGCGCGGACCGAGTGCTGGACCCGACGCAGGAGGGCGAGTCCATCGCCGATACGATCCGGTCGCTGACCGGCGGCCACGGGGTCGATGTCGCGGTCGAGATGTCCGGACATCCGGCGTCCCTGCAGCTGGTCTTTGACGCGCTAACACCGGGCGGTCGGGTGTCCCTGCTCGGCCTCTTCGACAAGCCGGCGCCCCTCAACTTCGATGACGCGGTGATCTTCCGGGCGGCCCGGATTCACGGGATCTTCGGTCGCCGGATGTTTGCGACGTGGTACCAGGTCAAGGGTCTTCTGGCAAAGCCAGAGTTCCGGGGGAAGATGTCGCAGATCATCACGCACCGGATCCCGATCCGAGATCTACCGAGGGCCATGGACCTGATCGAGTCCGGGCAGGCGGCGAAGGTCTCTCTGGAGGCCCGGTGGTAGCATGAGAGATCCGACCTCGTTCCTCGCCCAGGAGTATCAGCAGCTCGTCGAGAGCGAGCTCGACTGGCGGCTGCACGTGCTCGAGGGCCCGAGCACGCCGTGGTGCGAGGTCGACGGCAAGAAGGTACTGATGTTCTGTTCGAACAATTACCTCGGGCTCAGCAATCATCCGGCGCTGAAGCAGGCCGCCATCGAGGCGGTCCGGACGCACGGCGTCGGGTCTGGCTCCGTACGGCCGATCGCCGGAACGATGGACCTGCATGTCGAGCTCGAGCAGCGGCTCGCGCGGTTCAAGGGCGCCGGGGCGTCGCTCGTGTATCAGAGCGGCTTCGCCACCAACGCGGGACTGATCCCTCAGCTCGTCGGCGACGGAGACCTCGTGATCAGTGATGAGCTCAATCACGGGAGCATCATCGACGGGGTCCGGCTCTCCAAGGCCGAGCGCGCGGTGTATCGGCACGGTGACGTTCCGGACCTCGAGCGGGTCCTGGATGAAGCGGAGCGTCACCAGCCGTCCTACCGACGCGTACTTGTGATCACCGACGGGGTCTTTTCCATGGACGGCGACATCGCCCCGCTCGACCGGATCGCCGCGGCCGCTGCGAAGCATGGCGCGATGGTCTACGTCGACGACGCGCACGGCGAGGGCGTCCTGGGCGAGGGCGGACGGGGGATCGTCTCGCACTTCCACCTCGGACGGAACCAGGTCCACGTCGAGATGGGCACCTTTTCGAAGGCGTTCGGCGTCGTCGGAGGGCACATCTCGGGGTCGCAGGCCCTCCGGGACTTCGCGTTCAACAAGTCGCGGACGTGGCTCCTGAGTGGCTCCCATCCACCCCCGGTCGCGGCCGCCTGCATCGCCGCGATCGACGTGCTCGAGCAGGAGCCGCAGCACGTCCAGACGCTCTGGCGTCATACGGAACGATTCAAGAAAGCGATGCGACAGCTCGGCTTCGACATCGGACACAGCGAGACGCCGATCACGCCGGTGATCGTCGGCGAAAGCTCGGTAGCGAAGCGCCTGAGTCAGCGACTGTTCGAGCTCGGCGTGTTCGCCCTGCCGATCGTCTTTCCCATGGTGGCCAAGGACAAGGCGCGGATCCGTACGATCATGAACGCCGCGTTGACCCCGGAAGACGTCGACGTCGCGATCGCGGCCTTCGAGAAAGCCGGCCGCGAACTCCGACTGATCTGAGCGCCGTTTTCGCTGCGCGCCCGGCCGCCGGGACGCGGCTGACCGGTTCGGCATTGCAACAGGTATATACCGCCGGCTGCATCGAACGGCTGATGGAGACCGACCGGGCCGGCGACGAGCACGGCACGACCGCGCCCGCGCGCCTCTGGACCGTCGAGGAGGCCAACGCTCGGCTGAACGAGCTTCGGGCGCTCCTGCCTCAGCTCAAAGCGTGGGCGGCGCGCCTCGGTGTCGTTCACGAGGAGCTCCAGCGACTCGCCTCGTTCTGGGGGAAGGAATTGGAGTCGAACGACAACCCCGACTTCTCCCTCCGGCACCGGCTGGACGAGGAGTGGCAGAGCCTGAGTCGGCGGCTCGAGCAGGAGGTCCTGCGCCTGCACGAGGAAGGCATTGAGGTCAAGGACCTCGAAGTGGGCCTCGCCGACTTTTACGGCAAGCTCGACGGCGAGGTCGTCTTCCTGTGCTGGCGGCGCGGGGAGGACGAGGTCGGCTTTTGGCATCCGCTGCAGGGGGGATACCGGAACCGTCGGCCCCTCCCGAATTCTCGGAAGGCCGCTCCGAGACCCCGCGGCGGCGCCGCGTGATTCGGCGCCGGCGCTTCTAGAGGGGTTCGACCGGCGCCTGGGCCCGAGCGAACGGCGGTAGCGCGAGCAACAGGACGACGACACCCGCCGGGATGGCGAGGAGCCCGATCGCGGTCCACCACTCGTTCACCACGTCGATGCCGAGCAGCGGAACCACGAACGGCGCGATGATGGCGGTCGCGCCGCCGACCACAACGTAGGGGGCACGGCCCCGGCGCACGGCGGTGGCGCCCAGCGCGGTGAAGAGCGCGGCGATCCACAGCAGGCCCGTACCGGACCAGACGGTGGCCACGAAATTCTCCAGGTCCGGAAAGGCGGTCGTGTCCACGATCGTGGTCTCGGAGGGATTGCCCGGAGCCAGGGTCAGCGAGAGGCTGCGAGGGCTCCCGGTAATGCTGGAATAGACCGGGGAGAGGAACAGGAGCAGTTGGGCGTCGTAGTAGCCCTTGGCTCCGGCGGTGATCATCACGCCACCGTACGGGACGTGAGATACCGAAAACGCGCCGTCGACCGTCGTGACGTTTTCCGAGAACCCGTTCTCGCCCTGGACCAGGACCCAGATTCCGGTCGCGGTGCCCGGGCTGACGGTCCCACCGACCGTGAGACTGCCGGGCTGCAGCGCGTCGCCCCCAACCCAGGCGTAGACGCCCCCCAGGCCGGCGAGAACGAGCGTTGCGGCAAGGAGTAGGCCGACCAGTGCCGGCCCACGATACCGGCTCGGAGGCGTCGGGAGGGGGGTGGGGGGATATAGGCCGGGATAGACCTCCCAGCTGTAGAGCGGGGCCGGTTCCCGGGGCCCGACAAATGGGAGGACAGTGCCACAGTGCGGGCAGCGCGTGTACGACGTGATTTGCGGATACGCCGTGTACGCCGTGACGTAGGCTCCGCAGTGCGGGCACCGAAGGTCGACCGGCGTCGCCATCCACCGGCTTCACGCGGCCGCGGGTCTAAAGACTTGACCCGAGCCCTGGCCAAGCCCCACCTTCGGGTCTTGGGGCTCGATGACGGCCCTTTTCTCCGCTCTGCGCGGCGGGCGGGCCTCGTGGGCGTGGTAGTCTCCACACCCAATTACGTGGAAGGGATCGTCCACACCACGGTGGCCGTGGACGGGACCGATGCCACCGACCGGATCCTCGACCTGATCCAGGGTTCTTCCTTTTTGGACGGGGTCCGGGCCGTCTTGCTGGATGGAATCGCCGTTGGCGGCTTCAACCTCGTGGACCTGGACCGACTGTACGAGCGCCTGCGTCGGCCGGTCGTCACGGTCACTCGGCATCCCCCCGACTTTCGGGCGATCCGGTCGGCGCTGACCAAGTACTTCCCGACCGACGCGGCTCGTCGGTGGCGGCTGGTCCGAGCCCATCCGCTGTTTCGGCTGGCCACCGCCGAAGGGAATCCGCTCCACGTCAGCGCGGTCGGCTGCACGCGCGCTGAGGCCAAGGCGATCGTCCGGCGGACGACGGTTCGCGGGAACCTCCCGGAACCGCTCCGGCTGGCTCGGTTGGTCGCCCGGGCCATGGCGGGGGTGCCTCCGCGTCCGGCGGCGCCCGCGAAGAATTAAGCTCCCCAGCGGGCATGGGCGCGTCGGGCCTGTAGCTTAGCTGGGACAAAGCACTGGCCTTCTAAGCCAGCGAACTCGGGTTCAAAGGTCGCGGGGGGGAACCCCCCGACGGAAACTCCCGACAGGCCCGCTCGACCGTCAGGTCGGGGCCCCGCTCCCGACCAGTGCCGTGCACTTCTCGCAGAGCAGCCCCCGGGGTCCGGGGGGGATGGTCTCTCCGCACAGCGGGCACGTCGCCCGGGCGTCGGCCGCAGCCAGCAGCTCGGCCACGCTGGTCCGGAGCATCGGATTTCCGCCGGCCACGACCGGCGGACCTGCGGCCCGGGGTCGGTCCGTGCCGGGCATCACCGCCTCGAGGTGCGGCCGGTACTGCCCCGTGGTCCGGTCCAGGGTGAGCAGTCCCCGCGCCCGGAGCGTTTCGAGGGCGGACGCCGCGCGTTCGCGAACGCCGCCAAAGACCGGGGCAAGGTCAAGGGCCGTGACGCCGCGGGTTTCGGCCACGATCTCGAGCGCTCGTGCATTCAGGAGGGCAATGTCGCCGCGCGCGATGAGCCGGTCCACGCCGTGCGCCGCCCGCGCGGGCTGCCGCACGTGGGCTACGCCCCGGAGGCGGCCGTGCCGCAGGTCGGGCAGCAATCCGTTGTTGATCAGGTCGAGTTCGTACCGGACCCGTTCCTCGGGGAAGTAGAGCAGCAGCGCCACCGAGAACGGAACGATGCCGGTCCGGCGCACGAACTGGGCCCAGCCGGGAGGCGCGAACAGGTCGCCGCGGGGAGCCGTGGTCGGGACCCCGCGGGTCGCTTCGCGGTCCTGCAGGGCCGACCTCGGAAGGTACACCTCCCGGAGCAGGATCCGCGCCATCACGCGCGAGGGGGCCTGGTCGGGGTCGAGCGGCGTCAGGAAGGCCGCGCCATCCTCCGCGATCGAGATCGAGTGGGCCGGGCGCAGGAACTCCCAGGCCGGGTCCCCGGCCGACGCTTGGGGAAAGTCCAGCTGCAGCTGGCGGAACGGCGTCTCGGTCAGCAGGGCGTGGAGCAGCGACGCGACCTCGGCGCCGTCCACGCGAGGGGCGAAGCCGGTGATCTTCTCCCGTCGACGGGCTTTGTACTCTTCGAAGGCCCGGTCGAGCGCCCGGCCCGAGTAGCTGTCGTGGATCTCGGGGGCACCACGACGCGCGAGGGCGTGCAGCTCATCCGACGACGCGCCCGGCATCGACTCTCCGCTCCGCGAGGAGCATCTCGTAGAGCGCCATAAATCGAGTGGCGGTGCGTTCGATGGACGCCTCGCGGCGGACGTAGTCGATCGCCGCTCGGCGCAGCCGTTCCCGCTCCGAACCCCGGCCCAGGAGGTCGGAGATACCGGCGGCCAAGGACCCGGCATCCGTGGCCGACACCAGTCGACCGGTCACGCCGTCCTCGATCAAGTCGGCCGGGCCTCCCACGTCGAACGCGAGGCAGGCGGCTCCGCACGCCATCGCCTCCAGGAGCGCGAGCGAGGAGGTGTCCGACGTCGAGGGCAGGACGAACAGCTCGGACTGCGCCAGGAGCGACGCTTTCTCCTCCTCGGCCACCGGGCCGACGTAGCGCACGCGGCCGGCCAGCCGCGGGTCCTGCCGCAGCCGCTCCCGGATGCGTCCCTCCTCGGGGCCGGAGCCCGCCACCAGTGCCACGAAGTCCTCGCGCGACGCGAGTTCCGCCAGCGCATCGAGGAACCGGTGCACGCCCTTGTCCAGGGTCAGCCGACCGAGATAGGTCACGAGCGGCGCGGAGGGAAGACCGCATCGCTCCCGCCAGTCCGGTGTCTGAATGCCCGGATGGAACCGCCCGACCTCAATGCCATTGGGCACGACCTCTACGGGCCGGCGGAACGGCTTGCGGCTATGCTGAACGACCCAGTCCCGCGCCGGCGTGCTCGGGACGGTGGTCACGTCGCAGCGGTAGTACGAGCCGAGGGCGTACCAGGAGGCGACGCGGAAGAAGAGCCGAACCGGTAAGGTCCGCGGAAAGCTGCCGCGCATCTCCCAGACGTTGGTGTGGAAGGTGCCGATGAGCGGTTTGCGGAAGTGGCGAGCGGCCAGGAAGCCGGTGCTCCCCATGATGCCCGGGGTGTGCAGGTGCAGGACGTCGAAGCGCCGGAGATTCTGGCCCCGGAGCTGCTTGATCGGAAAGAGGCCCCATCGATACTGTCCATAGAGCGGCACCGGAAGCGATCGGCTGCGGACGACCGGGACCCCATCTTCCCGGCGCTCCGCGGTCGACGAGCCGGCGCCCGGACTCGGCGCGAACACGGTGACGGGGTGACCGAGGTCCGTGAGCTCTCGGGCCAGGGCACTCGTTACCGTTGCCACGCCGTCGCGCGTCGGAAGGTAGCTGTCCGTGAAGAACGCGACCTCCATCGCTGCCTTCGGAGTCCGGTCAGCTCACGATATTAAACGACCGCTGGAGTCGGCGGAGGTCTCGCTCCTCGAGCGTCCCCGGGTCCACCGAGGCGACGAACGCTGAGCCCGTGCGCGCAACCTGAGCGGTCACGAAGTTGACGAATTTGAGGGCAGTGTCCAGCGAGTACTCCGTACTCATCACCTCCAGCGCGTCCAGGTACACCAGGGCTCCGCCGCCCGCTTCCGTGGCCTCTTTGATCCGGCCGCCGAGGCCACCGGGATCGAGCTCTCCTTCGGAGGCGCCGATCCCCGGAGTCGGGAGCGCGAGACGCAGGACCTCGACCCGGTTCCTCGGGACGTTCGGAAACTCGGGCGGATTCGTGCTGACGCAGAGGACCCGGCCATACTCCCCTCCCGACCGGCTGACGAACGTGACGGCATGTCGCGGTCGATCCTCGCGGAACAGGTAGCTCGTGCCGCGGGCGAGGCGGGGGATGGGATCGACCTCGGCCCGGGCAGCCTCCGGAGGCCGGAGCAGCGACCCCCACGCCGGCCGTCGCGGCGGCGCGAGCACGCTCCGACGCTTGGCGGCCACGTCGTCCCGGAGCCGTGCGAGCCGGCTCTCGACCAGGACCCGTATCTCGCCGACCGTGTGACCCCTTCCGACATGGGAAAGGACCTCCCGAAATGCCTCGCGCAGCCCTTCCCCGTACCCCTCGGAGTACGCCTCGGCGTACTCTTCGTCCGCCGGACCCGACTCGGTCGACGGAGTCGAGCCGGTGGAGGGCGGGGCCCGGTCCGTCACGCTCGCGCGCGGGAGACGTCGGGGGAGTGCGCCGGAGCCGGTTCCGCTTCCCGGCCGGCTCTCGGGCCCGCCTCGGCCTCTTCCCGGGGCGCGAACTTGTACCCGTAATGGATCACGCCCGCCGGCCCTTCCTCGCGCAGTTTCCGGAACGTGGCCCGGACCTTGAGGCCGACGCGCATCTCGTCCGGCACGACGTTGACGACCTGCCCCGTGAGCAGCGGACCCTCGGTGGTCCGCACCAGGGCCAGGACGTAGGGAACCTGCATTTCGAACCCGATCGCTGCTTCGTGCACCACCGTGTAGGAAACGACCTCTCCGTCTCCCGAAAGCTGCAGCGGCTCCATCTTGCCGATGGACTGTCGGTGCGTCGAGCAGGTCGGACAGACCGTACGCGGAGGGAAGTAGACCGACTGACACACCAGACACCGCGATCCCCCGAGATTGTACCGCCGGGGAGTCTCACGCCAGAATCGTGCGATTGCCATCGGTGCTGCCTCCTAGTTGGCCCTCTCCAGGATCGTCACGGCGCTCGTGGCCCCGGTCCCGCCCACATTGTGCGCGAGTCCGACCTGAGCGCCACTCACCTGGCGATCCTTGGCCTCCCCCCGCAGCTGCCGCACGAGTTCCACGACCTGCGCCACCCCCACCGCTCCGAACGGACGGCCCTGCGCCTTGAGCCCGCCGGAGGCGTTGATCATGGTCGTACCCTTTCCGAAGAACCGGCCATCCCGCATGGCGGCTCCGGCTTCGCCCTTCGCGACGAATCCGAGGTCCTCCAGCGCCACGAGACCGGCGATGGAGTAGGCGTCGTCGATCTCGGCGACCTGAATGTCCGCGGGCTTGCGCCGGGCCTGGCTAAAGGCCCGCTTCGCCGCGAAGACCGTCGAGTCCAGGGTGGTGAGGTCTCGGCGGTGATGGAGCGCCATCGTGTCGCAGGCGATCTGACTCGCCGCGATGCGGATCGGCGTGTCGGTGTACTTTCGAGCGCTCTCCATCGGACCGAGCAGCACCGCCGCCGCGCCATCGGAGAGCGGCGAGCAGTCGAGTAGCCCGAGCGGGTCGGCGACCATCCCGGAGTTCACGACTTGATCGACGCTAACCTTGTTGCGGAAGTGCGCGAGCGGGTTCTTGGAGGCCATGAGGTGGTCGTGCGCCGGGAGGGCGGCCAGATCCTCCCGAAGCGTTCCGTACTCGTGCATGTGCTTTCGGGCGACCATCGCCCAGAGCGACGGCAGGGTCGCACCGAAGACCAGTTCCCATTCGGTATCCGCCGTTGCATCGACGATCCGGCTGGCTTCCGTGTCGGAAACGTCCGTCATCTTTTCCGCACCACCGACGACCACGAAGTCGTAGGCGCCGCTCGCCACCGCGAGATAGCCCTCGTGCAGCGCCAGCGCGCCGGAGGCACCACCGGCCTCGACGCGGATCGCCGGCAGATGATGACCGGCCAGCCCCGCATAGTCGAGGATGAGGGGGGCGATGTGCTCCTGTTCCAGGAAGGCCCCGCTGGCCATGTTCCCCAGGTAGAGCGCCCCGAGGTCGTGCGACGACAGCTTCCCGTCGACGAGAGCCTGGAACCCCGCCTCGATCCCGATCTCCCGGAAGGAACGGTCCCAGAGCTCGCCGAACTTGGTCATCCCCGTACCGAGGATGGCGACGTCCCGCATGCTCAGGCCTCCCCCATGTGGATCTTACCCCGGAACTTCGCGTAGACCGAATACGAGAGCTCGACGCCGCTGTCCAGGTACTGCTGCACCGGCAGGCCGATGCTCCGGTCGTACTGCGCCGCGGCATCGGTGACGGTGAGGTCGAAGGCATCCGAACCGGCCCCCGATCCGTAGCCGACCACGAGGATCCGCTCGCCCGGCTTGGCATGGTCGAGCACGTTCGCGAGTCCGATGAGGGCGGCCGCCGAGTAGGTGTTCCCGATCCGGGGGGTCACCATGCCGTACCGGAGCTGGTCATCCGTGAAGCCGAGCTGCGTGCCGATGCGTCGGGGAAACTTCCCGTTCGGCTGATGAAAGACCGCGTGGGCGTAGTCCTTGGTCGTGGTGCCGGCCTGCTTGAACATCAGTTTGGCACACTCGCCGACATGCCGGAAGTACGCCGGCTCGCCCGTGAAGCGGCCGCCGTGGCTCGGGTACCGTTGTCCCTCCCGGCGCCAGAAGTCGGGGGTATCGGTCGTGTACGATACCGTGTGATTCACCGACGCGATCACATTCTCTCGACCGATGACGAGCGCTCCGCCGCCCGCACTGGCCGAGTACTCGAGGGCGTCCCCCGGCGCTCCCTGGGAGGTGTCCGTCCCGATGGCGACCCCGTAGCGGATCATCTCCGAGCGGACCAGCCCCAGACAGGTCTGGATCGCCGCGGTGCCGGCCTTGCAGGCGAACTCGAAGTCCGCGGCGGTCAGGCTCGGAGTGGCCCCCACGGCGTGGGCGACGATCGTGGCCGTCGGCTTGACGGCGTACGGGTGGGACTCGCTTCCCACATAGAGCGCGCCGATTTCCTGCGGGTCGATCCGGCCACGCGCCAGCGCTACCCGGAGCGCCTCGGTGCTGATCGTGACCGTGTCCTCGTCGGGCGCCGGTACGCTCTTCCGCTCGATGTTCAGTCCCTGGCCCATCGCCACGCCGTCGACACCCCAGACCTGTCCGATCTCGGCGGGCGTGATGCGGTAGCGCGGGACGTACACTCCATAGCTCACGATGCCGGCTTCACTGTGCTGCATGGTGGACTCACAACTCTTCGAGGCGCCGTAACACGTCACTCGGCCCAAAGGACGTGGAGAGCAGTGGGATGTTCTCGACTTCGCTCAGCCGCACGGCGAGTGGGTCGATGCGGCCGGGGTTGGCGAAGATCACCGCGGCGGGCTTGAGGGGATGGGCGCGCACGGCGACCATCGGCGACCGTCCGTACTTTACGTTCGAGAAGATCAGGGCGCGCTGCGTGGTCCAGCCATACACCTCGACGAATCGCGAGGCATCCATCGACAAGATCGCTCGCGGAGCATCCAAGAGCGTATACCCGTGGATGTCCCGCAGCAGATCGACGCTGCTGACGGGCTTCGCGTCCAAGAGGTCGGCGATCGACTTCAGCGGGATCGCGACCGCGAACTCCCGCATGCCGAGGATCCCCTCGGTGTGCGGGCGGCTCCCTAGCCGCTGCGCGATCCGTCGCCCGTTCCGGGTATCGATCTCGAGGAGGGCGTCCACGTAGTGCCGGATGAAGGTCGCGCCGGGACTCGCTCGGCGCTCGGCCTCATAGTCGGAGATCACGGACGGCACGGTATCGAGCGCCTTCGACAGCTCTCGCTGGGAGACCTGGAAGCCCTCCCGCCACTTCCGCAGCGTCCGGCCCGGGTGCGGTGAGAGGACGACCTCGCCGGCGATTTTCTCCCGCAACTCGGCCGCCACGAGGCCGCCGACCCGCGGCCGGCTATAAAGGGTTGGTCCTATGTCGTGCTTAGGGTTCGACAGGCATCGAAGCCCCTGCGGCTCTCCGACGAGGGCGGAGTGGACCGGGCGAGAGTTTCCGGCGGAAGCGCATCGCCGCTCCCGGCCCTTTGAACTCGCGACCTCTACCTTGCCAAGGTAGCGATCTTCCGCTGATCTACCGGCCCACCGGGGCGGCGGAGGGCCGCCGGGGAATAAGCACTTCGCCGCCGGTGGGGCGGATTGCACCGCGTTCGGAAGAGTTAATGCGGAGGTGGCCCGTGTGCGGCCGAAGATGGCCGACGAGGGGGCCCCCGGCGAGCCGATTGCGACGCTGCTCAAGGGAAGCCAGGACCTGCTCCGGCCGGAAGAGATCGTCCGGGAGGCCATCCGGGACGTCGTGAAGGACGAGATCCGTCACCATCTGGAAAAGACGCTCAAGGATGACCCGAAGCTGGCCCACGACCTCCGGGAAGGAGTCCGGGCCCTGCTGGAGGCTCGCGCGATGGAGTACGCGGCGCTGCTCCGTGTCGGTGCGCTGACGGCCCGGCTGGGTCTTGCGGCCGTGCCCCCGGAGCTGCGGAGCAAGCTCACGGCCGAAGTGGTGGAGCTGTTCAGCCGCGAGCTGGGCCAGATCGTCGAGAAGTCTCTCTAAGCGGACCTTCATGCAAGCCGACGAGGTTCGCATCTACGAGATCAAACGGGTCGACGTCGAGGGTGCCATCGTGCTTGACGGGTTTCCCTCGGTCGGCCTCGTGAGCTCGATCGTCGCGAACTACCTCATCGACACGCTCGAGATGGAACAGATTGGCATTGTCGAGTCTCCATCGTTCCCGACCGTCTCGCTGGTCCGAGACGGGAAACCCCAGCACCCGGTGCGGATCTACTCCGGTACGCCGCCGCAAGGACGGAACGGCCGGGTGGCGGATCGGATTGTGGCCTTCATCTCCGAGTTCCAGCCGCCACCGACCGTCATCCACCCCCTTGCCACAGCGATTCTCAACTGGGTGCAGGAACAGCGCTGCGGGCTGCTCGTTTCCCCCGAAGGACTTGTCGTCGAGCCGTCGCCCGGGGCGAAGGACCACCGGCGCGCGTCCAAGGTTCCGGAGGTCCGGGTCTACGGCATCGCCAGCACGCGCCGAGCTCAGGAGCTCTACATCGAGCCCAACGTGACCCCGTTCATGGAAGGGGTCATCACTGGGATTGCCGGCGTGCTCCTGAACGAGGGACGCCGCCGGGGCTTCGATGTGCTCACGTTCCTCGCTGAGGCGAATCCCGAGTACCCGGACGCCCGGGCCGCGGCCAAGATCATCGAGACGATCAACCATATTCTCCTCCGCTCCAGCCTCGACCCCGAGCCCCTGATCCACGAAGCCGAGCGGATCGAACAGCACCTGTTGACCATCCAGCGGTCGGCTCAGGAGCATCCCCGCGCGGAGCGGGCGGGGACGCCTCAATCGGCGCCGATGTACCGCTGATCGCTACCGGGCTGCGCGCCGGGTGGGCCGCCGAGGCGGAGGCGGCACCGGCGAGGAGGCGCGGACGGACGGGGATGCGGGAATTCGTCCCAGGAGTTCACGCACCCCGGCAACGAACGTGTCGACGTCCCGCGGAGATGTGTAGAGGTAGAAGGAGGCCCGGATGCTCCCGGGCAGGCTTCGCTCCCGGTACCAGGAATGGACGCAGTGCATTCCGGACCGAACCATGACTCCGTACCCCTCATCGAGAAACAGCGCCGCATCGTTCGGGTCCACGCCGTCGAGGGTGAACGAGTAGATGCTGGCCCGGTGCGCCGGGTCGGTCGGTCCCAGGAGGTGCACCCGCGATTCGTCCATCAGGGCCCGGGTCGCTCGCACATTGATGGCCGCGTCGTGGGCCTCCACGTCCTCGAGACCGATGCGTTCCAGGTATCGCAGTCCCGCCGCCGCGCCGAGCACTCCCGCATAGTTCTGGAGACCGGCTTCGAACCGATGCGGTGGCGGCCGGAGCTGGTGACCCGTGAGGCTGGTCCATTCGACCGTCTCTCCTCCGACGACGAGCGGAGCGAGTTGGGCGAGACGCTCGGGACTGCCGGCGAGGAGACCGGTCCCGCTCGGACCCAGCATCTTGTGCAGGGAAAGGGCGTAGTAATCGGCGCCCAGCGTCGCAAGGTCCACGCGCTGGTGCGGAGCGGCCTGGCACCCGTCCACCAGGAGCTCTGCACCCTTCGCGTGGGCGTGCTCGGCGATCTCGCGGATCGGGAGAGAGCGTCCGTCCAGATTGGACGTGTGGAAGAAGCTCACCAGTCGAACCCCTCGGTCGAGCTCCGCGTCGAGGGCGTCGAAATCGAAGGAGCCATCGGCGGGAAGTCGCAGGTGCGCCAGGCGGATGCCCCGCTCGTCGGCGAGTCGCTGCCAGATGACGAGGTTGGAGTTGTGCTCCTGGTCACTGACCAGAACTCGGTCTCCCGGCTCCCAGTTGAGGCCCCGGGCGACCAGGTTGATCGCCTCGGTGGCGTTCCGCAGGAACACGATCCCGGACGCGGACGGAGCGCCGAGGAACCGTGCGAACGCCTCCCGGGCCCCTTCGTACCGGTGGCCCACCTCCTCGGCGAACCGGTGGAGGCTGCGGCCCGCACATCCCGGATACTCCGAGTAGTAGGCTTCGATCGCCTCGAGTACCGTCCGGGGAACGAGCGACATGCACGCGGAATCGAGGTAGACCGGTGCTGGCCGGCCGGACACCGGGGCGAGCGCGGGGAAGTCCCTGCGCACACGGTTCCAGTCGGTCATCGCCCCGGGCCCGTCTGAAGCCCGATCGCGCCGGCCACGAGCGTGGCCGTGCCGATCACGAGGGCCTGGTCGGCCGGAAAGAACGTGCTGCTGTGCGACGAGGCCCTCATCGTCGGAGTACGGACCCCCAGACGCAGGAACGTGCCGGGCACCCGCTCGAGGTACCGGGCAAAGTCTTCGGCCCCCATCCCAGGATGTTTGAGCTCCGTGAGATGGTCCTGACCGAACTCGGCCGATAGCGCATCAACAACGCGCTGGGTGGCGTCCGCGTCGTTGACGAGCACGGGGTAGCCGCTGCGGTAGCGGATAGTGACCTGGGCCCCCATGCTGGCCGCGATCAGTCGTACTCTGCGACGAATCCACTGCTCGGCCATCGCATGCGTCTTCGCGTCGACCGTCCGGACCGTTCCGGTGAGGACCACCTCCCGCGGGATGATGTTGTGACGAGTGCCGCCGTGCACTGTCCCTACCGTAACGACCACGGGGTCGACCGGGTTGCGGACCCGGCTGACGAATGCCTGAAGGCCCGTGATGATCTCGGCGGCGACGAGCACGGCGTCCGGGCCCTGGTGCGGCGTGGACGCATGCCCCGGAGACCCCCGCACCCGGATCTCGAACTCGTCGGGGGCGGCCATCATGGCGCCCTTCTTCCAGCCGATGGTGCCGAGCGCCACCTCGGACGCAACGTGTTGGCCGATCACGTAGTCTACGTGCGGATGATCGAATGCGCCTCGTTCGAGCAGCGGTAGCGCACCTCCCCGATGGCCGTCCTCCTCGGCGGGCTGGAAGACCAGCTTGAAGGCGCCTCGCAGGCGGCCCTGATTTCGACGGAGGAGCGCGCCGGCCCCCAGGAGACAGGCCATGTGCACGTCGTGCCCGCACGCGTGCATCGTCCCGGCGGTGCGCGAGGCAAAGGGAGCGCCGGTCTCTTCCGTGATCGGTAGCGCATCCATGTCCGCACGTAGCGCGACCACCGGCCCAGTCCGCTCCGACTCGATCAGACCGACCACTCCATGGAGGTCCTTGCCGTAGGTCCGCGCCGGAATGCCGAGGGTCGCGAGCGCGCGCAGCACCTTCTCTTGGGTCCGGACTTCGTGGTTCGAAAGTTCGGGATCACGGTGGAAGTCGGCACGCCAGGCTCGGAGAGCCGGGAGCTGCCGCCGGGCCTCGCGCGTCCACCGGTGCAGGTCCCCGGGCATCGGGGCGGTTCGAGCGAGGTCGCGGTAATAAGAGCCCCGGCTCAAGGCCGCCAGAGTACTCCGGCGCCGGCCTGGGGCCAAATGGTAAATTCGACCGAGCGCCCGCCACCGCGTCCGTCTCTCGGGGAGCCGCTGCGATGCCATCTGAACTGCAACTCGCCCTCGGTGTCGAGGTTATCCTGGCGCTCTGGATCGGCCTGAGGTCGTACCGGGTCTACCTGGGTCGCCCCTATTCTGCGGCTCGCGTGCTGCTGTTCCCGGTCCTTGTGCTCCTGCTCTTCGTCGACGCCGAGGTGAGCACGATTTACGCGGTGGCTTGGGCGTTCCCGTGGTTCACCGTACTGGACGTCGTGATCGTTGGCGTATCGGCGGCCGCCACGTGGCCGGTCATCCACCGCCTGGTCAAGGTGACCCGTCGGGAGGGGGGAGTTCTCTATTACCAGTACGGGATCGAACTCATCAGCCTCTATCTCGCCCTCTGGGTCGTTCGGCTGGTCCTCGCCGCGTACTATGACCCTGCTTCTCTGCTCCTCGGAGCACCACCCACGACTGGACTCTCGGCAACGGCCTCCGACGTGCTCGTCCTGATCCAGGGCCTCTTTGCGTTGAGTTCGGGGATTGTCGTCGGCCGCGCCGTGGGGACCTACAACCTCGTGAGTCGGGCTCCGGAGCCTCCGCTCCCCTCCACGTCGGCGCCCTGACGCCGACCCACGACCGGGGGCGGCCGTCGAAGGGTTCATCTACCGTCGGCCCGCAGTACTTCGATGAGGCGTTCTATGGCTCGCCTCCTGCAAGCGGCATCGGACTTGCCCATCGGGGCCCACTGCGTGAGCTTTCATGCCTCCCAGCAGGAAGCCTGTGACCAGGCCGTGTCATTCATCTCCGGATGCCCGAACGACCAGGCGGCCTCGTACTGGGTGGCAGAACGCACCCTCCTTCCGATGTATGAGTCGGAACTGAAGGCCCGGCTTCCGCAACGGCCGGATGTCGTACACGTGCTCGGACATTCCCAGGTTCACAAGGTCGGAGACGTGCTGCGCCCTGTCCCCGAGGTCCTCGCCTTCATCGGCCAGCATCCGGAGGGCGTCACGGCTGGAGGGGAGACGCTGACCTGGTTCTGGACGCCGGAGACCATTCACGAGCACCTCGAGTACGAGCGCTGGTTCGAAACGCAGCCGCGTCAGCGCTCCCGTTTCATCTGTCCCTACAACCTCCGGAAGGTTCCGCCGGGCGACGTGCTCGAAGTGCTCCGGGAACTCAGCGAGCACCACTCGCACGTGGTACTCTCTCAGTCCCGCGACCGTCCGGTCCGGCTGATGCAGTTGTTCCTCTTTGCGAACGCCGACTCGATCCCCGAGGCGCTCCGACCGGATCTTCGCTGGGCCGTCGATGCCGGATACGTTCAGGTCGAGTCGCCCTCGCCGCTGCTGTTTCTCAGCGCGTCTGGCCGTCAGCTGCTCGACGATTGGACGACGCTCTCGTAGGTCCGCGCGGCCGGCTCAGACGATCCGGAGCAGGTCGTAGGTCCCTTCTCGACTGTCCCGGCTGCCGGTCTGCTGGATCAGCACGAATCCCGGCGTCCGGGGTCGAGTGCCGTACACGAGAACGCGGCCCAGCCGGTCCTGGAGCCGGAGATGGATCGAGGCCGACCGGCGGTGGGCGGCTGCGAGGGGGTCCGACGACCGCGCGATCACTATGATGTGGGCGTTAGGACCATGGACGAGCTCTCGCGCCGGCCGACCGGGGTCCGGCCCCGGGGCGGGCCGGGGGAGAGCGCGCACGAGCTCGTCGACGCCACCGGGCGGCGCGATCACGAGGTTCACACCCGATGAACTCGCGGCGGCCAACGTCCGGAGCCGCGAGGCCATCTGCTCGCCGGCCCCGGGACGGGTCAGGTCGACCAGCGACGGATTGCTGGGGTCGGTCGGGTCCACCGGACCATCGCTCGACGCGATCGTCAGATTCTGGTGGAGCACGCTGGAGGCGGCCACCGGCGAGAGAGTGGTCCAGATGTCCTCGACGGAACCGCCCGGCGTCGGCACGATCAATACCCGCCCGCCGGTCTGGAGGGCATGGGCCGCCACCGGTAGGACGAGGGCCAGCGGCCCGGCTTCGGGGACCTGCTCGTCGCAGTCGAGCAGGGTCTCTCGGCGAAGTTGGAGGCGTCCGAACGCCTGCGCGAACGCCTTCGAACCGGGCCAGACATACCCGGGGATCGGGTCGGGTTCTTCGTCGTGCCCGCCGAAGGTGGCCCGGAGATTCGGCGGGTTCGGGGTGATCGCCTCGAAACGCCCGCCTTCGAGGGTGAACGGATAGTCGGTGGTGTCGACCCTCAGGTACCGGAGCTTCGAAATCTGGAGCCAGCGTTCGAGCCGGCCGTCGTTCAGGGTCCGGGACGTCGACAGGACGCCGTTCACCAGATAGTCGAGATGGGAAGGCTCGTCCCGTTCGAGCACCAGGATCACGTGGGACCTCGACTCGGCCATCTGGTCCAAGAGCTGTCGTTCGATCTCCATTCGGTCGGGGAGGAACGAGTCCGCCCCGCTCCGCGGCACGCCGAGATATTTCTCCACAAGCGCATCCCACGAGTCGATCACCACGATCGAGGCCCCGTCCTCCGGAAGCCGGCTCCAGGCTTCCTGGATCGGCGCGGGTAGCCAGAGGAACCGCTCGATTCCGGAGCCGGGGTCGAGCGGCCGCTCGAGCAAGTGCCGCGTCCGATCGATGGCGGCTGCCACGTCGCGCACCGGGTGGCCGGTATTGCTAGCGTCGATGACTTCGAGCCGTTCAATCGTGGATTTCGCGAGCCAGGGGAAGCCGATGGCGAGGTCGTCCTTGCTCACCCGGCTCGTGACGAACAACCGGCTGCCGTGGAACGACTCGATCATTGCGGTCGCGAGCGTCGTCTTGCCGGAACCCGGTGGTCCCCGGATGACCAGGCTCTGCGGGCCTTGCAGCGATAGGAAGCGGGTAATCTCAGGCGGAAGTCGGACCGCGACGCTCACGGGCTCGCTCTCTCAACGAACAGCACACGCGCGGAGTCCTGGCAACGAGGCGTACTATTGTACCCCCGACCCGATGGAAGTGCTTCTGGTTCTTAACCCGGCCGAGAACCCCAACCGCCTCTGAAATCTCCGCAACTGAGCCCGCCGGTTCACCGGTCCGAGCTCCGACTGCGCACCACTCCCCGCCGCCGGCCGTTCCGCGAAACCTTACGTAGACGCCGCTATGGGCTCGCCCGAGGAGAGCGAGCGTCCGTGCAACCGTCGCTCCGTCCCCCGCCCGACCGTCTTGACGCCTTGCTGTTCCAGTACTGGCGCCAACTACAGATCACACCGGAGCGTCAGGAACGTGCAGAGTTCCAGGCTCGCCGATACCTCGACATCCTCCGATTCCTGCACCGCTTCGGTTCGCTGGACGGCAAGATCGTGCTGGATCTCGGCGGCGGGATTGGGAGCCTGTCGGCCTGCATGCACGCCAGCTTCGGTGGCGTCTACGATGTGGCCGATTACTACGTCCCGGATGCAGAGGCCCTTGCACGGGTACCGGGGTTTGGAATCCGAGCCTTCACTCACTGCGACCTCACGCAGCCTCCGGTTCTCCACGAGATTGCGGGCGGTCCCTACGACCTGATCCTGTACGTGGAGGTCCTGGAGCACCTGTTCATCAATCCCCGCGTCGTGTTCCGGGCGATGCGAGAGCGCCTCCGCCAGCCCGGTCGGCTTCTCATCGCCACCCCGAACCAGGCTCGGCTTACGAATCGCCTGCGTCTCAGCGCCGGCCGGTCGATCCGCGACGGGGACGTCTTTTCCGCTCAAGGCAACGCCGATAACGGGCACGTGATCGAGTATACGAAGGCGGACCTTGCCTCTATCCTGAGGCAAGAGGGCTTTCGGCCGATCGCCTGGGACTTCCGGCAGAACCCTCCCTCTCCCGCCGGTAGCCGAATTCGACCGGGATCCCGGGCGGCGTGGCGCCGCTTCGGCGGCGCCGTCCTCAATACCTCCGTTTTCCGTCGGCTCGAGATCGGCGACGAGATGATCGGGCTGTTCGAGACAGTCTAGGGTCGGCGCCCCGGCGCTGACCCCGCAATCTGGCTTGAGCTGTCTTTTTATAGTAGTGGAGGCCTTCTCCTACTGCAGAAGCTCGTGGAGAGCGCTGCGCAGAGAGGGATTCCATTCATGGCGAAAATCATCGGTATCGACCTGGGGACCAGCAACTCGGCAGCGGCCGTCCTAGAGGGCGGTCGCCCCGTGATCATTCCGAGCGCCGAAGGCACGACCGTCGGGGGCGGGAAGGCGTTCCCGTCCTACGTCGCCTTTGCGAAGGACGGACAGCTCATCGTCGGCGAACCGGCCCGGCGGCAGGCCGTGTCGAACGCACAGTACACGTTCACCGCCTTCAAGCGGAAGATGGGCACGGACTACAAGTACCGGGGACCGGACGGCAAGGAGTACACGCCCCAGCAACTGTCTGCGTTCCTCCTCCAGAAGATCAAGCGGGACGCCGAGGCCTTCCTGGGAGAAAAGGTCCAGAAGGCCGTCATCACGGTCCCGGCCTACTTCAACGACAACCAGCGGACGGCGACGAAGGACGCCGGGCAGATCGCCGGCCTTGAGGTTGTCCGGATCATCAACGAGCCGACCGCCGCGTCGCTCGCCTACGGGCTCGACAAGGCGGGGAAGTCCCAGAAGATTCTCGTCTTCGACCTTGGCGGCGGTACGCTCGATGTCACGATCATGGAGTTCGGTGAGGGCGTCTTCGAGGTCGTGTCGACGAGCGGGGATACCCAGCTCGGCGGCACCGACATGGATTCGACCCTCGCGGACTACATCGCCTCGGAATTCCGGAAGGAGTCGACCATCGACATTCGGTCGGACAAGATGGCGATGCAGCGGGTCCGGGACGCTGCCGAGAAGGCGAAGATCGAGCTCTCCTCGACGCTCGAGACGCAGGTCAACCTACCCTTCCTCACCGCAACGGCCGACGGTCCGAAGCACCTGGCCCTCACCCTGACACGGGCCAAGCTGGAGGAACTGCTCCGGCCCCTCATCGACCGGTGCCGCCAGCCGGTCGAACAGGCGATCAGCGACGGTAAGCTCTCCAAGGAGCAGATCGACCGGATCATCCTCGTGGGCGGCCCCACGCGGATGCCGATGGTGCAGAAGTTCGTCGAGCAGCTCATCGGTCGTCCCATCGAGCACGGCGTGGACCCGATGGAGTGCGTCGCGATGGGTGCCTCCATCCAGGCCGGCGTTCTGGCCGGCGAGGTCAAGGACATCCTGCTGCTGGATGTCACCCCGCTGTCCCTCGGCGTCGAGACGATGGGCGGCGTATTCACGAAGCTTATCGAGCGTAACACTACGATCCCCACGCGGAAGAGCCAGATCTTCACGACGGCGGCGGACAGCCAGAGCTCGGTCGAGATCAAGGTCTCTCAGGGCGAGCGGCCGATGGCCGCCGATAACGTGGCGCTCGGGAACTTCATGCTGACCGGAATCCCGCTCGCGCCGCGGGGCGTTCCGCAGGTCGAGGTCTCGTTCGACATCGACGCGAACGGTATCCTGAATGTCTCCGCGAAGGACCTCGCGACCGGCAAGAAGCAGGGGATCACGATCACCGCCTCGTCCAAGCTCTCCAAGGAGGAGATCGACCGGATGCTGAAGCAGGCCGAGCAGTTCGCGTCCGAGGACAAGTCTCGCCGGGAACAGGCCGAAACGCGGAACAAGGCAGAGGCGCTCACGTATGAGGCCGAGCGGATCCTGAACGATGCCAAGGACAAGATCCCCGAGGCGGATGCCCAGGCCGTCCGGTCGAAGGTCGAGGCTCTTCGGGCGACGCTGGACTCGAAGGATGTCGCGGCCTTGAAGGAGAAGACGGACGACCTGACCAAGACGCTCCACCAAATCTCGCAGAAGCTCTACGAGGCGGCGGCCCAGCAGGCTCCGCCGCCCCCGGGGTCCTCCGGCGAGCCGAACGCGCCGACGGAACCGGGCGCGTCCAGCCCGAGCAGCGGTCCCGTGGACGCGGACTTCAAGGTCGTCGACACGCCCCCCGGGGACGAGAAGGGCGAGAGCTAGGCGCCGCGGCCCCAGGTCCGCGGGCCCGGCCCGACGTACCTCTCCGGAGGCCGGACGAGTCGGCCCTGCGCGACCTGCTCGAGGGCGTGAGCGGCCCATCCGGCCGTCCGGGCCAGCGCGAATGTGGGCGTAAACAGGGTCCGCGGCAGGCCGACCGCCTCGAGAAGAACGGCGCCATAGAAATCGACATTCGTAAAGCGCGGCGACTGCGGATACCGCTGGGCGAGTCGGTCGAGCGCCACCCGCTCGAAGCTCTCGGCGAGCGCGTACCGCGCCGGCGTCGCCACCTCTCGGGCAAAGTCGCGCAGCAGAGTGGCCCGCGGGTCCTCCACCTGGTACGTCGGGTGGCCGAATCCGAACAGCCGCTGCTTCCGCTCGAGGGCCGAGTCGATCCAGGACTCCACCTGGGAGACCGATCCGACCGCATCCAGCATGTCGAGCACTTCCGGAGGAGCTCCCCCATGGAGCGGCCCCTTGAGCGCTCCGAGAGCGGCGGAGACGGCCGAGGCAAGGTCCGACCGGGTCGAGAGGACGATCCGGAGGGCAAACGTGGACGCCGAAATCCCGTGGTCGGAGAGGAGCACGAAGTACCGCTCGAGGGCCCGAGTCCTCGGGGGCGGAGCTCGTTCACCCATGACCATCCAGAGGTAGTTCGCGACGTGATCGAGCTCGGGGTCCGGCTCGATCGGCGGTCCGCCGACGGAACGCCGATACAGGCCCGCCACCAGCGATGGACTCCGTGCGATCAGCGACATCCCTTCGACTCGTGTCGGCGGGAAGACTCGGGCTAGATCGTTCATGGCCGAAACGCAGGTGCGGAAGCCGTCGACGGCCGGCGTATCCGGAGGGAGGGCCGCAAGGACCCGGCCCACTTCCTCGGGGAGGTTCCGGCGGTTGCGGAGCTCGGCCGCGAGGCGTCCGGCGCCGACCGTGTCGGGTAGCGTTCCGTCGAGCAGGAGCCCGACGACGGATTCGTACTGGGGCTGACGAACGAGGTCTTCGATCCGATACCCCCGGTAGGTCAACAGACCCTGGCGCCCGTCGACGGAGGTGATGGCCGTGTCCCCGAATTCCGGAGGTTCGGAGCCCGCTGCCATGCCGCCGACCTCCGAGGCACCTTCCCGAGGGTCAGCCGGCTCTCGGTAATGGAACCTCCGGCCCCTCGCACCGGGAAAGACTTATCCCGCGCACTTCGGTCGCATCCCTCCGATGGCCACGCCCACGGCGCTTCTCGAACGGCTGGTCGACCAACGGGTGCAGCTCCGGCTGAAGGACTCCCGGGAGATGTCCGGCCGGCTGCTCGGACTGGACGATCATATGAACCTCGTGCTGGACGACGTGGAGGAGACCAGCACGGCCGGGGCGCGTCGCCTCGGGCGGGTCCTCGTGCGAGGGTCGAACGTCATCAGCCTCACCGCGCCCAACGGGCCCTCGCCCAAGCGGACGTAGGACAGGGGCGCCACGAATGACCCAGCGGCCGAAGCGGACGCGGCTCCGCGCCGAGGAACTACGACTCCTACGGATTCTGGCCCATCAAGGCGCCGAGCGGAACCCGGTGGAGGTCACCTCCGGCGAGCTCGGTACGCAGCTCGAGGTCAGCCAGCAGGCCGCCGACCGCTACCTAGTCCACTTGGCCCAGCTCGGTCTGCTCTCCCGTTCCCTGGGAGCGCGCAAGCAACGGCTCTCACTGACCGCCGCGGGCGTCGAGTTGCTGCGGAAGGAGTTTCACGCGTACCGGCGGGTCTTTGAAGGACCGGCACGGCTGGCCTTTTCGGGAGCCGTCGCCTCCGGCCTCGGAGAAGGTCGGTACTATCTCAGCCAGCCCGGATACATCCTGCAGTTCCAGGAACGTCTCGGGTACACGCCGTTCCCCGGGACGCTGAACATCAAGGTCGACCCGAAGGAACTGGTCCGAATCGAGGGACTCCGGCACTGGGAGGGCGTCCGCATCGACGGGTTTCAGGCCAGCGGGCGGACGTTCGGTGGCGCCACCTGCTACGCCGGGCGCGTCAACGGTCGGCCCTGTCATCTGATCCGCCCGGACCGGGGCCACTACCAGGACGTGGTCGAATTGATCGCGCCGGAGGAGCTCCGCCGGTCCCTGCGCGTCCGGGACGGCGACACCGTTTCCGTGGAAATGCAGGAGTCCTGACGTGGCCCCGTCGGTTGCCCGGTCGATCGCTCAGGACCGTCGTCCTCCCCCCGCCGGCGCGGGATCCGCCCGGCAGTACGTAAATCAGTGGACCGAGGCCGAGGCCCTGGGCGACGAGCGGGTCCGGGCCTTCGTGCTCATCCTCCGCACCCGGGGCTGCTACTGGGCGGATCTCAAGGGCTGCTCCATGTGCGGATATGCGAAGGACACCCTCGGGCGGTCCGCAACGCCGGAGGAGCTGGGCGAGCAACTCGACGCCGCACTCCGCGAGTATCGCGGAGAGCCCTACGTGAAGATCTACACGTCGGGCAGCTTCCTAGACGATCGCGAAGTCGACGCGGGCTCTCGCCGGAGGATCCTCGCGGGCTTTGCGGGTCGCGCACGGCGGATCCTGTTCGAGACCTTACCTGAGTTCGTTTCGGCGGAGGCGCTCGAGCCCCTCCGTACGTCCTTCGGCGGCGAGGTGGAAGTCGCCCTCGGCCTGGAGAGCACACAGCCCGATGTGCTGCTCCACTACGTCAACAAGAACTCGCCGCCGGACGAGTATCTGAGGGCGGCCGACGCCCTTCGAGCCCTGGGACTCCGGGCCAAGGGGTACCTGCTCCTGAAACCGCCCTATCTGACCGAACGGGAGTCGATTGAGGACGTCGTGACGTCCATCCAGGTCGCCGCGCCTCGGTTCGATGCCCTCTCGGTGAACCCCGTGCACATCCAGAACGGAACGGTGGTCGAATGGCTGTACCACCGCCATCGGTACCGCCCGCCCTGGCTCTGGAGCTTGGCCGAGGTCCTCCAGCGAGGCGCAGCGGTGCGCGGGTCGACCCGGCTGGTCACCTTTCCGACGGCCGGCGGCCTGGCTCGCGGTCCGCACAACTGCGGCCGATGCGACCGGAGTGTCCTCGCCGCTCTCGAGGAAGCTTCGCTGTCTCAGCGATTCGGTGGCCTGTCTACGCTCGATTGCGGATGCCGGGCCGAGTGGACGGCCGATGCGCTGCTCGAACCGCTGGGGGTCGAGGCATGAGCCTCGTGCCGAAGCTCCCGGCGCATGCAGAATCGAGCATCCACCAGTTCCTGCGATCGCATCTCGCGGATGCGGAGTGCCAGGGTCTGCTGGTCGCACTCAGTGGCGGGATCGACTCGGCCTTGGTCGCGCGACTGGCCCGGGATGCGGTCGGGGCGGAGCGCGTGCAGGGTCTTCTGTTGCCGGATGCGCAGTATCCACCCGCGCTCCGGGGCGAGGTGGAGGAGTATGCCCGAACCCTCGGGATCGGGCTCCGCGTCATTTCCATCGACCCCCCGGAGTCCGCGCTTCGGGGACTCTTCCCGGAGGTCACCGACCGGGTCGACTGGGGGAATGTCAAGGCGCGACTCCGGATGACGATGGAGTACCTCCTCGCGCGCGAGCACCGGTGGCTGGTGGTCGGAACCGGCAACAAGTCCGAGCTGCTGATGGGATACTTCACCAAGTGGGGGGACGGGGGCGTGGACCTCCTCCCGATCGGCGACCTCTACAAGACCCAGGTGCGGGCGCTGGCCGCCCAGCTGGCGCTCCCCGCCTCGGTCCGAGAACGGGCACCGACCGCCGGTCTCTGGGAGGGTCAGACGGACGAAGAGGAGCTCGGCCTCCCGTACACCGAGCTGGACCAGATCCTGTTCGGTCTGGAGCAGCTCCGTACGCCGGAGGAGATCGCCCAGGCCACCGGTCTCGAGGCCGGCCAGGTCCGTACGATCGAGCGCGTCGTCGAACGTACGCGGCACAAGCGTCGGCCGCCGCCGATTCCCAAGCTCGGTCTGCGCACGGTCGGGATCGACTGGCGAGAGTAGCCGAGAAAGGTTTTAGCACAGGGGGGCTGCGTGGGCTGTTCTGGCCCCTCGGGGCCGGTTTCCGCGGGAGCCTTTTCGAATGGATCGCGAGACCTACCGTCGGTACTACGACCTGCTCAGGACCACGGAGGACGTCGACCGATTGGCCGAGGCCGACCATGTGGACCGAGAGCTGCTCTTCATCATCCACACCCAGCGGGTCTCCCGGGATGCGACCCGCCGCTTCTACGTGATCAAGCGCCAACTGCCGCGGCTACTGGGGCAGTGGCGTCATGGAAAACGGATGGCGGAGATCGCTCACGAGCTCGAGTTCCCACCCGTGCTGTTGGGCCAGCTGATGCTCCGCGAGTTGCAGCTGCCCCGGAAGCAGGTCTGGGGCTGCTTCCTCAATCCGGCGTCGGCACCCACACCCCGCCTTCAGACCGAGGTGCGCGAGTTGCTCGAGCAGGACCTCGTCTATTCTCCGCAGGGGATGGAGCTTCAGCGCGAACGGGGCCGCATTGGGGAGTCCCGCCTCTATGGATGGCTCGACAAGCATTCGATTCCGTACAAGACCGAGAAGGACCTTCGAGGAAAGTACCCGAAGACCCCGGACGCCCTTCTCGAGACGCCGATCATTTTCTACGGCCAGCGGCTGCAATGGATCGAGTCGAAGGCCAACTTCGGCGACGACGTCGAGCTCCGGAAGAACCTGCGACGCCAGCTGGCGCCCTACACCGAGTTGTTCGGAGAGGGGGCGGTGGTCTACTGGCACGGATTCGTGGACGGTGCCGAGAGTCCTCCGGGCATCCTGCTCTGGGACGCCCCAACGATCGAGCAGCTCACGCCCGAGGTAGAACCTCGTCGGGCGCCAGCTCACGCTGGGCACCCGTCCCCAGGTCACGTTCGAGCACCACACCCCGAGCGGCCTCCTGAGGTCCGACGATCAACGCACGCCGGGCCCGACGGCGCGCCGCCTCCCTGAGCTGCCGAGACATCGAGCGCCCCATCAGGTCGGAGTCCGCCGAGATCCCGGCGACCCGAAGACGCTGCGCCCACGCCGCCGCCTCAGAGGCGAACTCCGGGGTGGCGGAGACGACGTAGGTGTCCAGTGCGGGGTCTCCCTCCGGCCAGCGGCCGGCGCCGCGCAACAGCAGCTCCAGCGTCTGGTCGCCGATCGCAAGCCCAACCGCGGGCGTCGGCGGCCCGCCGAACAGTTCGATGAGGTGGTCGTACCGGCCCCCTCCGAACAGCGCCCGAGACTCGCCCTTCCGAGCGTAGCACTCGAAGACGGTGGAGGTGTAGTACGCCAACCCGCGGACGATCGTCGGATCGAAGAGCACCCGGTCCCCGAGCCCGAGCTTCACCACCCGAGTCGACAGTGCTCGAAGGCGTCCCAGACCTTCCGGCCCGGGGGGAGGTAATCCGGGGCTGTCCCAACGAGTGACGAACTGGTCGACGTCCGTGGCGGGTACTCCTTCACCGGCGGCGGTGAGGATGGCCTGCAGGGCGCTGACGCCATCGGGCGTGAGCCCGGAGCGCTGGAGGTCGGCGACGAACTCTCGCTCCGTGACCTTGGACCTCCGGTCCAGTGCGTGGAAGAACAGGAGCAGGTCCCGCGCCCCTACCGAGCGGCCCAGGCCTTCCGCAAAGTGCCGGTCACTGACCCGGAAGATGTAGAGTCCATCGCCGCCGACCTCGTCGAGCGCGAGAGCCGCGGTCGCCAGGATGTCGGCCTCGGCCTCGATCCCGGGGACGCCGAGGATATCGAAGTTCACTTGGGAGAACTCGCGGGACCGGCCGGCCTGAGGCTCCTCGTAGCGCCAGAGCTTGGAGAGGGTGACCCACTTGACCGGGAGGGGCTCGGCCTTCGCCCGCTCCGCAAAGACCCGCGCTAGACCGGGCGTGGTCTCCGGGATCAGGGCGACCTCGCGTCCGCCCTTGTCGTCAAATCCCCAGACCTGCTCTTCGATGTCCCCCCCGCTTTTGACCCGGAACAGGTCGAGGCTCTCCACGCTCGGGGTTTCGAGTTCCTGGTAGCCGCACCGGTGGGCGACGGCTCGCATCCGCCGGCGGATCTCCGCTCGCGCGGCCGCGTCGGGGGGAGGGTAGTCCCGGAAACCCCGGAGCGTCGAGAAGGGCATCGTTGAATGGAGCGCCCGCGAGATATTTAGAACTCGGGAAAAGCGTCAGGGCGCAGACGGTACCGCGGTGGACGACGTCGCCACCCGGAGGCGCCGGTAGGCGGAAACCGCCGCCCCGAAGTTCCGGCGCCGGATCAGCGCCGAGAGCTGACGAAGTTCGTGGACCTCCGGGGTGATGTCCTGTCCCGAGCTCGCCCACCCTTGGAGCTGAGTGAGAATGCCCTTCAGGCTGTGGGTCAGTTCGGGCGCGAGCAGCTCCCAGAGGGCACGGTTCGCACCGGCCAGGACGTGCTCCGCTCGTTCCGAGTCTCCCTGACGCGCGAGTCGACGGCCTTCGGCCAGAGGACCCGCAGCCGGGCCGGGGTCGTGGCCGAGGTCTCGCATCGTCTCGATCATGAGGTCCGCCTCGGCCGTCAGAACCTGGCAGGTGGCCCACTCCTCTTCGAGAGACGAGAGGCCGTCGGCGACCTGTCGAAGACCCCGAACCGTACCCCCCAGGTCGCCGGCAGTGAACGCCTCCCGGGACGTGGCCAGATCTCCATCCACCGCGGGGGTTGCGACGAGCGCCGCGAGCTCATTTCGCCGGGCGGTCTGGACCTCGAGATCCTCGGCGACGGCGCCGGCGACCTGGACAAAGAGGGTCCGCCGAATCGAATCCAGTTGGGAGGAGTTCTCGGTCCGGAGGGCCTCCATCATCTGCGTGTCGATGTCCGTCAGGTCCAACCCCTCTCGACGCCCGACCTGTACGAGCTCCTCGACCTGCTGGTGGAGGAGCGAGACGCCCGAGCCCGCGGGCAGCATCGGGAGGTTCGGTAGCGTCGGTTCCCGGAGGACGGGTTCTCGATGGCGACGCGCTTCGGTGAGCGCGGGGAACCGGGGTTGAGAGGTCAGGGTCGCTCCCGACCGGGCTTCGCCGGCGGCGCCGGGCGCTTCCGGTCCGACGACCGCAAGGATCTCTGCGATGGCCTTCGCGTAGTCCGAGTCCGCGGGTCCGGTGCCCGCGGCCTCCCGGACCGCCGAGAACAGCGACGTCGAGAGTTGGCAGCCTTGACAGTTCGAGGCCCCGGGCGGGTTCTCCGCACCACAGACCGGACAGTCCACTTCGAGTGCCCCCTACGGCTGGCGGCGCCTGGGTTGGGCGCGGGACTGCGCCAGCCCGTACCGACGATCGGCTCCCGTAGACCGGCTGGAACTCATGCACGCACTGCTCGATGCACTCGACAGGCGGTCCGGGGGCTCTTAATCCATCCGACCCCGGGGAATTTCGGGCTCGGGCCCCCGGGGCGAGAGGTGTCGGCGGGCAGAGGGGGTTGGGTGGTAGCGTCCCAGCGGGATTGCCGGCGGCACCGGCTCGACTCCCCGCCGCTCCGGCGGGAGCCGAAGCCGGCACCGGCCGCAGCGGAATCCCCGCCCTCGTCCCAGGGACCCCATCTGACG
>JASHOK010000098.1 GCA_030041175.1 Thermoplasmata archaeon | reverse complement strand
AAGGTACACCCGTGTGCCGGCTCGTCGCAGAGCGCGCACCGACCCGATCCCAGGCAGCGGGGACACACCGACATCCGTCCCCAGGCCGCTCCCGCTCGCACGGAGCGCTGATACCGGGCCTCGGAGGATTTCGCGTCGTGGCACTTCCCGCAGAGCGACTGGAGATTCGCCAGGTCGTAGGCCTCCCCGCCATCGATTAGCTCGACGCGATGGTCGACGTCGTCGGCAGCCGCGCCGCACACCACGCATCGGCCCCGGTCGCGCCGGAGCGCCTGCCGACGGACCCGCCTCCAGGCAGAAGTAGCCCGAGGGTCCGGCTGGAACCTTGCAGGAACCTGGCCGGAGAGAAACTCGCTGGGCCCGACGACCAGAGAGATAGTGCCCGGTGCCAGGCCGACGTCGAGCTGGGATTGTCGTCGACGACGCGTCACGGAGACCCCCGGGGCACGGCGGCCCCGGGGACTTAGCTTGGTCCCTCAGCCTCGCAAGCCACTTGGACTCCGGGTCCCTGCGGCCGGCGTGCCGCCCGAGATCCGAACCGGAACGTCCTCCTGGACGTCAGAGGCCTGGTGGGGACGTGTCTATCCGGTCGGAACCACTCCGTCGGACCGCCTCGGAATCTACGCGAGTCTGTTCGACTGTGTCGAGGTCGATGCGACCTACTACTCCCTGCCGGCCCGCCGGATGGTCGAGGGGTGGTACGCTCGTACCCCGCCGGGATTCCTGTTTACGCTGAAGTTCCCGCGCGAGCTGTTGGATCCGAAGCATCCACTGGACGCAGAGCGGGTGCAGGCGTTCGTTCGTACCGCGGCGAGCCTCGGGGAAAAACTGGGCCCCCTGCTGCTCCAGTTTCCGCCGTGGGTAAAGCCCGGTCGGAGCACGGCATTCCTCGGAGAGCTGCTCGCGGCGCTGCCAGCCACCGGTCGATACGCTGTCGAACTCCGGGATGCGGGCTGGTTTTCGGGAGAAGCCTTCGAGGGCCTCCTCCGCGAGCTTCGGGATCGGCAGGTCACGTTTGTCTGGTCCAGTTTGAACTACGTGGACGTTCCGTCGGCGCTCACGACCGACGAGGTTTACCTGCGGTTCATCGGCGACCACACGAGCATCCCGGCCGAAACCCACGGGACTATCCGGGCCGACCGCGCGGCCGAGACCCGGCGGTGGGCGGACCGCCTCCGGGCGGTCTCCGCCGATCTCCGGCGAGCGCTCGTATTCTTCAACAATCACTACGCCGGTTTCGCGCCCGAGTCCGTGAACCTCTTCCGGGAGATGATGGGCCTCCCGCCGGTCCCGTATGCGCGACTGGCGGACTCCCCGCCCGCGGCCACGGCGGGCCCGATACGGTCCTCCCCTCGAACTCCCCCGGCGAATCGTCGGATCGACGACTTCGGCTGAGCCCACGGGCCTCCGTAAATTCCGGGCGAAGCCGCTATTCGCTTCGCGGAGTCCCCTCCACCGTGGTCGACTCGATCTCTACGACGGAACTGGCCGAACTGCTGAAATCCGAACCTAACCGAATCTTGCTGCTGGACGTTCGCGAAGACGACGAGCGGGCGACGGCGGCCATCCAGCCGTCGGTACACATCCCGATGAACTCTGTCGCCGACCGGTTGTCCGAGCTGCCCCGGGATCGCCAGATCATCGTCTACTGCCACCACGGGGGCCGCTCGTTCGCCGTCGCGAGCTACCTCGAGACTGAAGGGTTCGAACATGTCACAAACCTGACCGGCGGGATCGACGAGTGGTCGCGGGTCGTGGACCCCGACGTCCCCAGGTACTGAACGGCGATCGACACGATGGACCGGCCGCCGCACCGTTCACACCGGATGGTGCACTCGTCGATTGCGGGGCTCGGCGGGGCCAATCGATAGGTATTAGTCATAGTTCCCGGTGGTCGACCGCATGTCGGGAGCGAGCTCCCACCCCTTTCTTAGCCCGAGTCCGAGCGACCGTGCACCCCGCCGGGCGGCCCTACTGGTGCTTTCGGCGATCGGGCTCCTGGCGCTGCTCATCTTCGCTTCGTACGCTTGGACCGGCGCTGTCGGTGCGACCCGAGATACCGGCGCAAGCGTACCCCTCCAAGCCGCCGTCTCGCCGCCGGCAGACTTCTGGTTGACAAACTTCTCCGCCAACAACACCACGGTCGACGTGTCGATGGCGTTCAACGTCAGCGTCGAGGTCAATCTGACCGGGGTCATCCAGAACAACACCGCGAACAACACCGCTAGCAACTTCACCTTCGTCTGGTCCGGGCTCCCGGCATTTGTCCCCGGAGTCGCTGGGTCGGGCTGCAGCGGCTTCGCCGGAGTTGCGGACAACAACTCGTCGGTGCTCAACTGCACCGCGGCGACCGATAAGCCGCTCTCCATTTCCGTCGTGGTCACCAATTTCACGAACGGCGAGTCGAATACGACCACCGCGCTGGCGATCACGGTCAATCCGCTGCCGTCGATCACCGCCTTTACGGTCAACAGCGCCGAGTCGGCGAAGGTCGCCGTCAACACCTCGATCACGTTCACCGTGACGGCTTCCGGTGGTACGGGCGGGCTCTCTTACCAGTACACGGGCCTGCCGCTTGGGTGTTCGAGCAGCGCCGCCACCTTCTCCTGCACGGCCGACCGAGTCGGCGTCTACAATGTTACCGTGGTCGCCGTGGACAGCTACGGCTTCACGTCGACGCTCTGGAACGTGACCGTCACGGTCGAGGCGCCGGCCAAGCATACGACGAGCGGCATCGGGACCACCGGCTGGGCCGTGGTGATCGGGATCGTGGTTATCGGCTTCCTCGCGACCGCCGCTCTCCTGTTCCAGGCCAGGCGCGAGGAACGGGCGGGCGAGATGGCGACCGAAGAACCCTCCCCGGGATCCGGCGACACGGGTGCGCCGCCTTCTCCGCCGTCCGGTCCTTCCAGCTAGGGCGGGCCTGGGCCCCGGAGGGCGCGGCGGGCAGAACGCCTAAGGCCCGGAGGGACCCCTGCGGGTCGGGCGTGTGGCCTAGTCTGGATAGGGCATCGGGTTCCTAACCCGAGGGTCGGGGGTTCGAATCCCCCCACGCCCGCACTCTCCCGGGCCACCGGCACCGAGCCGGGTGAGCTTAGCCGACGAGCTCCTGAGCACACTCCCGGAACACCCGGGTGTGATGGTCCACGTCGCGCGCCCGGGTCGAGGGGGCCATGAGGGCCATGTTGTGGAACGGCGTGAGCAGCAGTTCCCGGTTCAGCGCATACAGGTGGAAGTACCGATCCAGTTCGAGGTCGCGGGCCCCGAGGGCTTCGCCCCCGTTCCGGGGGGGTGTCGGCCGGAATCGGTACTCCGCGCGTGCACCCAATCGGGTGACATGCCACGGGAGCCCCAGCTGCCGAATCGCCCCGTCGACCCCGGTGGTCCACCGCCGGGCCAGCGGGATCATGTGCCGGAACGCCGCAGGGGTGATCACCCGCTCCAACGTCGCTCGCGTGGCCGCGGCGGCGAGCGGGTTGCCGGACAGGGTGCCCCCGATCCCGCTCTCGTCTCCCGTGTCGGCCCGCGCCTTCGGCAGGCTCAGTTCGGCGGTGGCGGCGCTCATCCCGAACGCGGCCACCGGAACCCCGCTCGCGAGCGGCTTACCGAGAGTGATCATGTCCGGCTCCAGGCGGTGGGCCCGGGTGTAGCCGCCCGGCCCTTCGCAGATCGTATGCGTCTCATCGAGGATCAGGAGCGTGCCCGTGCGCCGGGTGATCTCCCGAAGTGCGGCATGGTAGCCCGGATCCGGGAGGATGATCCCTTGGTTGGTCATCGCCGGTTCAGCCAGCACCGCCGCGACGTCCCGCGGGGCGAGAGCCCGTTCCAGGGCAGGCACGTCGTTGAACTCGATGACCTTCGTGGTGAGACGAAGATCGACCGGCGGGCCGATGCTCCCCGGGTTCGGACCGACGATGCCGCCGTCGAGCTCCGCCAACGCCTCGTCGACCGTCCCGTGGTAACAGCCGTTGAAGACGAGGACTTTCGGCCGAGCAGTCACTTCTCGCGCGATCCGGAGCGCGAACCGGTTGGCGTCCGTCGCCGTCATCGAGAGCTGCCAGTACGGGAGGCCGAACCGACGGGCCAGCTCGGACCCTACCCACACCGAGTCCTCGCTCGGGAGCATGGTGGTGATTCCGCGACGAAGCTGCCGGCGGATCGCGCCCACCACCGGAGCCGGCGCGTGACCGAACATCGCGCCGGTATCCCCCAGACAGAAGTCGGCGTAGGCGTGCCCGTCCACGTCCCAGAGGCGGGCCCCGGCGGCCCGGTCCACGAAGACCGGGTACGGGCCCGCCCAGCGCGCCATCCAGTTCATCGGGACACCCGCGAGCAAGGTGCGTCGACCGCGCTCGAAGAGGGCACGGGAGCGGGGATGCTCCTGCTCGAACGCGAGCAGCTCTCGAGCAGTCAGTCGCGCCAGCCGGAGTCGGTCGACTTCGACGTTCGTCCGGGGGGGTCCGGATCGCGCCCTGCGGCCCGGCAAAGTTGGTCGGTCGAGGGACGGCGCTCGGTGGAAAAGACTTCCGCGCGATGGGGCCGACGCGTCAGGGGGTCTCGGGCTCGGAGGCGAGGGGCGCCGAGGTCGTCCGCGGGCCGCCGGTCGCGGACCCTCGCACCGATTGGGCCGCTCGCGCCTGCTGCACCGCCGGTCCGAGCCCGGGCATCAGGCGTACCACGAGGTAGATCGCGAAGACGATCGTGACGATGAAGAAGCTCGTGGGCTCGACCTCGTAGAACGCGATGAAGATCCCGGCCCAGGTGGCGGCCAGGGCGACCAGGACGGAGATGAGGACGGCGTAGAGCGGCCGCTGCGCCAGGCGGACCGCGATGGCCGCCGGGGTGACGGTGAGGGCGAAGATCAGCAGCACGCCGATCACGGTGACCGCGATCGAGATGGCGACCGCGAGCGCGAGCATGAAGATGATGCCGAGCACCAGGGTGTGCATCCCCTTCGCCTCGGCGACCTCCTCATCCAGGGAGGCGAACAGCAGCTGGCGATACACGAGGAGCAGGGCCACGAAGACGGGCAGACTGGCGTAGAGGGTGAACCAGACCTGGCTCGGGCTGATCCCGACGATGTCACCGAACAGGATCGAATAGGCCTCGGTCGCGTATCCGCGATAGAACGCGAGGAAGAGAAGCCCGAGGCCAAGCATGAAAGCGAGAACCGTCCCGATCTCGACGTCCCGGTTGGCGGCGCGCCGGCCGAGAACCGCAATCCCGGTGCCCGAGACGGTCGTGAAGAGGAGGAGCCCCCAGATCGGGGCCACGGCGAAGACGACCGCGCCGGCCGCTCCCGAGAACCCGACGTGGCCGAGCGCATGGGCCGCGAAGGATGACCGTCGAAGCACGACGAGGTAGCTCACGACCCCGGCCAGGATGGCGATGATCGTCCCGGCCTCGAAGGCGGACTGGATGAAGGTGTACTGCAGCATCACGCGGAGGTCCGCGATGATGTTCCAGTTCCACCAGACCCACCCGTATCCGCTCACGCGACCACGTCCTGGTGAGAATCCTCCCCACCGACGATGACCAGGTTCGCCCGGCTGTCGTGGAGCACCTCGACCCGGACCCCGTAGAGCGCCGTCAGGCGCTCCGTCGTCAAGACGTCCCGCGGGAGCCCCGTCGCGACGCGGCCGTTCGCGATGTAGATCACTTTGTCGAGGTACCGGATCAGCGGGTTGATGTCGTGGGCGACCAGGAGCGTACTCACTCCCTGCCGGCGGACCAGGCCGCTCACCACCTGAACGAGCTCCTCGGCCCGACGTAGATCGAGGCTCGCCAGGGGTTCGTCCAGCAGGAGGATCTCAGGGCGCCCGGCGAGCGCCTCGGCGAGGAAGATTCGCTGGAGCTCTCCGCCGGAGAGAGCGCCCAACGGGCGGGACCCAAGTTCGGTCGCCCCGACCAGTTCGAGAGCCCGCTCCGAGGCCTCGCGCTCCTCCCGCCACTCGCTGGGGGTCAGCGGTGGGGTCCACCGGTTGCCCGAATAGCCTAGTCGGACGAGTTGATCCGCCTGGACGTTCGTGTCCCGATCTACCGTGTGCGTCTGAGGGACGTAGCCGATCTTCGGATTGCCCCGGCGGGGCGGAGCCCCGAACAGCTCGAGGCGCCCCCCGCGCGGCCGTAGGAGACCCAGGAGCAGCTTGAACAGCGTGGTCTTGCCGGCCCCGTTCGGGCCGATGACCGCCACGAACTCTCCGGACCCGATGTCGAAGGTCGCGTCGGTCCACACCGTGCGCGCGTGATACCCGACCTCGACGTGGTCGGCGCGGGCGATGGTCTCCATCGACGGCCGCCGCTCCTTACTGCCCCAGGGCGCCGGAATTGAGCGCGTTCTGAAGGTTGTCCAGCTCTCCCATCATCCAGACCTGGAAGGAGACGTTCGGCGGCTGGATGGTCTCGGTCACGAACATCGTCGTCACGTTGTACTGTGCCGCGATCTGCTTCATGTCCGTCGTGATAGGTGTGACGGTCTGGAGGTTGTAGACGAGCACCTTCACGTCCCCGCTCTCGAGCTGGTCCTCGAACGTCACGATGCTCGAGTCCGGAGGGTCATTGCCCTCCGCCACCGCTTCCATGAACGCCGGCGGCGACACCAGGTCGAGGTCGGTGGCGTTCGCGAGATAGACGAAGATGCTCTCGGTGGAGGCCACCTCGGTCCCGGCGAACTGGTCCTTGATCTGCGTGATCCGGGAGTAGAGCGAGCCGAGCGAGGCCGTCAGGTTGTCGTACTGGTCGGTGAAGTAGCCCTTGAGGCCGGGGGCGATGGTCGAGAGGTTGTGGTACATCCACGCAACGGTTTGATTGACGTAGGCGGGGTTGTACCACAGGTGGGGGTTGCCGGTCACAATGTTCCCCATAACGGAGACCCCCAGGCTGTCCCCGACGTTCAGCACGGTCTGGTTCGTGCGGCCGTCGGCGGCGATGATCTGGCTGGCCCAGGTGTCGTAGCCGACGTTGTTGACAATAATGTACTGCGCGGCGCTGATGGCCTCAGCGACGGAGTCGTTCGCCTCGTACTCGTGTGGGTCGGTGTTCGGGTCCGTGATGATGCTCGTGACGTGAACATGGGCCCCGCCGATCTGGGCCACCAGGCTGCCCCAGAAATTCTCCGCCGCGACGACTTGGATTACTGTCGAGGAGCCGCATGCACCGGGCGTCGAGCAGACCGGAGGTGCACTCGCGAGGTACGCGAGGTAGCCGCCCCCCGCCACTGCGACGGCGAGAACGACGGCGAGTCCGATCTTGAGGCCGGATTTCACGACGCGGCATCCCCCTTCCGGTCGCTGCAGGGCGAAATCGGGGCTCCGTGTGGGCAGACCTCGGGGTGCCCCTCGGCGGCGCAGATCCGCTCTACGGTCGAGTGCGAAATGGCGAGGTCCACTTCTCGAGCCGCTTCGCAGCTGGCGTCCGGCGCAAGGCCAAGCTGTCCGAACAGGTTCTCAGCCACGCGGTGGTGGCGCTGGTATTCCACAAGGGTGGTGCGGCCCCGGGGAGTCAATCGCGACTTACCTCTGTGTCGGCTGATGAGGCCCAGCTCTTCCAGCGGTGTGAGGCACTCGAGGGCCGACGGCGAGGTCACACCCAGCGCTGAGGCCGTGGTCTTGAGGGACGCCCCGTGCTCCGCCGTCTCTGCGCCGCCCACGGCACGGAGGGCGTCCACCTGACGCCGGGTCAGACGTTGCAACGTCTCCATACGATCTCCTCACGCACCCGCTGTATATATGGTCTATACTAATTATTAGGGTGATGCAAAGTTAATGGCGATCTGATCGCAGCCGCGGAAGCTGCCATCGGGGTGCTCAAGCTATACGTCAGCCTCGAGGGAGTGCGCCGTGCCATTTTTATACCGGGAGCCCGGTGTATAAATGCGCATCCGGGTCCCCCGGGTCCAGGAACAAGATGGGCGTAAAGTTGCAGCGCCGGAGTGTCTACATCGGAACGGTCATCGTGTTGATTGCCGCCGTCGCGGGTTTCGCGGTTGCGGCGGTCAGCGGGATCGTCATCACGACTACGAGTGGAAACCAGAACTACGGGACCGTGAACCCGGGCAACACGATCTACGCAACTGGCGGAAGCGTTTCGGCCACGCTCGCCCTCGCGATGAGCGACTCGAGCGCGACCGGCACGTGCCTGACCACGGACGCGTACACCTCTGCAACCCTCAGCGTGGTCGTTGCGGGTGCGGCCTCAGCATGCACGGCGACCGGTGAGTGGTACGACGTGCTCACCTTTACGGGCGTCAGCGTTTCCGCGGGCGCCTCGGACACATTCTACATCGCCGTGAACGGTGGCGCTGCTCAGCCCGGCATCGTGATCAGTTCCCCGACTACTGCGTACACCCCGGCCACCCTCAGCCTGTACATTGACGACGGCCCCACCACGGGCGCCCCGTTGATCACTTCGCTCAGCGTGGTCGTCGCGGGCACGTAGATCAAACCCTTCCGAACCGTCCGCCGTCCTCCCCCGGGGCCCTCCAGGCTGGCCTCGAGGGAGGCCCACCCTTTCGATTTGGCCGGCACTAGGCCGGCGCGGAGTCAGCTCGCCGCACCACGGACCGGCGTGGCATGGGGTACCTCAGTATGGCGGCGACCCCTCCGAACGCCTTGGAGAGCATCTCGCCCTCCTCACTCTCGGCCGAGATCAGGTGGACCGAAGCTCCGGAGTCGGACGCCTTCTGAAACAGCTGCTCCACGTAGTCCTCCTCCGAGAGGAGCTCGGGGGAGGCGCCCCCGCAGATGGGGCAGGGGCTAGACTCGACCTTCTCGACCTCGGCGTCCGGGAGCGTCCGGGTGAACTCCTCTCCCCGGGACGGGCATCGGAAGCGGACCCGCTTCTTCCGGAGGCCTTCCGACACTAGCAGCGTGCCCACGGCCCCGGCGTCGAGGGCCCCGAGAACCTCGGCCTCGCCGTAGGCCGCCAGGCCGGCCTCGGACTTGCGAACCTCGGACAGGAACCTCTGGACCAATTGCTTCTCGTCGTGGATCTCCAGGCCGTGGAGCGTCTGGTTCGCCTTTTCCACCAGTTCCTTGAGGCCGTACTCGTCGGTGTACCCCGTATCGAAGAGGGGCTGAACCACCTTCTGCTGGAGCTCGTAGTGGAGGAACCCCTCCTTGACGAAGAAGTCCTTCGTCGACCCGGGGCCTCCTACCAAGATGCCCTTGAGAACGTCCTTCTTCGGCAGGAAGAGCTCGTTGGCGATCTCACCCGACCGGACGAAGAAGTCGTGGGCCGCGTGCTCGATGAGCCGCTCGAACCGATGCTGGGACTGGCCGCCCCGGCCATGCTTCGATGGGACCTGGGACTGCTTGTTTCGGAGCGGCTCGATGCGCTTGCCTCGCAGGTAGCCGAGCGTCACCTCGGCCCGGTCGATGACGATGAGGCCCCAGAGTTCCGGTTCGTG
>JASHOK010000097.1 GCA_030041175.1 Thermoplasmata archaeon | reverse complement strand
CGAACCTACGCGGGGCGGCAGACCTCGCTCGAGATCCGGCGGGTCGGTGACCGTTACGCCCTCCAGGTCCGTGAGGAGTTCCTGCCCGCCGTACACTCGGTCCAGCCGATCGAGATTCCCCCGCGTACGCTCAAGGCGCTGACGCTCATCGCCTATCACCAGCCGATGCTCCAGAGCACGCTCGTCAAGATGATCGGGGAAAGCACCTATCAGGAGGTCCAGGAGCTCACGAGCTTCGGCCTGGTCCGGGCCGACCCGAAAGGCTCCACGCTCTCGCTCTCGACCACGCCGCGCTTCGCGGAGTACTTTGGGATCGGGTCCAGCCGTCCCGAGGAGATCCGCCAGTTCCTGTCGAAGAAGCTCGGGCTACCCTCCCCGTCGGAAGAGCCCTCGACCGCACCGGCTCCCTCGGACGGGGCAGAGGTCCCCGCGGGAGTCGCGCCGCCCGAAGGGCCGGCGGCACCGGTAGTGAACTGACCCGCGGCCCGCGAACGGTTTAAGGGATGCTCTCGTCCGGCCGAGGCGATGGCCCCCGCGCCGCCGTCGGGCGCACCGTGTGTCTTCTGTGAGATCGTCGCGGGCCGAGCCCCGGCGCACCGGATCTACGAAGACGAGTCGACGCTGGTCTTCCTGGACCTGTTCCCGATCACCCGCGGCCACCTCCTGGTCATCCCGAAGCGGCACGTGGACCGGCTGACCGACCTCCGCCAGGACGAGTACGTGCCGCTGCTACGGACCCTGGTCCGGGCCTGCCAGCGGTCGGAGCGACTCTCCCGCGACTACAACGTCGCGGTAAACCAGGGACGCCTCGCGGGCCAGATCGTCTTCCACCTCCACTTCCATGTCATTCCCCGGTACGACACTCCGGGTCCGTTCGCCACAACCCCGCGAACGCGCATCGGCGATGAGGAAGCGAGGGGCGTCGTCGCGCTCCTTGGCGAAGCGCCGGGGTAACATGCCGACGCCGGCTCGGCCCCCCTACGTCGCCGGGGCGTTCTATCCGGCCGACGGAGCGGCGCTCACGGCGACGATCGAGCAGTGCTTCACGGACCCCCGCGGACCGGGACAGCTGCCGGTTCGGCACCGGGCGGCCGAACGCCGGATCCGGGCGGTCATCGTGCCCCATGCCGGCTACACCTTCTCCGGAGCCATCGCCGCCGACGCGTTTGCCCCGGTGGCGGCCGAGCGCCCGCCGGCCACGGTGCTTGTGCTGGGATTCAACCATTCGGGCCGAGGCGCCGCCGCCGCGCTGTCCGGCCGCGACTGGGCGACGCCCCTGGGTCGGGTCCCGATCGACACGGATCTCGTACGCGCGTTGGACCACCGCCCGATCGAGATCGACGAGACCTCCCACGCGCGGGAGCACTCGATCGAGGCGGAGATTCCGTTCCTGCAGTACGTGCTGCCCCATCCCCAGATCGCGTGTCTGAACGTCACGATGGGTCCGGTCGGCTTTCTCGCAGATGTTGCGGCGGTGATCCGGAAGGCTACGGAGGGCCGGGACGTACTCCTGGTCGGCTCCACCGACTTTTCGCACTATGTTCCGGCAGAAGAGGCCCGACGGCTGGACCGTTTGGCCATCGATCAGATCCTGAAGCGCGACCCCCATGGCCTGTACACCACGGTCGTCGACCGGGGGCTCTCCATGTGCGGAGTGGCACCGACCACCGCACTGCTCTTCGCGACCCAAGATGAGCCGCTGACCGCCCGATTGCTCCGCTGGGGTCACTCCGGTGAGGTCGAACCGATGGAGGATGTGGTCGGATACGCGAGCCTGCTCCTGGAGTCGGACGTTCCGCTGCCGCCGCGGACGTCCAGCGGTGGCTGACGGAGCGGCCGCCACCGGTACGGTTTAGGCCGCTGCCGGCCTCCGGGACGCGCCGGTCCGAGGCAGCTGATGGCCACTGACCCTGTCTGCGGCATGTTCGTCGATCCCGCTACGGCCCGGCTTACGGCGGTTCAGGAGAACCGGACCTACTTCTTCTGCTCCCGTGCCTGCCTCACCGCGTTCACTGCGCCGGCGGCGGGAGTCGCGCGCCTGCGGAACCGGCTGGCCGTGGCGTGGCCGCTCGCCATCGTGACGGTAGTCCTCACGTACGCCTGGCACCCGTCGGAGTGGCCCTGGGTGGCTCTCGCTGCGGCGGCCGTAGTACAAGGGTACTGTGCCGGCCCGTTCTACTCGGGCGCCCTGGATGGCCTACGGTCGCGAGCCGGAAACATGGACCTCCTGATCGCCGCCGGGACTTCGGCCGCCTTTCTTTACAGCGCCGCCACCCTGCTGTTGCCGGGCCGCCTGCCCGCCCACTACTACTTTGACGCCTCGACTCTCATCGTCGCGCTGATCCTGACCGGGAACTACCTGGAACACCTGACCCGTCACCGGGCCGGCGGGGCACTGCGGCTGCTCCGGGAGCGACTTCCGTCGACGGCGGTCGTACTCCGCGACGACGCGGAAACCTCCGTCCCGATCGAAGGTCTCCACCCGGGGGACCACGTGCGCGTGCGCCCGGGAGAACGCGTGCCGGCTGACGGAGTCGTTCTGCGCGGAACCTCGACGCTCGATGAGTCCCTCCTGACCGGCGAGAGCGCTCCCGTCGACAAGAGACCGGGCAGCCCCGTCCTCCAGGGTACGGTGAATGGTTCCGGGCTGCTCGACATCCAGGTCTCGCGGGTGGGCCCCGACGGCACGCTCGAGCAGCTCGCCGGGCTGCTGGAGGAGTCGGAGCTGAGCAAGGTGCCGCTCCAGCGGACGGCCGACCGCATCGGGGCCATCTTCGTGCCGGCCGTTCTCGTGCTTGGTGCGGTGGCGGCGGCCGCGTGGGGCGTGGCCACCCGGTTTGACGATCCCGCCCTGGTCGTCCTCGTCTTCGTCGCCGTAGTCATCACCGCCTGCCCCTGCGCCTTCGGCCTCGCCGCACCGGCGGCACTGCTCGTCGGGACCCGTCGGGCCGCCGAGGAGGGGATCTGGTTCAAGGACCGGGACGCGATCGACCACGGGGCCCGGGTCGACCTGGTCCTGACCGACAAGACCGGCACCCTCACGGAAGGCCAGTCGGAGCTGACCGACGTGTGGACGCCCCCCTCGGGGGATTCCGTCCGAGCTGTGCGGCTCGCGGCCGCGGTCGAAGCCGGATCGGAGCATCCGTTGGCCCAGGCCGTCCTTCGGTATGCCCGGGCGCACGGGTTGAGCCCGGCCCCCGCGGCCGGAATCCGTGCCGTGGCGGGGGAGGGCATTTCGGGTCAGGTGGACGGACATTCGGTTTCCGTGGAGCGCATCCCGGGCGAGCTCGGGCCCGAGTGGTCCCAGCCGCTCGTGGCGCTTCGACACGCGGGTCGGACCGTCTCCGTGATCGTGCGCGACGGCCGCCCGGTGGGGCTGCTGGGCTTCTCCACGCCGGTCGCCTCGCACGCCGCCACCGGAGTGGCGGCGCTGGCGGCCGACGGGATCCGGGTCGTCATGCTCACGGGCGACAGCCCCGAGGCCGCCGACGCCGTCGCCCGAGCGATCGGGATTTCTGAGGTCCATGCCCGCCTCGGTCCCGCGGATAAACTGGAGTTCCTGGCGCGGCTCCGTCGGGAGGGGCATGTCGTCGCCTTTGTCGGCGACGGGCTCAACGACGCCCCGGTCCTTGCCGGGGCGGACGTGGGCATCGCTGTCGGTTCCGCGACGGACGTCGCCCGGGAGGCGGGAGGAATTATTTTGGCCGGAACCGGCTTCGCATCGGTCGCCGTGGCCCTTCGCCTCTGTCGCCAAACGGTCCGGCGCGTGCGGCAGAATTTCGGCTGGGCGATCGGGTACAATGCCATCCTGCTGCCGATTGCGGCGGGGGCGCTCATCCCGTTCCTCGGCGCCGGCGTCTATTCGGTCCTGCCGGTGTTCGGAGCGGCGGCGATGGGACTCTCCTCGACCGCTGTCCTCGCGAACTCGCTCTCGCTCCGCTGGACTCGCCTCGACGTCTCCTCGCCGGTCCGCGCCGGCCCGCGTCCGTTGCCGTCTTAAATACCCCGGCCGGCTCGCCGTCCCCCGGCCGGCCGATGATCCTCAGCGATACCGAAATTCTGGCGGCCCTCCGGCGACGGGACATCGTCATTCGACCGTTCCGGTCCGAGTGTCTCGGCTCGAACTCGTACGACGTCCATCTCGGTCCGTGGCTCGCGACGTACACCAACGGGGCGCTCGATGCTCGTCTGGACAACCCCGTCACCGAGTTCCGCATCCCTCGCGAGGGGTACGTCCTCGTTCCCGGGCAGCTCTACCTTGGCGTTACGGAAGAGTACACCGAGACGCACAGCTACGTCCCGTTTCTCGAGGGCAAGTCCAGCGTCGGGCGACTGGGCATCGACATCCACTCCACGGCGGGCAAGGGGGATGTCGGCTTCTCCAACTACTGGACGCTCGAGATGTCGTCGAAGCTCCCGGTTCGCATCTACGCGGGGATGCCCGTGGGACAGCTGATCTACTTCGAGATCTCCGGCACCGTCCGCCAGAACTATAGTCGCAAGCGGTCCGCCAAGTACCGAGCCGTGAGCGACCGGCCGACGCCCTCCCGCATGTATCTCAACTTCCGCGCCTCCCGGACGAAGGGGGCCGGACGTCACCCGGGCCGGTCCACCAGGTAAAACGCCGGTCGGCCGGGACGGGCCCGCTGCCGCCGGTTCTTGGGGTCGTGCGGCTCTCCCTCCGCTTCCCGGTAGGCCTGTACCTGGCGAAACCCGAAGCGATGCGCGAGAAAGCCGGCGGCGGCGCGGAGGGCACCGAGCTCATCGAAGGCATCGGGTGGCGGTGCCGAGTCCGTGCGCAGCCGAGGTTGCACGCGCTTCACGTAGTCCGCGATCTCCCCGAGGTGGGCGGACAGCTCGGGGTGAGACCGAGCCTGCTCTACCATCCGGCGCGGGAGCTCTGGGCTGGGCTCGGGGCCCGCTTCGGCGAGCCAGCGCTCGAGCTGCTTCTTCCACGGTGCTGCGGTAAAGAACACGACCTCACCCGCACCGGTCCCTGGGGGTTGAGAGGCCTTGAGCACACTCCGCAGGTCCTCCTCGATCCGCTCGAGGTACGCCTCTGCGAACCGCGCCAGCGGGTCCTCGGGCATCTCCGATGCTTCGGGAAACGGCTGCTCGGCGACGAGCCCACGGAAGTGGCCCTCGCCGAGCTCCTCCGCGAGGTGCGGGGTCGTCGGACTCATCAGCCGGATCCAGACCTTGGCGACCGTGGCGAGCGTCGCACCCGGCCGGCCGCCGCGCGCGATGTACCGACGAATCCGGGAGGGGAGGTCCACGTACACGCTGTGCGCGACCTGCCGGAAGTCCATGCGCTCCAGCGCTTCGGAAGTCCGCTCGATGATGCCTCGAGTCTCGTCTTGCAGCCAGGCATCGAGTTCGGGCGACGCCCCTTCCCCCGGGGCCAGCGCTTCCCGGCCGAGTCGTTCCACATCTCCCAGGCGGTCGGAGGCATGCGACACCAGGGTGGGCAGCCACTCGATGTCCTGGAACGGCGAGGCCGCCATGGAATACATGAGGCGCAAGGCATCCGCGCCGTACTGCTCGAGGGCGTCGCGGAGCGGCGGGATGGCCCCACCTTTGGCGGCCACATCCTTCTTCGATACTTTGGCGCCGCCCTGCATCGTGAGCCACCAGTAGACGAACAACCCTCGGGGCTGGAGCTCCGGGACGAGGAGTTGCGCGTGGGTATACACGAACACCGGAAAGTGGACCCGTTTGTGTTCCTTCCCGCCGATGTTC
>JASHOK010000096.1 GCA_030041175.1 Thermoplasmata archaeon | reverse complement strand
ATTCCGCCCGCACGACCGGGACAGTTCAACATGGTCTACGTCTTTGGCGTCGGAGAGGCGGCCATCTCGTTGAGCGGGAACGCCTCGGATGCGTCGGCGATTGTCCACACCGTCCGAAACGCGGGGCGAATTACCGAAGCCATTGCGGCCGCCTCTGCGGGACAGGTGCTCGGCGTTCGCGGGCCGTACGGGAGGGGCTGGCCGATGGACCTTGCCCGCGGAAAGGACGTCGTGCTGATGGCGGGGGGATTGGGCCTTCCCCCGCTCCGCCCGGTGCTGTACGAGATGCTCGCGCATCGCGAGCAGTACGGGCGGATCGAGGTGATGCTCGGGGCCCGGACGCCGAGAGACCTGGTATACTATGGGGAGATCCAGTCGTGGCGTCAGCGATCGGATCTGCGCTTTCAGGTGACGGTCGACGCGGCGGGTCGGGATTGGTACGGGGACGTGGGTCTGGTAACGGCCCGGATCCCGGATGCGCGCTTCGACCCGGCCAACTCCGTCGCCTTCCTGTGCGGACCCGAGATCATGATGAAGAACTCCGCGCGGGACCTGGAAGCCCGGGGAATTCCGCGAAGTTCCATCTGGCTCTCGATGGAACGGAACATGAAGTGCGCCCTCGCGATCTGCGGGCACTGCCAGTACGGGCCGGATTTCGTGTGCCGGGACGGTCCGGTGTTCCGCTACGACCACATCCGAGACCGGCTCAGCCTCCGGGAGATCTGAGTCGCATGGCGCACCGACCTCGGCTGGCCGTCTGGAAGTTCGCCTCCTGCGACGGCTGCCAGCTCACTCTGCTGGACTGTGAGGACGAGCTCCTGGCGATCGCCGGCGCAGTCGACATCGCGAACTTCCGGGAAGCGTCGTCGGCCATCGTTGAAGGCCCCTACGACTTGTCCCTTGTGGAGGGGTCGATCACGACGCCGGACGATGCGGCGAGGATTCGGGAGGTCCGGGCCCAATCGAGGACCCTCGTTACCATCGGCGCCTGCGCCACGGCGGGCGGCATCCAGGCCCTGCGGAACTTCGGCGATGTCGCGGAGTTTCAGCAGGTGGTCTACGCTCGGCCCGACTTCGTGGCGACCCTCGCAACTTCGACGGCGATTCGGGACCACGTTCCCGTCGACTTCGAGCTCCGGGGCTGCCCCATCAACAAGGCGCAGCTGCTGGAAGTCATCTCCGCGTATCTCACCCGGCGGGCCCCGAACCTGCCGACCGAGAGCGTCTGTATCGAGTGCAAACGGCGGGGGAATGTCTGCGTCGTCGTGGCACACGGAACTCCGTGCCTCGGGCCGGTGACCCAGACGGGCTGCGGCGCCATCTGCCCGGCGTACCATCGCGGGTGCTACGGCTGCTTTGGCCCGATGGACTCGCCGAACACCGAGGCGTTGACCGAAAGTCTCCATGTCCACGGCATGGCGCCGGTGGACGTTCGTCGGGTCTTCCGTACGTACAATGCCGGAGCCCCGGCCTTCCACGCGGCGGCAGAAGCCGCCGGCCATGAGGAGGGCGCTCCGTGAGCGTGCGCACCATCGCCGTCGATTACCTGGCGCGCGTCGAGGGCGAGGGATCGCTACGGGTTCGGGTCCACGACGGCCGGGTGGACGACGTCGAGCTGCAGATCTTCGAGCCGCCCCGGTTCTTCGAGGCCTTCTTGCGGGGCCGGAGATACTCGGAGGCGCCCGACATCACGGCCCGGATCTGCGGGATCTGCCCGGTCGCCTACCAGATGAGCTCGGTCCACGCGATGGAGCAGGTGCTCGGCCTGCGGGTCGGTGGCCAGCTGCGTGCGCTTCGCCGACTGCTCTACTGCGGCGAGTGGATCGAGAGTCACGCCCTGCACGTCTACCTGCTGCACACGCCCGACTTCCTGGGCTACCCCGACGCCGTTCAGTTGGCGAAGGACGACCCGGACACGGTACGCCGGGGACTTGCGCTGAAGAAGGCCGGGAATGCGCTCATGGCGCTGCTGGGAGGCCGAGAGATCCATCCCATCAACGTGCGGGTCGGCGGCTTTTACCGGGTTCCGAGTCGGGAGGAGCTGGACCAGATCCGGCCGACGCTCGAGTCGGCGCTTGACATTGCCGAAGAGACGGTGCACTTTGCCGCCGGTCTGCCCTTTCCCGAGGCGGACGAGGACTACGAGTTCGTCGCGCTCCAGCATCCCGAAGAGTATGCGATGAACGAGGGCGAGATCGTGTCGAACCGGGGGCTCCGGATCCCCGTGGCCCGGTACGACGAGGAGTTCGAGCGAGCTCCGGTCGGCTACACGCACGCGTTGCAGTCGGTCCGCAAGGGTGGGACGCCCTACCTGCTCGGGGCGATGGCCCGGTACTCTCTCAACCATGGACAGCTGACACCGCGCGCCAAGGCCGTCGCGCATGAGGTGGGTCTCGAGCCTCTGGTGCGGAACCCGTTCCGGAGTATCGTCGTACGTGCCGTTGAGATGGTGTTTGCCTGCGAAGAGGCGCTCCGGATCATCGCCCAGTACGACCCGCCATCCGACCCCTGGATTGCGCCTCCCGACCCGATCCCCGCGGGGGTCGGTGCCGCCGCCACGGAAGCCCCACGGGGACTCCTGTTCCATCGGTATCGCCTGGCCCCCGGTGGCCAGATCGAGAGCGCCGAGATCATCGCGCCGACGGCGCAGAATCAGAAGCGGATCGAGGAGGACGTCCGACACGTTGTCGAGCGGTCGCTGGCACTCGACGACGCCGCGTTGACCGGAATGTGCGAGCGGACGATTCGAAACCATGACCCGTGCATTTCATGTGCCACCCATTTTCTCCGGCTCGACGTGGAGCGGACATGACCGCCGAGGTCAGCTCCGACGGGCGGACCCCGCTCGTCATCGGCGTTGGCAACGAGTTCCGGGGCGACGATGCGGCCGGCCTGCTCGTTTCGCGGGAGATTCGTCGGTCGGTCAAGGGTGGGGTGCAGGTGGTCGAAACCCCGGGCGGTGTGTCCGAGCTGCTCGAGCTGTGGGATGGTCGCGACCGGGTCTACCTCGTCGACGCTTTCCAGAGCGGTGGGGCGCCGGGGACCTGGAAACGTCTGCTCGTGGGCCGGGAACCGCTGCCCACCACCACGAGTGGCACGTCGACGCACGGGGCAACCGTGGCATCGGCGATCGCCCTGGGGCAGGTCCTCGACCGAATGCCGAAGTTGCTGGTGATCTATGGGATTGAGGCCGGCCACTTCGAGCCGGGCCGGGATACCTCCGAAGAGGTCCTTATGGGCGTCCGGGAGGTGGCCCGGGCACTGGGCCAGGAACTAGAGTTGCCGAATCGGAAGACCGAGAGAGAAGGAGGCTAGAACATGCACGAGGAAGCGTTGCTGAAGGATATTCGACAAAAGCTGATCGAAGAGTCGACGCGGGCGAGTCCGGCCCAGATCGCGAGGGTGCGTCTCTGGATTGGGGCACTCTCGCATCTCTCGGAGGACCAGCTCCGGTTGCAGTGGCCCACGGTCGTGGACGGCACGCCCGCCCAGTCCGCGGAGCTCGACGTGACCACCTCCCGAGACACGACGAACCCGCGCGCGCAAGGTCTGGTCCTGATGAGCATCGACGTGACGGAACCCGGGCGTTCCCCGGCGCGGACGGGCCCCCGTCTCTGAAGAGGGTGCGTGCCCGTGTGCCTGGCGATTCCCGGCAAGATCGTCTCGGTCGAGAACGGTCCGCCCCCGTCCGCGCGAGTGGATTTTGAAGGACTGACGAAGACGGTCAGTCTGCTCTACGTTCCGGAGGCCGCGGTCGGCGAGTACGTGATCGTCCAGGCAGGATTCGCGATTCGGATCGTGGCAGCCGAGGAGGCGCAGGAGGCCCTCGCGCTGGCCCGCGGCACCACGATCGACGGGGCGTCAGCGCAACCGACTTCATCGGGATCTCTGGCAGCGAGTACGGAAGAGACGTAGAATGGCTGTCCCCGCCGCACCTCCCCCCGTCGGCCCTCGGGGGGCCGGACTCCTCCTCGTGATCTCCACCGCAGTGATCAGCGGCGTGTCCACGTTCGTGAACGCGTATGCGGTGCACGGTACGAACTCGGACGCGTTCGTCACCGTCCGGAACGTGACAGTGGCGGCGATGCTCATCCCGCTCGCGCTGCTCGGCCGGCGTGCGCTGACCGGCCCACTTCGGGGCGTCGACTGGGCTCGGCTCGCGACAATCGGACTCATCGGCGGTGCCATTCCGTTCCTGTTGTTCTTCCACGGTCTGGCCCTTGCCGCCGCCGCGGGCGGAGGTCTGACGGCCTCGTTCCTCTATCGAACGCTCTTCCTGATGGCGACCGTTCTCGGGGTTCTGGTCCTGAAGGAGCGCTTCCACGCCCGGGTGGCCATCGCAGCGGCCCTCCTGCTGGGAGGGAACTTCCTCCTGCTCCAGCTGACCACACCGATCTGGACGACGGGCAGCCTGTACGTCCTCGCGGCGACCCTGCTGTGGGCGGTCGAGTACACGATCTCCAAGCGGACGCTCCGCGACCTGCCGGGCGGCGTGGTGGCTATGGGCCGGATGGGCTTCGGAGGCGTATTCCTCGTGGCCTACCTCGCCCTCACGGCCCAGTTCGGCGCCGTTGCGGCCTTCTCCAGCGGCCAGTGGACCTGGGTGCTGATCAGCGCGGTTCTGCTGACGGCATTTGTCGCGACCTGGTATACCGGCCTCCGCCGAGTGGACCTCGGTGTTGCGGCATCGGTACTGGTACTGGGCTTCCCGATCACCTTCGTTCTTTCTACCGTCGCGAGTGGCGCAGCCTTCACGGTAGCTCAGGCGGTCGGTGTGGCCGCCGTAGTCGGTGGCGTGGTCGTCGCGATCGGCTATTCCCTGTTGCAGGACACCTGGACCTTCGTGATCCGGCGAAGCCGGGCCGGTCGGGAGTCGTCCGCCTGACATGGACGGCGTCGCGCTCTGCGCGCGCTTCAGCATCGCGACGAACCGGTTGCAGTTCTGCGGTCCTTCGGACGCCGCGCCGGACCTCTACCGGGCGATCACCACCGACGAGGGCCACGCCGAGGCGCGGGAGCATCTGAGCCGATTTGAGGCACTGATGCCGTACCTCGTGGCCATCGCCTCGAAGCACGGGCTGGACCCGTTCGATCGACGGGTCGTCGAGGCGTACTGGGTCGGCAACGACCTGCTCGATGCGTTCACTCGGGAGGACTTTCTGAATCTCCTCGAGGCGCTCGTGCGACGCGGACTCCCTCGGTCGGTCGGGCAGGAGCTACGGGGTCGGCTGCCCGCCCATCCGATTCCTCACCACATGTTCCACGTCGCCTTCGTCGGCGTGGGCTCGGTGACAGGGCACGTGGAGACCACGGTGGCCAACATGGAGCTCTGCCGCCCGGCCGCTGCCGAGGTCATCGAGGTCGCCGGCCATCGGGCAACGGTCCGGAATCCGGCCCTCGTGCTCCGGCACGGACGGCTGGAATTCGGCGCACCCGGCACGCGAGCGGTGGACCTGGACCCCCAGGTTCTCCCGGCGGTGCGCCCGGGCTCGAAGGTGGCTGTGCATTGGGGATGGCCGGGCATGGAGCTCGAGTCCGGGCAGGCGGAGGCGCTCGCCGAGTATACGCAACGCTCGCTGGCCGCAGCGAACGAAGCGGGTTCGTTCCAGTAGAGCTGCAATCGGAATTGCACCTCGCGGACGCCTCCGCGCTCCGCGGCCCTTCTGGAGGGGGCGCCCGGTCAGCGACACATGCAAATAACGCGGGCCCGGTGAGGCCGACAGCGTAGCGACGACAGGGGGGACCGGGTCAGTACGGAAGCCGTGCGCGCAGTGCCTCGGACGGTGGGCTGCCGATGATGGGAGCACCGTCACCCTACGGACCAACGCCCATGACCGCTTCCGTCGCCAACAAGCCCACCGCAGCGTTCGTGCTGGCGCTGATTGGCGGCATTATCATCATCCTCTGGGGAGGTTTGCTCGTCGCCCTCGGGGCGGTATTCACAACGACGGCCTACGGCTACGTCGTTGAGAGCATCTTCACCGGCGCGTCCATCGAGTTGATCACCGGATTTCTGATCGTCGGCTTGGGAATCGCCCTGTATGTCTCTCCGTATCATCACGTCGCGTTCGGCATCATCATCCTCATCGCTTCCGTTGGGAGCCTGGCCGGAGGCGGCGGGCTCTTCCTCGGATTCATCCTCGGGCTGATCGGCGGAATACTCGCGATCGTCCACAAGCCCCAGATCACGGTGGTGTTGGGGCCTCCTCCGGGGTACTACCCGCCGATGAACCCCGTGCTGCCCGCGAGCCCCCCGGGCTATTCCCCGTACGCTCCGCCGCCACCGCCGCCCGGCCGGGTTTGTCCCAGCTGTGGCGCACAGAACAGTCTGGGTGCGACGTTCTGTGCGAGCTGCGGAAAGCCGCTGCCAGCGACGTAGCAAAGCCTTCTGGCGACTCCCGTGCGTACCGTGGCCGGTTGCACGGCCTTCGGAGGCTCCGATGTTGTAGGGTGAGCTATAGAGTCTATTGATTCAACGCTTAAGGTTACGGAAAGTGGTCCCCGACCGGGGGACGCCGTGGAGGGCCGGAAGCTCCAGTTGGCGGGAGGGTCCACCTATGTGGTATCCCTTCCGAAGAGATGGGTCGTTAACGCGGGACTGAAGGCGGGAGACACGCTGTTTTTGGACGCGCAGACCGACGGCTCAATGTCGGTCCGGTTCCGGAACGCTGAGAAACCTGCGATCCGTCGGAAAATATTCTCCGAGAAGGGGGAGGAAGTCCGGGAACACCTCCTGAGGAAACTGATCGGTGCGTATATTTCCGGCTACGGCCTCATCGAAGTTCGCTTCGCACCGGACCGGGGCCCGTTCGCGCGGAGGGTCGCGCGAGACTTTTGTCGCCTCGTAATCGGGCCGGAGGTCATCGAGGAGACCCGGCACGGCCTGGTCATCCAAGACTTGTCGGACACTTCCGAGCTGAGCACCGAGAAGTGCCTTCGACGGATGCACCTCATGGTCCGCGCCATGCTGGAGGACGCGGTTCTTTCACTCAAGGCCGGTGAGGGGACCCTGGCCCACGATGTGGCTCTTCGCGATCAGGACGTCGACCGACTGTACTGGATGGTGGCGAAGCAATACAATCAGACAATGAGCCTCCCGCCGGTCGTAAACGGACGAGATCACGCGGCTGCGGTTAGCGGGCATCGCCTCGTCGCAAAGCTGCTCGAGCGGATTGGGGATCATGCCGAGCGGATTGCGGAGACCTACCCGGTGCTGGGCGGTGGCCGCCGGGTGGACACGAAACTTCAGAAAGAGCTGGAGGAAGCGTGCGCTTCGGGTATTGCGATTCTGGACCAGGCCTTCGGTGCCCTCATGGCGGGCGACATCGAATCCGGCAACGAGGCGATTGACCGCCGGGTCCATCACCAGAAGCTCGTGGACGCCCTCTCACACAAGGTGGCTGCGCGGAAGGGCGAGGAGCTTCTCGCGCTCGGAACGATTGTCGATAGCCTGGGACGTGTGGCCAGTTACTCGGCAGACATCGCCGAGCAGGCGATCAATGCGGGCGTTCTGATCGAGCCCGCCGAGCCCGCAACCTAGGCGGCCCGAGAGGTCACCGGATTTCCGGGGCTGGCCGGAGCTGGTCTGCCCCCGACTGCCGCTCGGCAGAGGAGTGCATCGAGGCCACTGGAGAGGCTGAGGTGGCGGGGCTGCCCGCCAGGAGCGCCGTCTTTACGGTCTCGAGGTCGACCCTGTTTCGCCGATGTTGAGCCGCGTACTCCAGCGCTAGGTCCGCCATGTCTAGCAAGCGACGGGGGTTTCCTGCCGCCCGGGCGTTGAGTTCGGCGATGGCTTCGCGGTCAAAGGGATACGTGGGGTCGAGATTCTCTACGAGTCGCTTCGCGAGGAGTTTCTTCGCGATCAGGAGCTCGGCCTCCTCAGGGTTCAGCCGAGGCAAACTGATCGCCCGGTTGATTCGCGAGGCGAGCGCCGGGCGGTTTTTTACCAGCCAGATGAGGTAGCTGGTATAGCACCCGAACATGACCAGGACACCCGGCTTGATGGCGTCAGAGATTTCCTGCAGCAGCTTGCCGAACGCGTCGGCCTCTGGGCTCTGCGCAAGGTTGTGAACGTCGTTGAGCAAGAGGAAGGCCGGCGCCGCGCCACTGAGCGCCTCCCCGATGATCTTCCCAGAAGCAATCGGGTCATACGCGCCATCTTTCAGCTTCGTAAGGGTCTGAAGCTGGCGGTACCACTTCGGGGAGCTGAACGTCTTCGCGTACCCGGCAGCGGCCGCCGCCTTGGAGATCTCGCGGGTCAGGTTCTCGAGCAGCGAGGCGGACTTCCCGGTAACCTCCACATAGGCGACTAGCGCCTTCCGCTCCTTTCCGATGGATGCCGCTAGGAGCAGCCGCTGGGTCTTTCCGCTTCCCGGCGGGCCAACGACTGCAACCAGGGCCCGGTTTTCCTTGTCGAGTACTTCGTCCTCAATGGATTGGATTTGGTCGTCGATGGTGAGGTTCACGTGGAAGATGCCGACGTCTTCCAGGTTCTCGCTCGCGAGATCCCGGAAGGGATTGCTAACGAGCCCGTATCGTTCGTACGTCGAAGCCGGCACAATCTCTCCGCGACCCTACAGGACCCGCCGTCGCAGGTCGATCGCTAGTCGTCTTCCGTCAAAGTCGTAATACACGTTTCGGTCCACGAACTTACCATCCATCCACTTCGGAATTCTCAGGAATCTTACGAGGCCCTCCGGAGATTCTTTGGCATGGAACTGAATGAACCCGTCCGACAAGTGCAGCGCCACCGCTTCTACGCGTGTTTCGAACATGCCGCGATCGGTGGCAAGAAGGACCGTGGTCCCCTTTTCTCGGCAGATGGCCCGGACGTTCCGGAGCAGATCCGCTACACCTGGCGGATCCAGGTCGAGGGTCAGAAACGAAAAGGAGTCCACCGCAAGTAGGCCGCCCCATTGAGCGTACTCGTCAAGCTTGGTTACGGCATCCTCCTCGTACACGCGGAGTCGCTCCCCCTCTTCCCGCGGAATACCTCCTTCGACGCTCAGGAGGCTGAGAAGCTCCATACGGTCACGAGAGGTGACAAAGGTCACCCGGGAGCGGTTGCGCAGTGCCGTCAGGACGAGTCGGCGGACAAAGAAGCTCTTCGCTGGGTCGGCTCCGCTCTCGACGAGGACGACCCGGCCATCCCCAACCTCTGGGATGATCGTGTCCAGGCCCGGAACTTCGACGGATATAGCCACGGTCGGCTAAACGGGCCGGGAGACCTTAACTGAACCTCCGGCAGTATGGAAGGAGATACGGTGTCCTACGGAGTTTCCGTGG
>JASHOK010000012.1 GCA_030041175.1 Thermoplasmata archaeon | reverse complement strand
TGCGCGTCCTACCATCTCGCCTCGTTTTGCCTGACCGAGCCCGGGGGCGGGAGCGACGCCGCCGCGCTTCAGACCCGTTGTCGCCGGGACGGCGACCAGTACGTGCTGGACGGGGAGAAGTGCTTCATCACGAACGCCCCGCACGCATCGCTGTACACCGTCTTCGCCACCGCAGACCCTGCCCTGCGCCACAAGGGGATCTCCGCGTTCTTTGTGCCTCGGGACGCGGAGGGTATCACGCCCGGAAAGGACGAGGAGAAGATGGGACACCGCGCCTCCTCCACGAGTACGGTACGCTTCGAACGGGTGCGCGTGCCCGTCACCGATCGCCTCGGCGCAGAGGGCGAGGGATTCGCTCTCGCGATGCAGACCCTGGACCACACCCGAACGCCGATCGGTGCCCTGGCCACCGGCATCGCGCAGGCGGCCCTCGATTACGCCGCCGCGTATGCGACGAAGCGGCGTACATTCGGTAAGCCAATCGGGGAGCACCAGGCCATCCAGATTAAGCTCGCGAACATGGCCCAGGAGCTTCACGCCGCGCGGCTGCTGACGTGGCAGTCCGCGTGGTGGATCGACCAGGGGAACCGGGGTTCGCTCGAATCCTCGATGGCGAAGTGCTACGCCTCCGATGCCGCCATGCGCATCGCGGACGATGCCATCCAGGTCTTCGGCGGATACGGGTACATGAAAGACTACCCGGTGGAGAAACTGCTGCGGGATGCTAAGCTGACCCAGATCTACGAGGGCTCGAACGAAATCCAGCGCATCGTGATCGCCCGCGAGCTCCTCTCCCAGTACGCCTAGGGCGGGCAGCTCCGGATGGAGATCCTCGTCCTCGTCAAACCGGTCCCGGACCCCGAGACCCGGCTCCGGCCGAATGCCGCCGGCACCGGGCTCGACACGGAGGGGGTGAAGTGGGTCCTCGCCGGCTACGATGAGTCCGCCGTCGAGCAAGCGCTGTTGCTCAAGGAGGCGATCGCCGGTTCGCATGTCCGGGCCGTTGCGTTCGGCCCTGCGCCGCGGACGGAGGAGATTCTGCGCTCGGCACTGGCGCTGGGCTGCGATGCGGCGACCTGGGCGGAGGCGTCCGGTGAGCAGGCGCTCGACCCGCTGCTCGCCGCCCAGGCTTTGGCGCAGGCCTGTTCCACGGGCCCGGTAGAGCTCGTCCTCGTCGGGAAGCAGGCCCTGGACGACGAGGCCGGCCTCGTGGGCCCTGCGGTGGCTGAGCGGCTCGGCATTGCCGACTACGGGCCGGTCGTCGACCTTCGGTGGGACGTCAGTGCGGGCCAGTTCACCTTTGCCCGAGCCATCGAAGGCGGGCTCGAGCGCATGACCGCACCCGCGCCGATGCTTGTCTGCCTCCAACAAGCGTGGAACGACCCGCGGACCGCAAAGCTCCAGAACGTGCTCAAAGCCCGCAGAACCGCGATCGACCGGGCGCCGGCCCTCTCCGCGCCGTCGGCACCCGAGGCAGCCGCTTCCAGCGCCCGGATCTCCGGCTTCCGGCTCCCGCCGCCCCGGACCGGCGCCAAGATGATCGAGTACAAGACCCCGCAGGAGGCCGCAGAGAAACTGGTGCGCCTGCTCCGGGATGAGGCGAAGACGCTGCCATGAGCGGCCCGGTCCTGGTCGTTGTCGAGCGGCGCGGGCGTGACCCGGTCCGATCCTCCCTGGAGGCTATCGGAGCGGCGAGGAACCTGGCCGGCGGGACCGGCCTGGTCGCGGTGCTCCTAGGATCGGACCTCGAGCCGGCGGCTCGCATCGTCGCTTCCCTCGGTGCGTCGAAGGTGATCACCGTTCCGGACCGCCGGTTCGACACCTTCCACGCAGCTCTCTGGGCGGGGGCGGTAGTCTCGATGGCCCAGGAATTGTTGGTCTCGACCATCGTCGTGGCCGGCACGACGAACGGCCGGCAGCTCACGGGACGCCTCGCGGCCCGATGGGGGGCTGCGGCAGTCTCTGGCGTCACCGAGATCGCGTCAACGCCGGAGGGCGTCCTCGTCGCGCTGCGGCCCATCTTCAGCGGTCGCGCGATCCAGGAGGTCCGCCTCGAGGGCCCGCGTCGGGTGGTCGGACTTCGGCCGAACGCGTTCCCGGAGCCCGACGCATCGGGACCCGTAGGGACCGTCGAGGAGCATCCGGTGCCCGAGCTCGGCTCGACTCCGGCACTGGGTCAGCGTATCGCGTTCGAAGGGGCCGCGGCCGGAGCTGGACCGGATCTCGCGGAGGCCACCGTCATCGTGTCCGGCGGACGCGGGCTGAAAGCGCCCGAGAATTTCCGGCTCCTGGAGGAACTGGCCGCCTCCCTGGGCGGGGCCGTCGGCGCCTCTCGGGCGGTCACCGACTCCGGCTGGAAGCCGACCTCGTATCAGATCGGCCAGACAGGTCGCACCGTTTCTCCGCAGCTCTACATCGCCGTCGGGATCTCGGGCGCGATCCAGCACCTGGTCGGAATGATCAGTTCCCGGACCATCGTAGCCATCAATTCCGACCCCAACGCGCCGATCTTCAAGGTGGCCGACTACGGGGTCGTCGGCGACCTCTTCCAGATCGTACCGGCGCTCACCGCCGAGATCCGGAAGGTACGGGGGATCTGAGCGCCTGGATCGTTTACCGCGGGGGATTCCCGGGGACGTTCTGCACGATCACGGTCGTGGGCTGGACAAACGGTGACGTCGTCATGCCCGGATTCTGCATCACGGTCTCGATGGTCCGCTGAACCTGGAACGGCTTCGGGATTCCCAGCCAGTCCTCGTTCCCGATCGACTTCGCAGCACCGGTCTCCGCGCTGACTCGGATCGTACCGTAGCCCAGGATACGCTGGCCCAGCGACTGGTGGACGTCGACGCCTCGGACCTGCGTCATCGGGATATCGTCGATGTCGCGCGAGGCGATCCCGCGCTTGATGATCACCCGGTGATTGCTCACGGCGTAGACGGTCCGGACCCAGCGGATGTAACGGACCAGGAGCCAGATGAAAACGATCAGCGTGACGAGGAGCAGAATGTCCAGCACGATCATGCGGTAGATCGACGGCGAGTGCGGCACCATGGCAAACAGCCCGCTCAAGAGCGGGAACCGAGCCCACCCGCGGAAGGCCGCCGCGCAGGAGTAGTCCAGCAGGAACATGATGAGCAGCACGATGATCGGGCCCGGAAAGTAGAACAACTTGGTCGCCCGCGTCTCGACGTAGAGCACCTCGCCCTCCGCCAGATACCGTGCGAGGTGCCTCGGCGGGACCGGCGTCAGATTACTCGTTCCGCGCGCCACGTCGGGGGACCGGGCCTCCCTTGACATAAACTCTCCGCGAGGGCGGAACCCGGTCGTCGAGGCGACCTCGACGGGATGGCCCGCTCCCGGCGCCCACAGGGTCAAATCCCATTCGCGACTCGCCGCCGTCGATGGGGATCACCGACTGCCACATCCACGTCAACCCGCTCTGGGAGATGAATCCGGGTGCCCGAGCGCTGATCGACACGCATCCGGACTCGGGCTCCTTCGAGGCGATGCTCCGGGACCCTCCCGGGCTGCTCCGGCTGCTGGATGCCGCCGGCCTCGAACGCGCCGTGCTCGTGAACTATGTGGCCCCGGAGGTCATCGGCTACACGGAGAAGGCCAACGAGTTCGTCCGCGACTTTGTTCGTACGGACCCCGACCGTCTGATCGCGGTAGGTTCGGTGCTCCCGAGTCACCCATCGGCCGGCCGAGAGACGCGTCGCTTGGTGACCGAGTACGGGATTCGGGGGATCAAACTCCATCCGCCGCACCAGCTGTTTGCACCCAATGCCTACGTGGACGGGCGATTGGACGGCCTCCGGGAGATCTATGCGGCCTGCGAAGACCTCCGCGTACCGGTCATCATCCACACGGGGACCTCGGTCTTTCCGGGCGCTCGCAACCGGTTCGGACAGCCGCTGCTGGTCGAGGACGTCGCGATCGACTTTCCCAAGCTGACCATTGTGCTCGCGCATGGCGGACGGCCGCTCTGGATGGAGGAGGCGGTGTTCCTGACCCGACGGTTCCGGAACGTCTATCTCGAGACCTCGAGCGTTCCGCCGGCCAAACTGCTCGAGTACTTTCCGGCGCTCGAGCGGATCCGGGACCAGGTGATCTACGGCAGCGACTGGCCCGGCCCGGGGGTCCGGGACCTGGGCGCCCACCTGCGGGCGGTGCAGTCGCTGCCGCTCCAGCCCGAGACCTTCCAGAAGATTCTCGTGGAGAATCCTCGAACCGTCTTCCCTCCGCGCGGGTCCGTTTAATACTCCGCTCCGCTAGCAACGGGCGTGCCCGAAGGCGCCAGCCCTCCGCCGAACCCGTCCGAGTCGCCCGGCCATGCGCCGGAGAGCCCGGGCCCAGAGGCCCCGACCACGGTAGAAGTGGTCGAAGGTGGAGAGGAGGTCGGTCGGCTCCCGCTACCGCGACGGGACCGTGGAGAAATTTTCGGGGTGGCGAGCCAGCTGATGGGAGCCGCGCGGATCCGGGTCATGTGCGAGGACGGCGTGTCCCGCATGGGACGGATCACGGGCAAAATGAAGAAGAAAATGTGGGTCCGCGAGGGCGACCTGCTCATCCTTCGCCCCTGGGGCTTCCAAGAGGGCAAGTGCGACATACTGTTCCGGTACAGCCGCACCCAGGCGACCTATCTCGCCCGGCGCGACCTGCTACCGGCCAGCGTCAACGTGTTCGGCGAAGCCGAGGCGTCCCCGGAAAGCTCCCAGACCTGACGAGGTCCCGTCGTGGAGGCTCCTCCTCAGAGCGCGCGCGAGACTCGAGTCATCGAAGCGAACGCGGTCGCATTGGGGGCGTCTATCGACACCCTGATGGAGAACGCCGGTCGGGCCGTCGCCGAAGAGGCCGCCCGGCGGGTGAAGGGACCGTCGGAAGGCATCGCGGTGCTGGCGGGACCGGGGAACAACGGGGGCGACGGCTTCGCCGCCGTCCATTACCTCAAGCAATGGGGCTTCTCGCCGGACGTCTGGCTGACCTCGCCGGCGTCCGAAATCCGCTCCTCGCCGGCCCGTCGTTGCTACGAACGGATCTCGGCGACAACCCGACTCCGGGTGGGGGTTCCGCGCGCCGAGGAGCTCGACGGATACGCGCTGATCATCGATGCGCTGCTCGGAACGGGCCAGCACGGGGAACCGCGTCCCCCGATCCGGGATGCGGTTCTGGTGCTCCGCGACTGCCGAGTGCCGATCCTCTCTGTGGACGAGCCCACCGGACTCGGCTCGGCGGTCGCCGTACGTCCCCGGTGGACCGTGGCCTTAGAGTCGGTGAAGGAGGGCATGACCCCGGAAACCTCGGGCGAGATCCTCGTCCGGCCGATCGGTATCCCGGCGGCCGCATCCCATGAAACGGGTCCCGGGCTCTTTCTCTACTTTCCGGTCGCCGCGGGGCGGGCGCGGTCTCCGAGGACCGGGCGCGTACTCGTTATCGGCGGAGGACCGTTCCCTGGCGCACCGGCGCTGGCGGGGCTTGCCGTCCTTCGCTCCGGCGCCGAACGGGCCGTTATCGCCGCGCCACAGCCCGCGGCCGGATACATCCAGTCCTACTCGCCGACCCTGATCGTGCACGGTGTGGGCACCGACCGGTTCCAGCCCTCGGACGTCGCGTCGCTGCTGCGGCTCCTCGAACGGGAGCACTTCGATGCCGTGGTCGTGGGCATGGGCGTGGGGCGAGCGCCCGAAACCGAGGCCGCCATGGGAGAGCTCCTGGCCAAGCTCCGTACACGGCCCACTGCGCTAGTGGTCGACGCGGATGCGCTCGGAGCCCTCGCGACCGCCCGCGGCGGAGGCCCCCCGGTCGCGCCCTGCGTCGCAACTCCCAACCGCCACGAGTTCGACAGCCACTTCCTCAACCTCTCCGAGACCCTCGCGGACAGCCGCCTCGAGGCCGCCCGCCGGATCGCTCAGGAACGCGGAGTCGTACTGTTGGCCAAGGACGACGTCGACCTCCTCACGGACGGGACCCGGGGATTCCTCAACCGGCACCATCATCCCGCAATGACGGTCGGCGGGACCGGGGACGTCCTCGCCGGTGTGGTCGGGTCGTTGCTGGCGCGGGGCGTGGAGGGACTCGACGCGGCTCGGCTGGCGGCATTCTGGGTCGGCGACGCCGGGCTCCGGGCCTTCGGCACCCGCAGCTGGGGCCTCACCGCACTGGACGTCATCGACGAGCTGCCGGCGGCCCTCCGCGAAGGACTGTCTCGGGTCGAGCGCTGAGCGCCTCAGGCGTATCGGACCCGTCCTCGGATCTCGCGGGCCCGCTTCCGGACCTCGGCTGCCCCCTCCGGGTCTCCCTCCGCGTATCCCTCGAGGAACGCACGGAAGAGCGCCGCCCCCTTCGGGTGAAGCGCCTGGAGATCCTCATCGATGAGGTGGAGATCGATCCCCTTCTCCTCCACCCCAGCGTTCCGCGCCCCCATCGACAGGTCGAGAAGCGCCGGCGCCCCGGTCGAGCCCTGCGGGAAGAGGACATTGCTGCTCGTGAGGTCTCCGTGGGAAAGTCCGCCGGCGTGGAGCCGGCCGATCGCGAAGCCCAGCGCTCGCACGGAAGGGGCGACCGCGGACGGGTCCTCTTTCGCCGCCTCGAGGAGCTCCTTGAGCGTGGGCCCGGGCAACTGCTCGAGGATCAGCCGGTGGTTCGGGAGGTCGATGTCGTACAGGATCGGGGTTCGCACGCCCAGCCGGCGGGCCTCGGTCAGCAACCGGACCTCGTTCCGAGTACGCTCCCGTTTGAGTCGCTCGTCCAGGTTCTTCGGCCGATAGGTCTTGGTCTCCCGGTCCTTGCGGAGCGCGGGAAGACCGAGCCACTCCACAGCATGGAGGGCCGCTTCTGCGCCGCGCGATACGGGCTGCTCCCGGTCGGCCATCCCACGCCCCGGTCAGTGCGAGTGGCGGGCGGCAGATACTCGGACGATCGCCTCGCGGGCCAAACGGGCGGCGAGGTTGCTCGTATTGCCGGTATCCCACGGAGGGCTGACCTCCATGATGTCGAGGCCGATGAGCCGCGGAGCGGCCTGCCCGATCGCGAGCTTCACGTCCCGGGGAGTCAGCCCGAAGGGCTCGGGCGTGCCGGTAGCTCCGGCGTAGGCCGGGTCGATCGCGTCGATATCGAGAGAGATGTACACCCGGTCCGTCTTCAGCATGTTCAGAGCCCGCTGCAGGGAGGACTCGATCCCTTCCTTGGCGATCTCGTGGGCGGTCACGAAGGACATTCCGATGGAGCGGTTGTCCTCGACCTCCTGGCGCGACACCGAGCGGACCCCAAACACGACGACATTGCGGGCCCCTACTCGTTCGACAATCCGCCGCGACGAACAGCCGTGGCTCCGTGGGTCGCCGAGATACTCGGACCGGAAGTCCATGTGCGCGTCCAGGTAGAGGACTCCGACGGAGGCCGGGTCCGGATGAGCCTCGACGACCGGTGGGGAGCAGGCGTGATCGCCGCCGAAGACGATCGGGATCTTCCCGGCCGCGAAGATCGGAGCGAGCTCCGCGCGAACACCCTCGACCATCTGCTGCGACGATCCGTACTCGTCCGTGTTCCCCAGGTCGTGGATCGGTACCTCCGAGAGGTCGATCCCGGTTTCGAGGTCGTAGGACTCGAACGTCCAGGACTGCTGGCGGATGGCGTCCGGACCGAAGCGGGCGCCCGGGCGGAAACTCGTTGTCCGGTCGAACGGCACGCCCACGATGACGAACTGGGCCTCGTCGAACGACGCCCGCGCGTCGGCGAACGTTCCCGGGGGGTTCACGGGAAACGGACCTGCCGCGGCTATATCAGCGTGCGCGCCGACAGCCGGTCGTCCGCCGGCGGAGAGCCGACCCGAAGGAGCGCTTAAATCGCGAGCCCCGGTTGCGGAACCAGGGAATCGCCGTGAGTGCTCCGGAGCTCGTCGGGACCAAGAGCGAAGAGGACGGCGTCGAACTACTCATCCTGCGTCACCCCCCGGTGAATGCGCTCAACACCGCACTCCTGGACCAGCTCGACGCGCGACTCGCGACGGTCTCCGGCAACTCGAAGACTCGCTGCGTGGTGCTCACGGGCGATGGACAGTACTTCTGCGCCGGGGCTGACGTGAAGGAAATGGCGATCCTCGGTAAGGAGAAGGCACCCGAGATTCAGGCTCGCGGCCAGGCTCTCTTCCAGCGACTCGCCGACCTGCGCTGCCCGACGATCGCCGCCATCAACGGCCTGGCCATCGGGGGAGGGCTAGAGCTCGCGCTGGCGTGCGACCTCCGGGTGTCCGCCGACTCCGCCAAACTGGGCGCCCCGGAGGTGGGCCTCGGCCTCCTGCCAGCGTACGGCGGCACCCAGCGGCTGCCCCGGCTGATCGGACCCGCGAAAGCCAAGGAACTGGTCTTCACCGCCGCCCTGATCGCGGGGCCCGAAGCCCTCCGCATCGGCCTGGTGAACAAGGTGGTCCCGTCCGGGCAGGAGCTACGGGCCGCACGGGACATGGCGCATACGATCGCGCAGAAAGCGCCCCGGGCCATCGCAGGTGCGAAGCGGGCGATCCACGTGGGACTCGATGCGACGCTTGCGGAGGGGCTCGCGGCAGAAACCCAGGCCTTCCTGCAAGAGGTCATGGGAAGCTCCGACCTGGACGAAGGAATCGCCGCGTTCGTGGAGCGACGGCCTCCCAAGTTCACGGGGACCTGACCGATGACGATCGAGTTCGAGTTCACACCGGAGCAGGCTGCACTCCGGGAGACGGTCCGCGCCTTCGCCCAGAAGGAGATCGCGCCCGTCGTGGCGGAGATCGATGAGACGGAAAGCTTCCCCGCTGCGACGGTGGCGCGGATGCAGGCCGAGGGCTACTTCGGTGTGCCGATCCCGGAAGAGTACGGCGGGCTCGGATTGGGCAAAATCGGGTATTGTATCCTCGCCGAGGAGTTGGGCCGCGTCGACGCCTCGCACGTCGCGATCGTCGCCGCCCACACGTCCCTGGGCGCGGCCCCGATCCTGTACTACGGCACCGACGAACAGAAGCGCCGGTGGCTGACGCCGGCCTCGCAGGGCAAGAAGCTCCTCGCGTTCAGCCTGACGGAGCCGGGATCCGGGAGCGACTCGGGGGCGTTGAAGACGTCAGCCGTTCCGAAGGGCGATTCCTGGGTCCTCAATGGCACCAAACTCTACGTGACCAACGGCAAGGAAGCCGACACCGTCCTGGTGATGGCGGCGAACGACGTCAAGAAGGGTCCCCACGGGGGGATCACCGCGTTCCTCGTGGACAAGGGGACCCCCGGATTTCGGGTCGGCCGCTGTGAAAAGAAGATGGGACTTCATGGAACGTCGACCGCCGAGCTGATCCTCGAGAACGTCGAGGTCGGTCCCGAGACCGTCCTCGGCGGCATTGGCATGGGCTTCCGGGCGGCGATGACCGCGTTGGACGTCGGCCGGGTGTCGCTGGGCGCTGCGTCCCTCGGCGGGATGCAGGCCGCGCTGCAGGAGGCGCTGTCGTTCTCGCAGAACCGGACCCAGTTCGGTCTGCCGATCAGTGAGTACGAGGCCATTCAGTTCAAGCTCGCAGACATCGAGATGCACATCGAGGCGCTGCGGTATCTCGTCTACCATTCGGCGGCTCACCAGGACGCCATGGGGCACGACCCGACGAAGTGGAGCCGGGGCGACCGGGAGAAGAAGACCCGGGAGGCCGCGGTCGTGAAGTGTCTGGGCTCCGAATGGGCCGCCGAGGCGATCGACGAGGCGTTGCAGATCCACGGCGGCCTCGGATACATCCGAGGCACTCCGATCGAGCGCGCCTATCGCGATGCGCGGATCTCCGAGATCTTCGAAGGCACCAACGAGATCCAGCGGGTCGTGATCGCCCGGGACCTCATCGCGCGGGGGGCGTAGCCGCCGCGGGTGCGGGGGCCCCACTGGTCCCGGTGCCGCCGGCCCGAAGCTCGCGTCGGAGCACCTTCTGGACCCCGCTCCGGGGCAGCGAGTTCCGGAACTCGACCACCCGCGGCGCCTTGTAGTGCGCCACCCGTTCGCGCACGAACTGGATCAGTTCCTCCGCGGTCGGGTTCGTGCCCGCCCGAGCCACCACGAATGCCCGCACGACTTCGCCGAGCTCCGCGTCGGGCACGCCGACCACGGCGGCGTCCGCGACGGCGGGGTGCTGGAACAGCACCTCCTCCACTTCCCGCGGATACACCTTCATCCCTCCGACGTTGATGAGGTCCTTTTTCCGGTCGACGATGAAGCAGTAGCCGTCGGCGTCCAGGTAGGCGATGTCCCCCGTCCGGAACCAGCCGTCCCGCAGCACGGCGGCGGTCTCTTCCGGCTGATGGTAATAGCCGGCCATTACCTGGGGACCCTTGACGCAGAGCTCGCCGGCCTCCATCGGAGGCAGCGGCCGCGTGCCGGTCTCGAGGTCCACGACGCGTTGGTCGGTATTCGGTACGGGAAGCCCGACCGAACCGGCCCGGCGCTCCCCCCGGATCGGATTGGCATGGGTCACCGGCGACGTTTCCGAAAGGCCGTACCCCTCGACGAGGCTGCCGCCGGTCGTGGCCTCGAACTGTTTCGCGACTTCGAGCGGAAGCGGAGCGGAGCCGCTCAGGCAGATCCGGATCGACCGGAGGTCGTACTCGGCTCGCTTCGGATGATGATTGATCCCATTGTAGAGCGCCGGAACGCCGGGGAATTGCGTCGGGTGATACTTGTCGATCAGTTTCAGGATCTCGTCCACGTCGGGCCGCGTCTCGAGAACGATCGTGGCGCCGGCCAGGAGCGGGTAGGTCATGGCCACGGTCATCCCGTACACGTGGAAGTACGGGATCGACGCGAGGACGATCTCCCGTTCCTGCGACGCCACGTTGAACCAGGCGCCGCACTGAAGGGCGTTGGCCACCAGGTTGCGATGGGTCAGCATCGCCGCCTTGGGAACGCCGGTGGTGCCGCCCGTGTACTGGAGCACGGCTACCTCCGTGGCACTCTGCACGCGGACCGGAGACGGCAGCCCCGGCGTCGAGATCCCGGATTTCCATCGCCGGATCTGGGTGCTCCTGGGAATCTTCGTCGGAAGGCCTCGCCGGCTCAGCACCCGGTTTACGAGCAGGCGAGCCGGGAACGGATAGAGCTCGTTCAGGCCAACCACGTACGTGATCGGCGAGGTCGTGCTCCAGGCGACCTTCTCCAGGTTGGGCCAGTGAATGTTGAGGCAGAAGATCGCCTTCGGCTGGGCGTCGCCGAGTAGCCGATGGAGGTCCTGGCCGATGTAGAGCGGACTTACTTGCACGACAGTGAGTCCCGCGCGGAGTGCGGCAAAGTAGGCGATCGGATAGACGGGGCAGTTCGGCAGGTAGAGCGCGACTCGGTCGCCACGCTGGAGCCCCTCGTTGAGGAGCGCCTGCGCCAAGTGCCCGGCGGCTTCCCAGAACCTCCGATAGGTCCACTTCGCCCCGTAGTAGATGAACGCGACTCGGTCCGGGTGCTTCAGCACCGCTTCTTCGACGAGCTCGACCAGGGACCGGTCCGGAATCTCGATCTGCGTGGGGACGCCCGGCGGGTAGTGTCGAAGCCAGGCCCGGTCGAGTGCGGAGTCCATCGGCGGACCCCGGGCAGCGGGTTCTCCGCTATGTGCCTATCGTTGGGCGGCGGCCGAGTCCTTCTCGAACTGGACGCCGGGCTTGTACGAAGCGACCCAGTGCACCCGGTCGCCGATCGCGAGATCCTCGACCGCACGGACCGCCGGCATCCAACCGCTGATCCGTCCCCCTTCGTCCAGTTCGACGAGCACATACGCGTACGGCGCGTCGTTCACGAACTCATCGGCAGGGACCGTCTGCACCGTGAAAGCGGTCACGCGCCCCTTGCCGGACAGCGGGAACTCCTGCAGGTCCAGCTGCCCGCACTGGGGACATCGCAGCCCCCAGGTGGCGGTCACAAAGCCGCAGCCGGATCGGAAGCCGCGGAGCCGGCGCTCCTCTTCGTAGCCGTGCTGATACTCCTGGATCGTATGCGCCGCCGACGGCTCCTGCGATGGCCCCGTGGCGGTCATGGGGATGACCTACCGCCGTCCGAAGATGTGGACGGACGCGGAGCTGCCCGTCGCACCGACGTTGTGGGCGAGTGCCAGCCCCGTCTTGGGCACCTGGCGCTTCCCGGCGAGTTGATTGAACTGCTCGAAGATCTCGACGACCTGCGAAGCCCCGGTGGCGCTGACGGGGTGGCCTTTCGCCTTCAGGCCGCCGGATGGGTTCACCGGGAGCTTCCCGTCGCGGGCGGTCAGACCCTCGGCCGTCGCGGTTCCCGCTTCCCCCCGCGGGAAGAACCCCATGTCCTCCAGGGCGACCAGCTCCGCGATGGTGAAGCAGTCGTGGACCTCCATGAAGTCGATCTGGGAGCGCTCCACCTTCGCCTGCTGGAACGCCAGGTGCGAAGCGCGCTGGCTGGCGGGTAGGCCCGTGAGCTCGGGCCGGTCGTGCATGTCGGCGATCGAGCCAGCGCGAGTGGACGCTCGGATCACGAGGGGCTCGGTCCGCGGGTTCGGGAACTTCTCCGCCGCGACGACCACGAGCGCGGCGGCGCCGTCCGAGAACGGGCAGCAGTCGTAGAGCCGTAGGGGCGACGCGATGACCGGCGAGCCGAGATAGGTTTCCATCGTGATGGGCTTCTGAAAGTGGGCGTGGGGGTTGAGCGCGGCATTGGCGTGGTTCTTCACGGCTACGGCTCCGAGCTGTTCCGTTTGGGTCCCGTACCGTCGCATATGGGCATTGGCGATCGTCGCATACAGACCCGGGAACGTCGCGCCGTTGTGCGACTCGAACGGGTAGTCGGCCCCGATCGCGAAGTAACTGGTCGCGGTCAGGGTATCCAGGTGGGAAAGCTTCTCCACACCCACGACAAGGGCGGCGTCGTGGAAGCCCCCGGCCACGTGGACGTAGGCCTCATGCAGCGCGGCGCTCGACGAGGAACACGCCGACTCGATCGTGCAGGAAGGAACTTCCGGGATTCCGAGCGCCGTATTGATGAGCGGGCCCACGTGGGCCTGCCGCTCGGCCAGCCCGAATGCGTTCGCGACGAACGTGTAGCCGATGTCCTTGGGCTCAATGCCGGCGGTCTGGATCGCTTCGAGCGCCACTCGGGAGGCGGCCTCGCGGCCGGTTTCCTTCATCTTGCCGAAGCGGTTGCTCGCGGCACCTAGGACCCAGGTTTCCCTCGGCATCGACCGGCCTCGGGGCTGGTACGGCCTCCTCGGGCATAACGATTGTCGGGCGAAGAGGCTACCGCCCAGGGCTGTCCGGGCTCACCGACGGAAGTTCGAGCAGCCGGGCCAGTCGGGCGAAGTTGTGGGCGGCCTGCTCCGGATCCTTGGTCTTGATCAGGACGCGCCCGTCGCGGCTCAGGGTCACCTCATGACCGAGCTGAACGATCAGCATGACGCGCGCATCGACGACCGGGATGCCGGCGCCCTCCAGCGTCTTCCGGGCCTTGCCAAGGTCCAGGGACAGCCGGGGTGCCGGGATGGCTTCGAAGGCGCCCCCGCCGGCGCACAGCCGCAGCGTGTAGTACCCCATGGACGCCGGGCTTCGGATCGGCCCTAGAGAACGACGGCACGTCGGACGCACTCGTTCACGATCTCTTCGACGTCGATCCGCTCCTCTTCCTGGAGGATCTGCACGAGAGAGGTTCGAGTGGCCGGCCGATCCGGGACCGCCTGACAGCAGAGGCCCGGGCGCGTCGAGATGCCGTAGGTACCGATGGACTTCGCCGCCGCCTCGATCTCGTGCTTATCGAGGCCGATGAGCGGACGGACGATCGGCAGCTGGACAGACGCGGTCGCGGTCCGCATGTTGCTCAGCGTCTGGGACGCGACCTGGCCCAGCGCCTCGCCGGTCACCAGGAAGGTGGCCCCCTCTCGTTCAGCCACGCGTTCCGCCGAACGCCACATGAA
>JASHOK010000095.1 GCA_030041175.1 Thermoplasmata archaeon | reverse complement strand
ACTGGGCAAACACGAGGATCCGCACCGGTTTCCCTTGGGCGGCCTGAATGGTTTCCCGGACGATGTCCGAGAGCAGGTCGAGCTTCGGGTGCGAGGCTTCCCGGCTCCGTTGGAGGAACTTCTCACCTGCGGCTCGGGCCTCCGCGACCGGTGCGAGCTTGAGAAAGGCCGCGTCGCCTCGGGAGCGCTTCTCTTTGCCGGCCACGCGATCGAGGTACTGCAGAAACGGCGCGACGCCCTGGGTCTCGAGCCGGTCCTGGGCGTGATGGATGTGAAGGAGGATGAGCTGGTGAAAGAGCGGGCCGAACTTGCGGGTCATCGGCCCGGGTCGGGCGAAAATCTCGGCCCGCAGCGCGATCAGATCCTTGACAGAGAGGTAGGCGATCGGCTTCTTCCGGAGATAGCCCATCTGCTGGAGCCGACGCGCCTCCTCCCAGCCAGCCTTCAACAGCAGGCTTTGGATCGCGACGACCGGTCGTGGAAGCCGGACCGCCCGGAAGGAGACCTCGATCGGTTGGACGAACTCCTTTACCCCCGAGTCCTCCCGGGTCCGCGCCTCGATGCGCTCCAGGTGGAGATGCTGGACGACCTCCTGCACGCGCTCGTCGTCCCCGCCCGGGGATGCCGTGAGGCCGAGCACATGGCCGCCGCGAGGACGTTCCGTCCAGTACCGGTCCGCGATCGGGACGTACGCGTACTTGCCGACGGCCCGATGCGCCTCGTCGACGACGAGCAAGCGCACGGACTTGAGGTCATAGCGCCCGGCCACCAGGTCATTCACCACGATCTCCGGGGTAGCGAAGACCGCCTCGGCACTCTCCCACGCTCCTTCGCGAACCGGATGATGCACGGTTCCGGTGAACCGGGCCTTCCGAAGCTCCCGGAACCACCGGCCGAAGGTATCGGCGTGCTGCTGGACCAGCGGTCGAGTCGGAGCCAGGAAGAGCATCTTCCCCGGCCCCCGGCGAAGGCTCTCCGCAGCGACCAGGCCCGCGATGACCGTCTTGCCCAACCCGGTAGGGAGCACGATGAGGGTATCGTGGTCGAGCGCGATGCGGCCCATCTCGATCTGGAAGGGTAACGCCCGAATCTCGCCCTCCCGCAGATAGGGGTGAACGACCATCCCATCGCGGACCTCCCAGACGCCCGGAAGTGGACCTGGGCGTTCCGGGGCGGCCGGTGCGGGCCGGGGCGGGGCCGCCTCCAGCCCGAACTCCTCGAGAGCCCGCTGACGCTGCGCGGGAGGCCTTGGCGACGCGGGCTCCGGGGTCATGACGGCCCGATGCCGCCGCTTCCTTAGACGTTGGCTGAAAAGCCGTTCACAGGAACTTGATCTCGCGAGGTAGCTCTCCGGCGTACTTCCGGAACCCCTCGGGCCAGCCGGTGGGGTCGAGGCCGCGCTGGGCCAGGAAGGCGGTCAGCCAGCGCTCGAGGCCGATCCCGGTGCAGCCGGACCAGAGCTCCCCTTTCTGTGCCTTGATCGTGAACGCTCGGGTGTACTTGTCACCGACGATGGAGAGATTTTGGAATTCGAGCCACTCGGCCGTATCCCGGGGGCCCCGGTACGGCAGATACGCCTCGAAGTCGATCGTCCCCTTGACTCGCTGGGTCTCGTCCTCGACCCCCACCTCGCCGCTCTGGGCCATGTAGAAGGGAGTGACCCAGGCCGTTCTCCACTCGAGCTCGAGGATCCGGTCGAACACGTGGGCGTACCGGGCCAGCAGCTGCTTGCGCAGCTCGAGCAGCTGTTCGGGTGTACCCAGATAGACCGGCTCGATCCGGTGGAACTCGTCGACCCGCTCGAGGCCGTGCCGTCCACCGCTCTCGTACCGGTTCGAGATCGCCGCCCGGTCGAAGATTTTGAGGGGAAGGTTCTCCTGGGCGAGCGTTCGGCCCGAGAGCCACCAGTAGGTCGTGGGGCACTGGGCATAGCAGCTGACGGCGACCGGCGGGCTGACGAGCTGCGCGAGCTCGCCCTCGGGAACCTTCCGCGTGATCTTCACCAGGTCGGTGAACCGTTCCCAGTCGGCCGGATCCCGGCTCTTGGGCTCGGTCACATAGTAGAACTCGCCCGGAAGTCCCTCTAGGTGACCGGTCCGGAGCAGAATATCGAAGGAGTCGTGATGCGGCTGGATGACCTCCTCAAAGCCGAGCGGCCGGAGAACCTCCTCCACGGCGATGCGTTCCATTGTCCGGAGCAGGTGCGCCGGCAGCGGTCCGAGGTACCACTTGCCCTTGGTCGGCCCGTTCTTGAGCCAGTTGCGACGCAGCATCGCCTCCGTGGGGTCCTCGTGGAAGGTCAGTTCCCGTTGGGGGCTCTGGCTCAGGAGCTTCCAGTACTGTTCCTTGCCCCGGTAATGCTGGCGCCGGACCTTCTCGTCCACGAGGGCGACCGCGCGGTCGGACCAGTTATCGCGGAGCGCCTCTTCGTCCAGATCGAGCAGGTCGAGCGTGGCCGCCGTCCCATCAAACCGGAGTTCGTGCGGCACGGGCAGCGTAACGGGTCCAGTCGGCGGCTCCGGGACATCGAAACCGACGCGGTACCGAATGGCGCGTAGGCTTCGAACGCCGATTTTCTCCCGACGCCCGAGCTCCTCGCGCAGCCGTCGGGCGAGTGCCAGCAGCGCCTGATGCGCTCGGCTGTTGTCGGCCGTGAGCGTCAACGTGAGGCGGTCGCCCTCGAGGGTCCACGACACGACACGTCCCGTGGCCCCCTTCCCGAGGCTTCGGCTGAGCGCCTCCTCGGCCAGGCCCGGGAGGAGCCGCTCGAGCGCCGCGTGGCCCCCGGGCGGCGGCTGGCTCAGGATGAGCTCCGCCTCGAGTTCTCCGCGCATCGGCCCGCGGACTCGGATTGCGGATAATAATACTAGGCGGCGGTGCGGACGTCGCCGGTCCCGGCCCGTCGTCTCCCCGGCGCCCGCCAGCGAACCCTTTTAGGTCCCCGCTCGTGGTCGGAGACCACTTCGAGGACAGGAGAACATGGCAGCTCCGGAGATCGGTCTTTTCATCGATGGCAAGTGGACGACGCCCCCCGGCGCCGCACGGTTCACTACGCGGAATCCGACGAACGGCGAGGTCGTAGGTTCCTTCGTTGCCGGCACCGCGCAAGACGCGAACGCGGCGGTCACGGCCGCGTACAAGGCCTTCCCGCAGTGGAAGGCGACTCCTCCCCCGGCCCGCGGCGAGATCCTGCTGCGGGTGGCCCAGGAGCTCAAGGAGCGGAAGGAGTCGATCGGCCGCATCGTGACCCAAGAGATGGGGAAGGTCATCGCCGAAGGTCGCGGGGACGTCCAGGAGGCGATCGACTTTGTCGAGTACATGGCCGGTGAGGGCCGTCGGCTCTTCGGCGAAACGGTCCCGTCCGAGCTCCGGAGCAAGTTCTGTCTCACCGTCCGACAGCCGAAGGGCGTCGTCGTCTGCATCACTCCGTGGAATTTTCCCACTGCGATTCCAAATTGGAAGATCGCGGCCGCCTTGATCTGCGGTAACACCGTCGTCTTCAAGCCGGCGTCGACCACCGCGATGTGTGCGGTCGAGGTCGTGCGCGCCTACGAGGCCGCGGGCCTGCCGCCAGGCGTCCTCAACCTCGTCACCGGGTCGGGCGGCGCGGTCGGCAACCCGCTCATCGACGACCCGCGCGTGCGAGCGGTGTCATTTACCGGGGGAGTGGACACCGGCCGGAGCGTGAACGTCCGCGGCGCCCAGGACATGAAGGCAGTGCACCTGGAGCTCGGCGGCAAGAATCCGATGATCGTCATGGACGATGCGAACCTCCCGCTGGCGCTGGAGGGCCTGCTCTTCGGCGCGTTCGGGACGGCGGGGCAGCGGTGCACGGCCACGAGCCGTCTCATCCTGCACGAAAAGGTGTACGACGAGTTCCTGGGCATGCTGGACCAGCGCGTCGCCGGGCTTCGGTTGGGGGACCCCCTCGACCCGGCGACGGACGTCGGACCCGTGGCCTCCGCGGACCAGGAGAAGAAGATCCTCGACTACATCGCCATCGGCCGGGGGGAGGCCAAGCTCCGGACCGGCGGGAACAAGCTGACGGGGGGCGCATACGACAAGGGGTACTTCATCGCGCCGACCGTCTTCGAGACGGCGCACGGCACACGGATCTCGAAGGAGGAGATCTTCGGACCGGTGCTCTCGGTCATCAAGGTCCCGAACTACCAAGAGGCAGTCCGCGTGGCCAACGACGTGGACTACGGCCTCTCCTCGTCGATCTACACGCGGGATGTCAACCTGGCCTTCCGCGCGATGGACGACCTCGAATGTGGAATCACCTACGTGAACGCGCCGACGATCGGAGCGGAGGTCCAGCTCCCGTTCGGAGGCACGAAGAAGACCGGGACCGGCGGCCGAGAAGCCGGCAGCGTGGCGGTCGAGGAGTTCACGGAGATCAAGACGGTCTTCGTGGATTTCTCGAACCGGCTCCAGAAGGCGCAGATCGACACGACCGCCAGCTGACCGATGGCCGGGTTCCGGGGGTCGGACGAGCAGCTCCAGCGTGAGATCGAGACGCTCGAGTCGATGGGTCGGATCCGCGTTCGAAGGGTCGCTCAAGAGCTGCGCGAGATCGACCGGGATCTCGCGGACCTCCGGCGAGAGCGGGCACGCCGCCGTGCGGCCGTTGGTGTGCCGGCTTCGGAATCTCCGGCCCACCGAGCCGAGGCTTAGCCGTCCCGGCGGCGGCCGGCCGTCACGACGGCGAGGGCCTGCGGGAGAGGCCGGAAGCTTCTCAGCTCCGCCGCCGGCGGCTCGGCGGGGAGCCGCCGACGATCCCGGTGGAACCAGACCGGCCAGATGCCGAGGCCGGCCGCTCCGAGCACATCCGACTCCCAGCTGTCACCGACCATGACGGCGCGGCCGGCGCGGCGGCCCAGCCGTCGAAGGGCGATCCGGAAGATCTGGGGATGCGGCTTCATGACCCCCACCTGTTCGGAGCAGACGAGGTGATCGACGTAGCCGCCGATTCGGAGAAACCGGAGCTTCTCTTCCTGCTCCGACCGCAGATTGTTCGTGACGACTCCGACCGGAACCCCGAGACCCCGGAGCGCCCGCAAGAGTTCGGACGCGCCGGGGACGGCGCGCCGGCGCCGATAGTACTCGGCCAGACGTAGGTCCACCAGCTCCTGCACGCGGGCTCGGGACGCCGGCGCCCCGAACTGCCTCAGGAAGAGCGCCATCCGCGAGCGGCGACTGGCCTCTAGGGAGAGTCGGCCCGTAAGGACCTGCGAGGCATGGCCGGTCGTAAAGAGCCGTTCGTACGCGCGGTCCAGCTCGACCAGGGCTCTGCGCGCCAGGGCCGGCTCGGCATCCTGCAGGGCCCGGAGGCCCGCCCGGCGGGCGTACCGATGGTCGTACAGCGTGTCGTCCATGTCGAAGAGAACCGCGTTTACAGCCATGGGCTTCCCCCGGCGGTAGAGGGTGAAAACGCGTGGCGGGCGGGTTACCCGTAGCTCGGTCCGGTCCGGTTCGGATTGTCGAAGTTGGTGAGCAGCGTCTGCGAGAGCAGCCGCGGACGGGCTAGGACCTTCAGCAGCTCGTCGTCCTCCAGCGCCCGCATGGTCTCCGAAACCGGGACCTCCACAAAGATCTCGCGCGTGCGGCCCCCGCGGCCCCGCGACACCACATTCGCCTGGATGAGCCCCAGACTCTCCAGCTCGATCACGTAGTTCGAGATGCTTCTCGGGTGCAGCGGCGGAAGGGAGAGTTTCTGCGACAGCTTCGTGTACCCCTCGTAGACCTCGCCGGTGAGGACCCCGCCCCGGCGACGCTCGTACCCCTGCAGGATCGCATAGAGCAGGATCTTGCAGTGCGGAGGGAGCGAGCGGACGCACTCGACCACGACGTCGAGGTCGTACCGGTTCTTCGCCTTCACCACATGGTCCGGGGTGATCCGCTTGGCCCGTTCGCGCTCGGCGATCTCGGCCGACAGCCGAAGCAACGAGATCGCGCGACGGGCATCCCCGTTCTCGAGAGCGGCGTAGGCCGCACAGCGCTCGATGACCCCGGGCTCGACGACTCCGTCGCGGAATACCTCTCGGGCCCGGTCCCGCAGGATGTCCTGCAGCTGGGGCGCCTCATACGGCGGAAACAGGATCTTCTCCTCGTGGAGACGGCTGCGGACCCGCGCATCAAGTCCGTCCGTGAACTTGAGGTCGTTCGAGATGCCGATCAGCGCGACGCGTCCCTTCTCGAGCTCGGTGTTGATCTGGCTCAGGGTATACAGAACTCCGTCCCCGCTCTTCTTCACCAGTCGGTCGATCTCGTCCAGGACCAGCACCACGGTCATCCCCCGAGCCTCGATCAGGTCGCGCATCGCGGCCTGCACCCGGTCGAGCGACCAGCCCGTCGGTATCCGGTCGGCCTCTTTGGCCGCGAACGTGTTGCCGATGGTCTGGAGCAGGCTGTAGGCGGTATCGACGTTCGCGCAGTTGAAGGCGATAAACTGCACCCGGGCCCGAGCCTCGGGTCGGCGGAGAAACTCCGTTCGGACCTGGTTGACCACCGCGGTCTTCCCGGTGCCGATCTTTCCATAGATGAGCAGGTTCGAGGGCAGCTCCGCTCGGAGGGCCGGCGCCAGGACCTCGGCGACCTGATGGAGCTGATACTCGCGGTGAGGCAAGCGGGAGGGAACGAAGGAATCCTGGAGGATCTCCCGGCTTCCTCGGTACAGTTCCGAGGGAGCGGCAAGAGCCGCGTCAAAGAGACCGGCGGGCGAGACGGGACTTGCGCCCGCCCCGCTCGAGAGGGGCGGACTGATCGGGGGCGATCCGCCGACGAGTCCGGGGTCGGCGGCCGGTGCCGCGGGCAGGTTGCCCGCGGCGGCCGGAGCGTCGGCGGCTGGCTCCTCGACATCTCGCCCGTGTGTGGAAGGCTGCACCGTGCGCTTCTACCCGGGCTTGGGTACGTCGCGCAGGTGCCTGACGAATATTTACCTTTCCCAACTCGCTCGGATTCTTTCCGCCCGGAGGCGGCCGGAGATGTTTCACGAGGCCCGTTCCTTAGGAACGGCGCCCGTCGGCGTGTCCCGCGTTTCGCCCGGCGCAACCGGGGACCACGCCCCGAAACCGTTGGGGCCGAGGGCGGCTCTATCGAGGGCGGGGCAAGGTTTAAGGGCCCTAGGTGCACGCCCGAGCCCGAGTGAACCGGATGCCCCGCAACCTTGTAGTCGAACCGCTCCCGACCGTCCACATCGAGAAACAATCGGTCGAGTTGGTAGAGCGGAAGGGCATCGGTCACCCCGACTCGATCGCCGACGGCGTGTCCGAGAGCGTCAGCCGGGCACTGTCCCGGATGTATCTCGATGAGTTCGGGCGGATTCTCCACCACAACACCGACGAGACCCAGGTGGTCGGCGGCGCCTCCGAGCCCAAGTTCGGCGGGGGGAAGGTCACCGCTCCAATCTACATCCTGCTCGTCGGTCGCGCAACGACCGAGGTGAACGGGGAGAAGCTCCCCTTCCGGCAAATCGCCATCGACGCGGCTCGCGACTACATCAAGTCGGTCTGCGCGCACATCGACCCCGCGAAGCACGTCGAGTTCGACTGCAAGATCGGATCGGGCTCGGTGGACCTCCGCGGAGTGTTCGAGCAGAAGGCCGTGCTCTCGAACGACACGTCCTTCGGAGTGGGCTTCGCCCCGCTCTCGGACACCGAGCGCCTGGTGCTAGAGACGGAGCGATTTATCACCACCAAGCTGAAAAAGAAGGTCCCCGCCGTGGGCGAGGACGTCAAGGTCATGGCCTGCCGGAACGGGCAGGACATCCGGCTGACGATTGCCGCCGCCCTCGTCGGCTCGGAGATCGCGGACCCGGACGGATACGCCGCCGTCTGCGAAACCGTCCGTGACCAGGTCGCCGACCTCGCGACCCAGCTGACCACCCGGACCGTTGCCATTGACGTCAACACCGCGGACGACCCCGAGCTCGGTCGATACTATCTCACCGTCACCGGCTGTTCGATGGAGGCGGGCGACGATGGCTCGGTCGGCCGGGGCAATCGAGTCAACGGGCTCATCACGCCGTGCCGGCCCATGAGCCTCGAAGCCGCTGCGGGGAAGAACCCCGTGAATCACGTCGGAAAGATCTACAATCTGCTCTCGAATCTCATCGCCCAGGACATCGTGAAGGAGGCCGGGGGGAACGTGAAAGAGGTCCACGTTCGGATCCTCTCCCAGATCGGAAAGCCGGTCGACCAACCGCAGGTGGCCGGCATTCAGCTCCTCCCCGCGGATGGCGTGAAACTCGCCAGCCTCCGCCGGGATGCCGAGGGGGTTGCCAACCGATGGTTCGAGGGGATCGACACCATCCCGCAGAAGCTCCTGACGGGCAAGCTGAACGTGTTCTGAGGTCGCGAACTCCCCGTCCGCGGGGCCCGGGCCGCTCCGGGCGACGCCCCGGTCCCGAGATTCGCTCTAAATAGTGGTCCGACGCTAGAATTTGCGAGCGGCCCTCGGGGGACCGGCGGGGAGCTCACGCGGGCTATGGTGAGTTCGGCGACCCTGTACGGCGAGATCGGTATCGTTCTCGCCGCCATCTTCGTGATCCTGACCGGGCTCTACCTGCTGAATCGCTACATGAAGCGCCGGGGGCCGGAGCTCGCGCTGCGAGAGGGTCGCGGGGTCCTCGACGATCGGTCGCACAACCAGATCCGACTGGGTCGGTCCGCGGCGGAGCGCTTGAGCCGGGAAGGCATCGACGTCAGTGAGGCGACCCACCTTCTCGACCGTGCCGAAGTCGCCCGAAAGGCGGGAAATCTCGAGATGTCCATCGAGCTCGCCGGCAAGGCGAAGGACCTGCTCGCGGCGGCCCGCTCTTCCAACGGGCCCGTCGGCAGCGCCGCCTCGTCGATGGCGGCCAGCCGACCCGCCACTTCGCGGCCCCCCCCGGCCGCTGATCCCGGGGCCACGGCGGCAACTCCCTCCCCGCCCGTGCTCGTCGGCCCGGAGACGGGGATCTCCAACGGGCCCGTGTCTGGAGGGTCGACCGACGCACCCGTGAACCGGCCGCCCCGGAACAAGATGGAGGCCCACTTCCAGCTCTCGCTGGTGCAGGACGAGCTCGACAAGGCCCGCCCGGAGAAGGGCCGGACGAAGGTCTACAAGGATGCGGAGGCACTCCGAGCCCAGGCCCAGACCGCCTACGACGCCCAGGACTTTACCGAGGCGCTGCGACTCGCCCTCAAGAGCCGCCGCACGCTCGGGACACGGGTCGAGGGCTTTCCAGCATCCGCCCCAACTCCTGCGGCAACCGCCCCGACGCCGGAACCCGGGACTCCCGCCAGCCAGCCCACGTTCGGCCAGAAATGTGCCAAGTGCGGCCGGGTCGCGGCCGCGAGCGACCAGTTCTGTCGCGGCTGCGGGGCGCCCATCGCGCCCGCCGTCTGCGGATCGTGCGGCGCCCCCCTCTTATCCGGCGACCGGTTCTGCGGGAAGTGCGGCGCCGTGCAAACCTAGCCGGAGCTCGGTGCCGGCGCGTCCCCAAACTGTTCGAGTCGCCGCTGCGTCCGCGCTTCGTGCAGCAGAGCGCTGGCCCCTTGCCAGCGGTCGACGGGGATCGTGAAGGTCTCCGAGATCCGTCGGCCGAGATCGGCTAGGTCGGCCACCCGTTCGGGCGCCTCGGAGAGTGCGGCGCGGACATGTTCTCGTACGTTCCAGACGCCCAGAGGCAGCACCTCGCCCGGATGCACCTCGCGGAGGATCACGGCGCCCCCCTGCCGGCCCATGCGAAGCTGCGCTTCGGAAACGGCCAGGCGGGCGGCGTAGTAGCAGCCGCCGATGGAGGCGTACGTCTTGCGGCCCCGGAACCCCTCATGGTCGCCCATGATCACGAGCCGATCGGGGCTCGGGTTCCAGAGCGTGTTCGGGTACCAGGCTTCGATCGACTCGTATCGGAAGGGACCCGGGAGGAACGCGACGAACCATCGGTTGTCGAGCGCCGTCAGCCGCCAGAGCAGAATTTCGGAGAGCTCGGGTAGAAGGCGCACCCGTTCGAGGTTCTGTTTCCCGAGCAGGTCGTCCACGGCCGTGATGCTCCACCGGGTCGGCACGAACCGCCGCTGGCCGTGGCGCCCCAGAGTCCCCGCACTGAACGCACGCTGGATCCGGCTCACCGGAACGCGACGGGTATAGAGCTCCTCGACCGCCACGGAGGCCAAGGCGTCGGTATCGCCCACCAGGCGGTCCACCTTCTCGTCGACGCGACGGATGTCGAGATTCACCTGGTGCAGCGGCGCGGAGGGTCCGTACGGGGGCAGTGAATCGGACAGCGACAGATGCCCTCGGGGCGGCCGGTCAAATCGGACATCGACCTCCACGCTCTCCCGTGCCCGCGACAGGAGCTGGATCTCCTCGACCATCCGATTGGAGCGCTCCGCATCGGTGACTCGGACGGCGTGCTTCCCGCGAACGAGGCCGGTGCGGAAGCCGACGACCTCCTGAACCGAGCGGCCCACCCAGAGCTCGGGGGTATCGTACAACAAGGTGTCGCCGTGCAACGGGCTCACCAGTGGCCCGATGGAGACCTTCGGATACCCGTACCGGCCGACGAAAACTCCCGGTGGACAGGTGCCGTCGAGCTCGCGTCCATCGACCATCGGCAGTGTTCGGGCAAAGGCATCGTACTTGACGAGGATTGGGCAGACGGGCTTGCCACAGAGCCCCTGAGCCGCCCGGCACCTCAGGCACATCGTCGGGTCATCCCGGAGCCCGGGCACGCTCCAGGTAAGCCCGTCGATCGCCTGAACGCCGGGCAGCGCGGGTACGGGGGTCACTGTCAACACGGCGGCGCCATCGTTCGGACGGTACTTAGCGACCGGCGGGGGGTCCCGAAACGCCTCGGTTTCCGGCCGCAGACTCTAATATCCGGCTCGGGTCGTCCGAGGCCTACCGCATTGGGTCTGTGGGGTAGCTTGGTCCATCCTTCGGGGTTCGGGACTCCGAGACGCCAGTTCAAATCTGGCCAGACCCATCGCGCCCCTTCGGTTCAGACGGCTTCGTCCATCTCTCCGGCTTGCGGCGTACCCTGGAGGTCGCCGGCGAAGCTCGACAGCACCTGCAGATGACGCTCGACGTGCTGCTCGGTGTGGACGACCGAAAGGGTCCACTGCTCGTCGGGGCCGGTGCCGCCGGGGATCAAGCCCCGATTCAGGGCCGAGTAGAAGTACACCATCGAACGCTCGCCGTCCACGCGCTGGAAGCTCCGCCAGTCCCGAACGGGGTGGTCCGCGAAGTAAACGGACCCCGAGACGCCGTCCGCGGCCACCCGTCCGGTGACCTTGGCGTCCCGGAGGATCTCGGTGTAGCCGGCGGCCAGCTTCGTACAGAGCCGAGCCGAACGGTCGAGTGCCTCCTCGGTCAGGATGTGGTCGAACGTAGCGAGGCAGGTGGCGACCGAAAGTGGGTTGGAGTTGTAGGTGCCCGCGTGAGAGATCTTTCGGGGACCGACATCGTCCATGACCCCCTGGCGCGCCGCGATGGCCGAGATCGGGGTGCCGCAGGCGATCGACTTACCCAAGGTCATGAGGTCCGGCGTGACGCCGAAGCGGCCGGTGGCGCCTCGGTAGTACTTCGTACCGGTCTTGATCTCATCAAAGATCAGCAGAGCCCCAATCTCATCACAGAGCTCCCGAAGTCCCGGGAGAAAGCCCGGCTCGGGCATGACGAAGCCCATGTTCATCGGTATCGGCTCGGTGATGATAGCCGCCAGCTCGTTCCGGTGTTCCCGGGCGATCGCCCGCGTCGCCTCGAGGTCATTGAACGGCGCCACCAGGGTGTGGCTCGCCAGCCCCGGCAGGATGCCTCGCGACGCGGGCACGGAGGCCGGTCGGTCCGTCGGGCCCCAGGCGTCCGGCCGCGGCTTGACCCCCACGAGGAGCGTGTCGTGGGAGCCATGGTAGGTGCCCTCGAACTTCAGGATGTGCGTTCGGCCGGTGGCGGCCCTGGCGATCCGAGAGGCGTGGTGGGTGGCTTCGAGTCCCGTAGAGCTGAACCGGACCTGGGCCATGCCGTATCGACGACAGATCTTCTCCGCGGCCTCGGGAGTCCGTTCCCACTCGTAGCCGTAGATCGTTCCCCGCTCGATCTGTTCTCGCTGCGCCTCCACGATCTTCGGATGTGCGTGGCCACTCTGCAGGGCGCCGAAGCCCATGTTGAAGTCGAGGTACTCGTTGCCGTCGGCGTCCCAGAGTTGAACGCCCTGGGCATGGCTCGCAAAGAACGGGTACGGCTCGAGATACCGGTAATTGCTGTGGACCCCGAGCGGCGTCCAGGTCCGGGCCCGTTCCCAGATTTCCCCCGACCGGGGGGTCCGGCGCTGGAATTCGGCCAGGGCTTGTTGAAGCCGGGGATTCAGAGTATCGTCTCCCTTCGGTCCGACGGCCGACCGTTCGCCGCCGGCGGAGCCGGATAATCCGGCCAGTTACAAATAGGCTCCTCGAGGGGTCGGAACGACAGAGGTTCCCACCGGTACTCCCCGCCGGGACCTATCAGCTTGTATAGGTCCTCTCGAGTGCGCCGGCGAGGCGACCGCATGGCCGAGGCGCAGACGTTGGAGAACTTCGTCGGCGGACACTGGATCCGCTCCGTGTCCGCGGAGCAGCTCGACGTTCCGGATCCGTCGACCGGGACCTTGCTGGCCCGGGTACCGCTCTCCAACTCGGCGGACGTCGAGGCAGCGGTCCAGGCCGCCCGAGCGGCGTTTCCGGCCTGGCGGGAGACTCCCGTTCCGGACCGGGCCCGACGGATCCTGAAGCTGCGGTCCCTGCTCGAGGACCATTTGGACGAACTCGCCCGCACCGTGGTCCAGGAGAACGGCAAGACCCTGGACGAAGCCCAGGGGTCCGTCCGCCGGGGCATCGAAGCCACCGAGTTCGCGGCCAGTGCCCCGACCACGATGCAGGGCTACGTCCTCGAAGATGTGGCCCGGGGGATCGACACCGAACTGGTCCGCCAGCCGGTCGGCGTCGTGGCCGGCATTACTCCGTTCAACTTTCCCGTGATGATTCCACTCTGGATGGCGCCACTCGCAATGGTGTGTGGAAACACGTTCATCCTAAAACCGTCCGAGCGAGTGCCGCTCTCCGCGGTCCGGCTCGCGCGTCTCGTGGGCGACGCCGGCATACCGCCGGGCGTGTTTAATCTCGTCCACGGAGGCAGGGAGGCCGTGGACGCCTTGCTGACCCATCCCGGCATCTCCGCGATCTCGTTCGTCGGGTCTGCGCCGACAGCCCGGCACGTCTACACCACGGCCGCTGCGTCGGGCAAGCGCGTGCAGGCCCTCGCGGGGGCGAAGAATCACATGATCGTCATGCCGGACGCCGATCTCGAGAAGTCCATCCCGGCCATCCTGTCGAGCGCCTTCGGCCAGGCCGGCGAGCGGTGCTTGGCGGGCAGCGTCATCCTCGCGGTCGAGCCGGTGGGAGACCGGCTGGTCGGTCGGCTCGCGGAGCAGATCCGGAGCCTCAAGGTCGGCGAAGGCTGGGCCCCCGACACCGCCGTCGGCCCGGTGATCCGCACGGAACACCGGGAACGGGTGCTCGAATGGATCCGGACCGGTGAGCAGGAAGGCGCCGCCCTGGTCGCCCGGGGGAGCGCCCCGGACCGGCCGGATGGCTACTACGTTCCGCCGGTGCTCTTCGACCGGGTTCGCCCGGAGATGACCATCGCTCAGGAGGAGATCTTCGGACCCGTTCTTTCGGTCATCCGGGCGCAGACCCTGGGAGAAGCGATCGAGATCGCGAACCGTTCCCGCTTCGGGAATGCGGCGGCGATCTTCACGCAGGACGGCAAAGCCGCCCGGGAGTTCCGCTACCGGATCGAGGCCGGCATGCTCGGCGTCAACATCGGCGTCCCGGCCCCGGCGGCGTACTTCCCCTTCGCGGGTTGGAAGGGGTCCTTCTTCGGCGACCTGCACGCTACCGGGCGAGACGCCATCGAGTTCTACACTCGGAAGAAGGTCGTCACGACCCGCTGGTTCTAGCCCGCCCTCACGACCTGGGCGTCGGCCACCCCGAGGGCCCGGTCCAGGACATCCAGGCCGTGGTCCAGCTCCTCCCGCGTGACGATCAACGGCGGCGCTACGACCAGGTGGGACACCCAGCTCACGCAGAACACGCCCTCCTTGAGCATGGCCGCGGCGACCTGGTCCGCAACCAGGGGCTTGCCGGCGAGCTTGTCTTCCTCGGTGTTGAACGGGCTCCGCTGGCCCCGGTCCTTGACGAGTTCGACGGCGGCGAACAGCCCCAAACCCCGGACGTCGCCGACGGACGGGTGCCGGGCCTGGATCTCTCGCAGCCGGGTCAGTAGATACTCGCCGTCGCGCCGGGACTTCTCGAGGAGGTTCAGGCGTCGGTACTCCTCGATCGCCGCGACCGCGGGGCCGAGGGTCATCGGATGGGCCTCGTACGTGTGGCCATGGGGGAAGTATCGGTCCTGGAAGGCGTCGTGAACGGCCGCCGTAGTAGCGGTCAGTCCCAGGGGAACGTAGGCCCCGGTGATCCCTTTGGCGGTGGTCAGCATGTCCGGCACGACCTTCCAGTGGTCGACCGCGAACCACTCACCAACCCGGCCCCACCCGGTCATGACCTCGTCCGCGATGAGCAGCACTCCGTGCTTCCGGGTGATCTCCCGGATCTTCGGCAGGTACTCGGGCACCGGCACGAGGACGCCATTGGTACCGACGACCGGCTCGAGGATCATGGCCGCGACGTCGCCCTCCCGCTCGAGCTGATAGTCGACGTAGTCAGCACAGGCGACGTGGCAGCTCGGGTAGGTGAGACCGAAGGGACAGCGGTAGCAGTAGCAGTCCGGCGCGAACACGGTGCCCGGCACCTTCTGCAGCGGCTCGATGGCCTTGCGTCGCGGGTCGCCGGTCACAGAGATCGATGCGGCAGTGGCTCCGTGGTAGGACCGGTACCGGGCCAGGATCTTCTGTCGGCCCGTCACCGCCCGCGCGATCTTCAAGGCCGCTTCGTTCGCTTCCGTGCCCGAGGTACTGAAGAAGTACCGATTCAGGCCCGGCGGGACGACATCGCCGAGCGCCCGACTGAGCGAGGCCCGCGCCTCCGTCGCAAAGGAGGGGCCGGCATAGGCCAGCTGACGCGCCTGTTCCGCAATCGCTGACACGACCCGGGGGTTCGCATGTCCCAGGTTCGTCGCCATCAGCTGGGACGAGAGATCGAGGTACTCCTTGCCCGAGCTATCCCAGAATCGCGAGCCCTCGGCCCGGACGATGAGGAGCGGATCCCAGCCTCCCTGGCGTCGCCAGGTGACGTAGTTCGTCTCGCGGACGATTCGCTTGGCCTCGTCGGGGTCCATCCGGTGCACTTCCGGTCCGGGACGTCCTACGTCGTGAGACGCTTGGCGAGCTCGATCACCTTCGCGGAGCCGTCGCGCAGGTAAGGGCCGCAGTGATACGGAAGGAGGGACACAACATTGAGACCGGCCACGCGCTTGGCCGACACCTGCGCGGTCAGCACGTGCTGCGTGTACTCCTTTGGGGTCAGGGAGAGCGTGTCCCCGGTGCCGGGAAAGAACAGGTCACCCGCGAACAGGATCTTTCGTTCCGGGAGATAGTAGGACGTGTGTCCCGGCGTGTGACCCGGCGTGTGATACGCCACGATCCCGCCACCCGCCTCGAACTGGTCGCCGTCCTTGAACTTCTCGTCGACGGACACCGGTTCGGCCGGAGGTGTTCCCGGACCGTCGTAGGGGGGGTCCTGGGCGATGAAGGCCGCCTCGATCCAGTGCGAGTACGTCTTCGCCTTCGTCCGGGAAATCATGTCCCGCAGGCTCCCGGTGTGGTCCCGGTGGAGATGGGTGAGGAAAATGGACCGGATGGAGGTCGGAGAGATCCCGTGTTTCTTGAGGTACGTATCGATCTTCGGGGCCGTTCCCGGAAGGCCGGTGTCGATCAGGGTCCAGCTGCTGCCCTTGTCCTTGACCAGGTAGACGTGCGTGAAGAAATCCGGCGACGGATCGACGCCTTCTACCTGATGGATACCCGGCAAAATCTCCGCCATGTCAGCACCGCGGCAGGCGAGCGGAGCCGAGATTAAGAGGATTCCCGGGAGCGGCCCGCGTCGGACGGGCCCGACCCGTCCGTCTTCGGCGCCGTCGACTCTTCGGGTACGCTTGACGGTTGGAACGCCAGGAATTCGTTCCCATCCGGGTCGAGGAAGCGGACCGTGATGCCGCCCCAGGGCTGCCGGCGGGGCGGATCGGTGATCCGTGCTCCGGCGGTGCGCAGCCGCATCTCGAGAGCCGCCGCGCTGTCGGTCTGGAAGACGATGCCCGTTGCCGTCCCGATCCGGGCCACCGTCTCCGAGTACAGCGGCTCCCCCCACTCCCGCCGGGGGGCCACGAGGGAGAGCGCCGAGGCGCCGCGACCCAACGACAGCTCCACGTAGCCGGTGGATTCGTCCTGCTCCCGAACCGGAAAACCGAGGACCTCCTGGTACCATCGAAGCGAACTTACGAGGTCCCGGACCGCCACGCCCACCCGAAGCAGCGCAGTCAGGCGGCCGGAACCCCGGGCCGGGGCCGGCTCCAGGTTGGCGCCGCTCCCCAGAGTGATCGGATTCCACTCGAACAGCCGATAGGTGGTCCCCGGGAGCTCGCGGAACGGATCCGTACGGAGCACCCGGCGGGCCTCCTCTAGGGAGGCCGCCCGCAGGATCAGGAGATCTCCCGGGGGCGTCGTGAGCTGCCCTCGGGCCACCAACCGCCCGACGCGTTCGAGCTCCGCTTCCAGCCGCCGGATTTTCGGCGCCACCGGAAGCTCCGAACGGTCGAGGCCTCCCACCTCCACGAGCCGAACGTAGAGTCGCTTCGGCTTGGGACCAGGCCGACTGGGGTCCGACATGCTGGCGGCCTCCCTAGATAGTAGGGACATAGAGCCCGGGGCTTAATGCGGCGGCGTCCCCGGCACGGCCCGCTGCGTGCCGCGATTCAATCATCCGGGAATGTTCAAATAGGTGAACTCGCGAGGTTTTGGGTATGCGACCCACACTGGCTGCCGTCGTCATCGCCTTGGTGCTGCTGACCGCCGCGTTCGTGGTCCTTGTCCCGGGCCAGGACCGTTCCCTGTCCCCGGCTTCCGCGCCCTCCGGGCTGCGAGCCGAGGCGACACCGACGTATGCGGTCTCTCTCGACGTTGCGACCGAACCGATTCTGCCGGGTTACCAGGACATCCTGTACTACTACGCCCTGAACGACACCAACAAGGCACCGGTCACCGGCCTTTCTTCCGTCGTGATCACCGGTACGTACTACAACAACGCTCACACCCTCCTCAAGTTGCCCGGAACCCCGTACACTGCGCCCACGTCGGCGATCGGCAACTGGACCTTTGTGGTCCCGGCCAACACGTCGGCCGACTTCGACTATGAGCCGTCGCTCACTGTGTACGCAAACTCGTCGTCGCTGGCGATGAACGTGTCAAGCACGTTCGACCTGGAGGTCGGCACGCTCCACATCTTCGACCTGTCGGTCTGTGACGTCATCACGGGCTGCGGGGCGCTGACCACGGGCAACCCGGCCACCGTGAGCCTCTACGCCTACGCCGAGGACGAGTTCGGCGACACCTCCCCCGTCGCCAACGAGTCGGTGAAGGTCCTCTTCTACTCCACCGGGAGCTCGCCGGTGACCGTTCCGGGCGTTCCGACCACGCTGAAGACCAACGCGGTCGGCTATGCGGCACTCACCTTCACGCCCTCGAGCACCATCTTCAACGTGCCCGGCCCCAACCACATCGAGGTCGAGGTTACCGACGCCGTGAACACGTCCCTGACCGTCTACGAGAACCACACCTGGGATCTCTACAACCCCGCGGGAACGACCTACTACACGTTCACGCTCAACCAGGCGACGTACTACAGCGGCGAGACGGTCACCGCCTCGTGGCAGTTCGCGGGCACGAACTCGACGGTGGGAACGATCACCGTGGCCCTCTACGTGGCCTACGCGGACGCGACGGGCAACATCCTCTCGACCGGATCCATTGACTCGACGGCGGCCGCGGGCTCGTTCAGCTTCGCGCTGCCGTCCGGTTGGTACGGCGAGCTTACGGTCGAGATCCTGGCGCATAACGCGACCACCTACTGGGCCCCCGAGGCCTCGGCCGAGGTCGACCAGGCGCTGTTCGCGGTCGTTCCGAGCGAGTTCTACTTCAACCCGGGCGACACGGTCGTGGCGAACATCACCGCCGAAGGCCCCGCCGTAGCGGGCGCGACGATCTCCGCCTTCGTGCAGGCGACGGACTCGGGCCAGACGCTCTTCAACGGAACCGTGACGGGCTTGAGCTTCTCGTTCAAGATCCCGACCGTCGCTCCGGCCGACGAGTACCGGATTGTGGCCTGGGCCAGCACGAGCGCGGGTACGGTGGCGCAGGACGCCGAGGACATCTACGAGGCCGCCGGGTACAACCTCTGGGCGGGCGTCACGACGGTGTCGTCCTATTCGGATGGCAGCTTCTCGCCGGGCCAGGTCGTGCAGATCGGCTACAAGCTCACCGCCTACGGTGGAGATTCGCTCCCGCGCGCGCTGGAGCTCTACATCTTCCCTGGCACGTGCAGCTATCTGTCGTGCGCGACCGACACCCCCTCGCTGAAGATCTGGGCCGAGACCAGTGCGTCCGGCTCGGTGTCCTTCACGATCCCGGCCAACACCGCGAACGGACTCCAGTTCTACACGGTCTATGCCGAGTTCTCCACCGGCACCGCGGCGGGCTCGGTCACGGTCAACGTGAACTCGTCCCCGTCGGTGCTCAACTACGAGCTGGGCGCGGGTAGCGGCCTCACGGTCGGCTGGCTGATCCTGCTCATCCTGCTGATCATCGTGGCGATCGCGCTCTTCCTCCTGGGACGGCGCAGCAAGCCCACGATGGTCATGTCCCCCTCCGCGTCCACCCCGGCAGCCTCTCCTCCGGAGTGGAAGGAAGGCGGCAGCTCGGGCGGCAACGCTCCGAGTGGCAGCGGCGGGAGCTCGTCCGGCAGCGGCGGCTCAACCCCGCCGGGAGCCCAGTAGGATCGGTCCGGCGACCTACCGGTCGCGACCGACCAACCCCTTCCGTTCCCTCTTTTTCTTTTGAAGGGCGGATGGCCCGTTCTCTCCGCTAGGGACGCGGGCCGTCGAGGTTCAGGTCGATCCCGTCAGCGTGCAGGCCACGATGTGGGTGAGGCCGTAGATGCCGTTGAGCCCGCGGCCATCGCCCCAGACGACCACGTATCGACCGGTCCCGACCAGTGCGAGGCCCATGCTGGTACCGTGCCAGTTACGCACCGCGGCCGGGAAACCGGCGGCGCTGCTGACCGTCGCCGGCGAGGACAGGAGGCCAGTTCGAACCGAGAAGAGCGCCGAGTAGGTCTTCCAGTGGCCCCCCGCCGTACTCTCCCAGGCCATCACCAGGGTGTTCCCCGACGGTCCGGTCAGCACCGCAGGAGTCTCGACCGACACGTTGTGGCCCGTCCAGAGCGTGAACGGTCCGGCCCAGCTGGAACCGTTCGTGCTCGAGGTCAGCAGCGCGAGCTGTGTCTCGTTGTCGGACGAATAGACCAGGTAGAGGAGTCCCTCCGCCGCGGCGACGACCGGGCCCGGCCGCGAGAGGTTCGGCAGGGAGATCGCGTACGGATACGGCAGCTGGACCGTGGCCGGGGTTCCGGACATCCCCGCGCGGGGATCGGTAGCGTTCAGCGTTACGGACCACATCGACGTGGTCGTGTAGGAGAGCGCACCCGGCTCCAGGCCCACGAGCGTGACGGTGTTGCCGCGCCAAACCGTCCCCCCGGTGAGGAGCCCCTGGAGGAGGATGGTCGGCGTGCCGAAGGTTTCCGCCCCGTCGGACGAGGTGGCCCACTCGACGAAGTCGCTGTACATGAAGGCGAGGCCGACGAGGCCCGACGAGAAGACGAAGAGCAGGGGCTTGCCGAGGTCCTGTCCGGCGATGAGAACGATTCCGGGGCCGAAGGAGTGGCCGGGTGCCGCTGAGAAGACGAGGATCTGCTGGTCCTCGGTGTCGGTGGCGTTGTCGTAGGCGAGGAAGAGCGTTCCATTCGGGGCGAAGGCCAGGGACGGCAGGAACGCCGAGGTCGTGGTCGGCGCCCCGACGGGCTCCGGGACGGTGTACCGGGCCCCGGCATCGAACGAGTAGCTTACGAAGACCTGGGTGGTGAACGTCGGCAGGCTCCCATTTTCCGCGGGCGGCGCCTCTTCGTCCAAGCCTTCCCAGGCCACGGCGATCGTGCCGTTCGGCGCGGTGGCGACGGTGGGGTCGTCCCCGAACTGCCCGGCCCACGCCGACCCCGCCGCATACTGATCGACGGCCACGTTGGCTCCTGCCGTCGGCGTTGGAGGGGGCTTGGGCTGCGCGTACACGAGCGGCAGGAGGATCGCGAGGGTCACCACCACGGCGGTGACGATGACGAGAATGACCGAGTAGAGCCGGGTCCGAGAGGGCTTGGGAGGCGTCGGGCCCTCCGATGCCACTT
>JASHOK010000011.1 GCA_030041175.1 Thermoplasmata archaeon | reverse complement strand
TGATTTTCACCGTCGTCATTGGGGTGCTCTACCTGTTTGCGTATGGCCGGCTCCGTGATGCAGAACCTGACCCTGACGAGGTCGTGTAGGGGTCCCAGGCCGGTGCCCCCTCGAGAGCGAAAACTGGAACGACCTCCTGAGAGTCGAAGACCCGCTGCCCGACGGGCCCTTTACCAGAAGACCGGGCGGGCTGGCGTCGCATCCCTAGTGCCCCCTCGAGGCCTCCGGCCTCGCGGGCTGAGCCGTACTACACACGTCGCGAAGGTGAGCGGCTCGTGGCGAAGCAGGATCCTCATCGGTGGCCGTTCCGGTGAGATGGGAGTGCCTGGCCGGCTCCCGTCGAGCGTCGTTTAGCTGGGGTATTTACTCTCAGTCACCGGCCTCTGGACCATGCAGCGTCAAAGGGTCCTGATCATGGGCGCGGCGGGCCGAGACTTCCACGACTTCAACATGCTCTTCCGGGGGCACCCGGAGTACGAGGTTGTGGCCTTCACGGCGGCGCAGATCCCGAACATCACGGGTCGGACCTATCCGCCCGCGCTCGCAGGTCCGGGGTACCCGAACGGGATCCCGATCCGGCCCGAGGCGGATCTCGCCGACCTCATCCGGCAGGAGAAGGTCGACCTGGTGCTCCTCGCCTATTCCGACCTTCCGCATCTGGAGGTCATGCACAAGGCTTCCATCGTCCTGGCTGCAGGCGCCAGTTTCGAACTGGCGGGTCCCCAGGCGACCATGCTGCGATCGCTGAAGCCGGTTCTGAGCGTGTGTGCGGTACGAACCGGGGCGGGAAAGAGCCCGACTACCCGGTTTATTTCGCGGAGCCTTCGGGCGCGGGGACTACGGCTGGCCATCGTTCGGCACCCCATGCCGTACGGTGACCTGGCCCGGCAGGTCGTCCAGCGATTTGCCCAGCTCGAAGACCTCGATCGTGCTGGCTGTACGATCGAGGAGCGGGAAGAGTACGAGCCGCACATCCGAGACGGTGCGGTCGTCTTCGCGGGCGTCGACTACGAGGCCATTCTTCGTCAGGCCGAGCAGGAGGCCGACGTGATCCTGTGGGACGGTGGCAACAACGACTTCCCCTTCTACCACTCCGACCTCCAGATCGTCGTCGCCGACCCGTTCCGGGCGGGCCACGAGCTCGCGTACTATCCGGGGGAAACCAACTTCCGGATGGCTGACGTGATCGTGATCAGCAAGACGAACACCGCGAAGCCGGAGGAGATCGCCCAGATCGAGTCCAATGCGGCGCGCGTCAACCCATCCGCCCGGGTCATTCGGGCTGCCCTCGAGATCGGCGCGGACAATCCCGAGCGCCTCCGAGGTCACACCGCCATCGTCGTCGAGGACGGGCCGACGGTGACCCACGGCGGAATGGGGCTGGGAGCCGGCCTGCTACTCGCCCGGTCCGCCGGCGCAGTCGTCTTGGACCCGAGACCGTTCGCAGTCGGCAGCCTGGCCCGGGTCTACGGACAATACGCGCACCTGCAGGAGGTGCTCCCCGCGATGGGCTACGATCCCGAGCAGGTTCGCGAACTTGAAGAGACGATCCGACGCTCGGGCGCTGAATTCGTCATCGATGGGAGTCCGGTGGATCTGGGCCATGTGATACATACCTCCCAGCCGATCGTGAACGTCCGCTACGCGTACCAGGACATCGATGGGCGCCTGGGTGCGATCCTGACCGCATTCGCGGATCGGCTAGCTCCGCCGACCGGTGCCCGAGGTCCGGCAGGGACCTTGTCGATGGCCTAGCCGCGAGAACTCCGCCCCTCGGCGTGCGGAAGAGGCCTTCGCCTCCTCGACGGTCCGGGAGGCCCCTACCGGCGTACCCACGGAACGGTCGGCAGATAGGTGGCCCGCGAGGTGTGGTGCTGGTCGCCCGGAGGGACGGCGGCGTACCGGCAGACTCCGTCGCGGTTGGGCCCGCAGCTCGTGCACGTGCGCTCCGACGGGACCGGGGCCCGGACGTCGTCCCGAAGGACCTGGTCGATCGCAGCCCGGAGCCAGTGCTCCTCGGCATCTCCGTAGGCAACCTGGACCCACCCTTCGTGTTCTCCGTCGTTGGCCACATCGCCGTAGAGAACGATGCCGTGGGAGGGTCTTCGGCCAAAGGCGGCGTGGACGAGACGGCACTCGGCGATGGCCTGGATGATGTCGAACATCCGGCCGTGACTCTCGTGATAACCCACGAACAGGTGGGTGGACTTGTACTCTACCGGCACCAGTTCCCCGCCCCGCCGCTCGACGATCAGATCCGGCCGGCCGCTGAGGCGGTAGCCCCGGTCGATCAACGTCGAGCTGGGGGGTCGGAACCGTTCATCCAGGCGCACCTGGTGCTCCGGAAACAGGATGGGCAGGTCGTCCTCACCCGAGTCCTCGTACACCAGAACGTCGTCCGGGGCAACGTCCAAGCGACCGTCATTCACGATGACGCCGAGATTTGGGGGTGTGAACAACGGGGAGTGACGCATCGGAACCACTCCCGGCGGTGTGCGGGCGCCCACCGGCTGGCCCGAAACGATCGATGCGTGAGCCGTGCGGATCAGCTCCATTTCGTAGGGGCAGCGCGAATACGTCACCAGATCGTGCGGGGTCACATGTTCGGGCGCGAGCGTCTGGGCCACGGCAGCCATGGGGGGCGCTTGCGCAGCCTCCGCGTATGAAGGGCGCTGTCCACTTGCTGCGGAGATGCGCTCGCCGCGGTCCGGTCTCAGGCCAGAGTGCCGGCCGCCGGCGGAACCTACTTAGGCCATGACCGAATTATTTTGAACCGCCCTCCTCGGGGGCGCGTTAACCCGTCCGATGTCGCCCAACTGGCTGTGTGCAGAACCAAAAGCCTCGGGCTGGGTGTGTCGAACGAGCGCTCCACGCGCGGGCTGCCGTTGCCGATCCGTCTGCCGCGGCGAGGCCCGAGGACCCCGGGCCCAACTCCGACAACTCTCCCGGACCTCACGGTGAGCCGACGCAGGAGTCGCCACCTACCCGCTCGCCGCGTCGGGGTGCCGGTCGCGACGTTGATCGGTGCCGTTCTCGTTGGGTTACTCGCCGTGCCGTCTCTCACACCCTCGGCGGCCCACGGACCGGGTCCGGCTCCCGATGCTCCCCACGGTCCGGCCCTGGCGGTCGAGTTGAACGCCACCATCCGAGGCTTCGTCTACGGCTCGACCGGGCCCGGCGCGGCGCTGTCGCCCGTTGTCGGTGTCAATGTCACGGCGACGGAACCGGACTTCCACACCATCGCGGGCTCGTCGATCACGAATGGCTCCGGTGGCTATTCGCTGACCGTTCCGCCGGGGAGGTACTACGTCTGGTCGAACTCGACGCCCCTCTGGGGAGGCGGCGGAGAACCGGACCTTGTGAACGTTTCCGCCGGTACCACGAGCCTCAATCTCACCGCTTACCCCTACCTCGGGTACGGCAACGTCACCGTGGTACTACCGGGCTGGAATCGGCTGGCGGCCTACATGCACGACGGAAATGTGATGGACAGCCAGCAGCCGGTCCTCAGCTGGACCCAGGACGGCGCCTTCTACGTCAACGCCACGGACCAGCTGGTGTTCTACTCGTTTCTGAACCAGACGGTGACCGACATCGCCCCCTGGCTTCCGCTGTACACGAACCTCATGGACTACAAGGGCTGGGAGAACGAGGAATTCATCACCTCCGACGGTGCCTGGATATACGGTCTCGGCTGCCTCGCGTCCTGCACCACCGCGACGTCGGCCACCCTGTACGCCGTGAACGTGACAACGGGCCGTACGTTCGAGCACAACTGGACCTCCGAGGACTCCACGCTGCTCGAGAACGCCCAGGTCAACCTGGTCGGCGAGGAGGGAAACCTCTCCACCGCAGTGCTGATCGATGATACGGGCCGGACCTGGTTCTACAATCTCTGGAACCAGACCGCCTGGGATGGCCCGATCCTGCCCTTCTTCGAGGCGAACAACATCTACTGGATTCCGGAGCTGACGTCGTACATCGACGTTCAGGCCGAGGGGTCCACGGCAGACGGGATCGTCCAGTGGCGTCTCGCGGGACCCGGTGACGGCACCGGCTTTGACGAGGTCTTTGACGGCCACTACGGATCCGGTTTCTTGACGAATGCCGTAACCGGGCCGTCCTTCAACATCTCCTCGCGGGCGCTGGCCTTCGACTGTTTTTCGAAGGGGGCATGGTACACCTTCGAATACGCTGTCACTCCCGGAGGGGTTCTGGGTACCCGGACCGTACTGGCGGCGCAGACCCCCGGCTCCTCCACGTATCCGAACGAACGGCTGACGCTTACCGTGGAAGCCGATGAGCATCGCGCCTCCCTCGTCGAGGACGCGCCGTCCTTTTCGGCCGCCTTCTGGCCGTTCTTCGACAACAACTCCTTTGTGGACAACCCGTTCGGCCAGGAATTCTACGAGACGAATCAGACGGCCGGCGTCTTCGCGAACGCTACGTACTCGCCGGACCAGGCCGGAGGCAGTTCCGACTCGGCCGATGGACTGTACTTCAATGGCTCCTACCTCATCAGTGCCGAGTCCACCGACTGTGACGGGGGGAGCTGTCCGATCAATGGCGCCGACGGGTTCTCCAACGGCACGATCTGGTGGCTCTGGCGAGTCGGACAGCCCGAATTTCCCTCTCCGGCCGACGCCCCGATCGCCCAGACCACCGGCCCCGGGGCCGTCACGCTGACCGGGAACACTACCACGTCGACCACGGCCACGATCCAGTGGTCTGCGGCTAACTCGGAAATCGACCCGCTGCTGAACTACTCCATCCGCTGGGGCATTTCGCCGGGGCAGTACACGGGGTCTGCCTCCGAACCGGCATCGGTCCGGCAGTATACGATTACGGACCTTCCGGCCGGCGTAGAGGTCTACTTCGCCGTCACGGCGTGGAACCTGCACTGGCACGGACCCGATGCGATCGGCGATGCACTCCTTCTTCCGGGTCCACCGGTCTCTCCGACAAGCCTTCGGGAACTGTTCGTCACGTCGCGCTCCGCGACCGTAACCTGGGTCCCCCCACCCGAGAACGTCTCGAGCTACACCGTGTTCTGGGGACGGTCCTGCCTCCGACTCGGAGCGACCAATGTGACGATCTCGGGGCTCCGGGCCATAATCACCGGTCTTTCCCCGGCGTCGAGCTACTGTGTCGGGGTCGACGCCGCCGATGCGTACGGCACGTCGCCGCTCTCGACGAGCCTCTCGATCGTCACTCTCGGCAAGCGGGGTGGTCACGCGCTGCCGTCCGTTCCGGACATCCCGTTCACACCGGTGGGTGTCCAGCCAAGCCGGCCCACGTGCGAACTCCTCTGCTTCCCCTCGATTCCGACACCCTATCAGGTCCAGTTCTGGGCCGGCCCCGCGGTCATGGTCATCGGCGGAGGTCTCGTCGTTCAGGGCCGTCGCGCCGGTGGAGCTGCCCTTTTGCTCGTGGGCGTCGTCCTGTTCTTCCTTTAGGGCGGCTCTCGCTGAATCGGCGAACGCGTCCGGGGTAGGTCCTCGGCCCGATCCGGTCCCGCGGGGGGATCCGGCCGTGCGACGAGGCCGAAGGCGGGGCCCGGCCGCTGGGCAAAGCATCCCATCCCTCGGCCGTCGCGGTTCGCCCGGAGCGTCATCAGAACGATCGTCTGGAGGGCGTCGTGGGGCAGCTGGATCGCTCCGCTCCGGGAGAGCTGGCCTGTGATCTCGTCGAGGGTCGCGGTGCCGCCCAGTCGCTCGAGTGCCGCTACGACCTGGCTGAGCAGTCGGTCTTCGGGGAAGGCCGTCATGGACCCAGAAAGGGACGCGCGCGCACTTACCCGAAGGTCCAATCGGCAGGCACTCCCGTTGGACGTCCGGAGAGGGGCCGAGGTCTCACCCCGATGCGGCCGCCGACGGGCGTTCCGCGAGGGCCCGTCGGAGCGTCTCGACGGCGGCCGCCCGCTCCTCGCCGACCAGTTCCAGTCTCGGAGGTCTCACGCGGGAAGATCCACGCCCCACTTCCGACTGCAAGAGCTTGATCAATTGCACGAACTTGGGCGAGGTGTCCATCCGTAAGAGCGGCAGGAACCATCGGTAGAGTTCGAAGGCCCCGGCTCGGTCGCCGGCGGTCGCCCGCCGGAACAGTTCGACGGACTCCGCCGGGAGTGCGTTCGCCAGGCCGGCCACCCAGCTGCTGGCTCCGGCATCGACGCCCTCGAGGACTGCGTCGTCCACTCCGACTGAAATCGCCAGGCGGTCGCCCAGCAGGGCCCGAATCGCCGTGATCCTCCGGACATCGGCGCTAGACTCCTTGACGGCCACGAGCGTGGGATGCTCCTCGGCGAGCTCCAGCAGTTCCTCGGGACGCACATCGGTCCCGTAGGCGACCGGATTGTTGTACAGCATGCACGGGAGTGAGGTCGCGCGCAGCGCGGCGTCGAAATGGGCGCTCGTCTCTCGCCAGTCGCCCCGATACACGTAGGGCGGGAGAATCATGAGACCGGCGGCGCCTGCCGCCTCGGCGTCACGGGCCAGATCGACGGAAGCGCGCGTGGTCAGCGCCGACACGGCGGCCACGACGGGTGCGCGAGACCCCAACGTCCGGCACGCGGCGGTGACCACCCCCGTTCGCTCTGATCGGTCCAGCGTACCCCCCTCCCCCAGGGATCCGAGAACCACGACGCCGCTACACCCCTGGTCGATCAACCACCGGCAGTGGACCGAGAGCGCGTCCATGTCCACCGACAGGTCCGCAGTGAACGGCGTCGTGACAGCCGGGAGGACCCCTTTCCAATCCATCGCTGACGGCGCCAGCGGTGGCTCCGCCATCAAGTCTCCGGTTGGTGAGCGGCCCGGCCCAGTACTCGGCGGGGCAGGTAGGGTTCGATCGGGATCTCAGATCGACGACCGACAAGGTGGTCCGCGAGCAGGCGTCCGGTGGCGAGCGACATGGTGATGCCGAGACCCTCATGGCCGGTCGCCAGCCAGACGCCGTCCTGGGGCGGCCAGGCACCGATGAGAGGGAGGCCGTCGGAGGAGGCCGGTCGCAGCCCGGTCGCGGCCCGTTCGAGCGGGAATCTCCCGATCGCGGGCAGAAACTCAGTCGCACGGTCCACCATCCCGCGCACGATGGCCGGGTCGACCGTCAAGTCCCACCGGTCCAGCTGGCGCGAAGAGCCGACACGAATGTCGCCCCCGGGCCGGGGCTGGACATTGAACGATATCGAGTCGGCCCGGACATCCAGCACCCTGGCGACGTAGCCGATCTCGATCAGTTGGTGGCGGACAAACCCCGGTCGCGCATCGGTGTAGATCAAATGCCCCTTCCGCGGACGGACGGGGACCCCGGGAGAGAGGCGGGGCGAGGCAACACCCGCCGCGTTGACGATGTGGGTGGCTGAAACCCGGCCTCCCCCCGCGAGCTCGACCTGCCCTCGGGCCAAACCCCGGACGGGCGTGTGGTCACGAACTGTGCCGCCGGAGGAACGGACCTTGTCCAGCAGCCACCGTGCCACGGGTGCGGCCGTGACCACGAGGTCGTCGGGTACGAGCAGCCCCCCAGGGAGACCGGCCCGTAGCTGCGGTTCCTCCTGCCGGAGTCGTTCAGAGTCCCAGAGCTCGGAGCGGATGCCCTTGTCCTGGAAGAACCGGTGGCGTCGCTCCGCGACCTGGAGATCCTGATCGGTCTCCGCAACCCACACGGTGCCAATGGGCCGGTACTCGGCCTCCGCCGGTAGCTCCTGGGCAAGTTCGTGCCAGAGGCGGACCGAATACCGGGTGAGCTCGAATTCGGCGGGCGAGCCGTCCTCGACGAGGACCTGGCCCATGTTCGTCGCGGTGGTGCCCTCCGCCGGTCCTGCCGCCTCCAGGACGGCGACCTTCAGCCCGGCGCTTGCACAATGCCACGCACAGCTGGCGCCGACGATCCCAGCTCCGACGACGGCGACATCGACGTCCGGCGGCATCAGGCGGGGATCCCGTTCCGGAACGGGTCGCGGTCATCGAGCACGAGGTCGGCCTCCGCCGTCACGTACGCCCGGCCCACGATCGTGGGAAGGACGCCGGCCGAGGTTGCCTCGAACGAGCCTTCGAAGACCCCGCCCAGGATGCTTTCCTGACGCCATCGCCGACCGGGCGCAAGCTGGCCCCGGGCATGGAGTACCGCGAGCTTGGCGCTCGTACCCGTACCGCAGGGCGACCGGTCGTACATGCCACCCGGACACCGTACGAAGTTTCGGCTATCCGCCCCCGAGTCGGACGGGCCGGATACTTCGATGTGGTCGATCCGACCGCCGTCCGACCCCCCCAGCCCCGCAGCCTCTAGCGCTCGTTGGATCGCGGTGGTGTAGGTCGAGAGAGCCGGAATATTCTGGCGAACGACCGCCACGGGGGACTGTTCGGTGAGGAAGAACCAGTTCCCGCCCCAGGCAATATCCCCGACCACGGCTCCGTATCCGGGAACGTCAAGGGTCACGCCTTGCCGGGAACACCGGCTCTCGACATTGCGGAACGACACGGCGCCGTCCGGCCGGAGCGTTGCGGAGACGGTGCCAACCGGAGTCTCGATCACGTGGTCACCCGGACCGACCCGGCCCAGGTGAGCCAACGAAACGACAACCCCAATGGTGCCGTGACCGCACATGCCGAGATACCCCGCGTTGTTGAAGTAAATCACCCCGGTCGTCGACGTGGGATCGACCGGAGGGACTTCCAAGGCGCCGACCGCGACTTCCGAGCCCCGAGGTTCGTCGATCAGCGCCCGCCGGAACCAGTCGAACTCCTGCGCGAAGCGGTCCCGTCGGCTCGCCAGGGAGCCTGCACCGAGATCGGGCCCGCCTGCCACGACCATCCGGGTGGGTTCGCCCTCCGTGTGGGAGTCGATGACTCGAACGCGCTGCATGGCGTCCCGGCGACGGCGGGGCGCGCGCACACTTGAGTTCGATGGAGGCAAAGCTCGGCCGCCCTTCGAGGTGCGGAGTTCATTAAGCCCGGGCGTCCCGGGTCCGCTCACAGGAAGGACTCTCCGGGATGGCCTCGCTGCGCGATATCGCCTTCGGACTGGCCACGGCGTTCGGCTACGGTACTTCGGACTACATTGCCAAGCGTACGACAGACCGTGTGGGTTTTGTCGAGACCCTGTTCTATCTCGAGCTGCTCGGCTCCCCGCTCCTTGTGGCGCTCGCGGTGATCTTTGAGCCTCACACCCCGATCCCGCTGGGGCCGCTGGGCCTGCTGGCTCTTCTGACCCTCTTTGGCATCGTCGCCTCATTCTTCCTGTACCGTGCCTTCGAGTACGGCACCCTATCCGTGGTCTCTCCGATCGCCAGCGGATACCCGGCGCTCATCGTCATCCTCGCCGTCGTATTGCTTCACGAAGTCCTCTCGGCGCCGGACGTCGCCGGCATCGTGCTCACGCTCGGCGGCGTGATCCTGATCAGCCGGGTGACCGTCGGAGAGGTCAGTCGCGCGAAGGATCACCGGCAGGGGATCCTGTCGGCGGCGGCGGCGTTCGTCGGATACGGCATCTTTTATTTCGGACTGAAGGTCGTAGTCGGGCCGATCCCGCCCATTACGGCCGCGGCGATCGTCCGTGTGCTGAGCCTGGGCCCCGTCGCCCTCGTCGCCTGGCAGCGGAACTCCTTACGACTGCCGCGGAAGGGGTTGGCGTTCTCTGCGGTGGCCATCGCCGTCCTCGATAGCCTTGCCCTCGTGGCATACAATCTGGGACTGGCCACCGGTCACTCGCTTGCGGTGCTGGGTACGGTGAGCGGCCTCTTCAGTGCCGTGACCGTTGCTTGGGCCGTGCTCCTCCTGAAGGAGCGTCTCAGCCTGGTGCAGTGGATCGGCGCCGTCGCTATTTTCGCGGGCATCGTAACGCTCGCACTAGGAGCCGGATGAGCGACGAGCCTCTTGCGTCGGCCTCCGACTGGCTGGGACTCTGGGAAGCGGCAGCGGAGGCCGTCTCGGGCCGCGCGCCCTTTGAGGATGTCTACACCGGCCCGGTCTGGGAGGGTCCCGGGGTCGAGTCGCCCGTCCACGTCCGGGTCTGGAAGGTCTCGATCCTCCAACGCCGGCCCGGCGGCGGAGCCGAGCACTGGGGCCATCTCTTTCTCGTCGAGGGTGGCCGCGACCGGCCCCTGAGTCTGGAGCCGCACAGTCCGGTGCCGGGCCTCGTCGCCCCGAGAACCATCGAGACCCTCCCCGGAGCGGCCGATCTCCCGTTTGACGTCCGGATTCGCCCCATTACCGAGGGAACCTCCGACCGGCTACGAGCGTTTGGACAGCGCTTCCAGGCAGTAGCCGAGGATCTGTACCGGAACCGGCGGCCCGGCACGGCCTGAGCCGGCTCAGCCCGTCCCGGGCATACGGGCGATCCGATCACGGCCGGCAGCAAAGTCCCGGAGGTCCCGAAGTCCGCCCATGACGGCACCCATCACGGCGATGCCGCCGCCGGTGCTCCAGTAGGCGAATGCCAGTCCGCGCAGGGCCGTGATCGCTCCGCCGACCGACTGCCCGAGCGGTACGAGTGCGAAGCTTCCGACCTCATCGGCCGCGAACACCCGGCCCAAGAGCTCGTTCGGTACCGAACGTTGGATCACGACCAGGTAGATCGTCGTGACCATTCCCAAGAGGAGACCGAACACGCCAACCGCGAGAACGGCCACGTAGGGGGAATGGGTGAACGGGAGAATGAGCAGGCTCAGTCCGATGAGGACCACGAAGAGGGCCAGGTACCCTCCTGGGGCCCGCTCGTAACGGATCGTGTTCACCGCGGAGGCGCCGATGGCCATGCCGAGACTCGACACGAACGTGAGGGCACCCAGGACGAAGGCGCCCTGAACGAGCCAATTGTGCACGTAGAGAGGCAGCTCTACCCAGGCCACCGCGACGAAGAAGTTGACTCCGAGCGACGCAAGGGTGATCTCGAGGAGCCCGGTTCGGCTCCCGACATACCGCAGGCCCGCGACCATATCGCTCGCGAACGACCGACCGCTCGACTTGCGGGCCCCGGTCACATCGCTTTCCAGCGTGAAGAGGGCGACGGCAGCGGTCTCGAAGAACGCCAGTGGAAGGAAGAGGGTGAGCACCGGGCCGAGTGGTGCCAGAAGGATGCCGACCGAGAGCGTTCCGACGCCGGAGACGAGGAGACTCGCCGAGAGGATCACCCCATTCGCGTGGCTCAGCACGTCGCTCGCTACGACCTGGGGCACCGCCGAGTTCAGCGTGGGACGGGTGAGCGCCGCGGCGGCGGCGAGCAGCGCCCAGACGGGCAGGACCCAGAGGAACCACTCCGGCACGAAGAAGCCGGCCGGCCCGGGCGCAGCGAACCTCCGGGTGGGAAAGGCCCAGAAGATGGCGACGAGCAGGAGCAGGCTGACGATGCCGAGGCCGTTCGACGTTCGGAGCAACGATCGGCGGTCCATCCGGTCCGCCAGCGTGCCCGATACGAACGCAATGGCGAGGGTCGGAATCGTCGAGGCGATGCCGAGCAGCGCCAGGGCCCAGGCCGCGTCGGCGGCGTGGTGTACTATGGACGGGCCGTAGGCGGACACGCTCATCCACGAGACCAGGACGGCGGCGGAGGCCGGCGCGGCATAGCCGAAGGCGCTCGCCACGAGCAAGCGCACGAAGTCGAACTGAGAGGTCAGGGATGAAGAACGGAGCAGGCGGCGCCCCTCCCGCGGGCCGACCCGGAACGTCCCCCTTAAGCCTTCCGCGCTCGCCGGAGGGCGAGGGGGTTGGTTTTTGGGGGGTCAGCGGCCCGCCACAACCCACTTAGGAGACGGCCACCTCGTCGTTGAGATGCCGTACGTCGAGTACGACGAGGTGGGCGCTGCCTGCGCGGAGTGCGGCCGACTCTTCCGCTCCGCCGATGACCTCGAAGAGCATCGCAAGGAGAGCCACGGCCCGAATCCTGCCGGACCCGAGGCGAAGGCTCATCGACCGACCTTGCCGTGCTCGCTCTGCTCCCGGCGGTTCTACTCCGTCGCTGCCCTCCAGGATCATACGCGACGGGACCACTCCACGTGACCGGGCGCGTCCGCCGAGACCCCGACCCAGAGGCTATCTAACTGCCGTCCCCCTCCCGCAGCTCCGTGCGGGTCCTGCATCATGACCCCAGGGCCGGACTGCTCCGGTTGCGGCTCGAAACCCCGAGCGATCTCTGGCGCGTCGCGCGACTGATCCAGCCCCGTGACCGGGTAGGGGCTTCGACGACGCGAAGGGATCCGGAAGCGCCGGCGGACACGCCGTCGGCGCAGCGGGAACGGCGACGGGTCTGGTTGACCGTCGAAGCCACGCAGGTGGAATTCCATGGATTCTCGCGCCACGTCCGGGTCACCGGCCCGATCGTCGAGGGACCGTTCGACCAGGGTCGGCATCATACGCTGGAACTGCAGGAGGGAGACGAGCTGACGATCCAGAAGTCCGAGTTCACCCCGTCCGATCGAGCGCTGCTCGAGGAAGGCACCCACCATCGGGGGGACCACAAGATCCTGGTCGCGTCCGTGGACTGGGGCGAGTCGACGATCGTGCGGGTCCGGGATCGGGCGATCGAACCCGTCGCAGAGGTCAACCGGTCGATCTCGGGCAAGCGGTACCGGGAAGGGACCGGGCCGAAGGACCGGAAGGCCTACGTGGCCGAGCTGCTCGGATTGCTGGAACGCGAAGTGCCGACGGTGGAGGCCCTCATCATTGCCGGCCCCGGTTTTCTCAAGGAAGAACTCAGCAAGGCACTGCTCGAACGGTTACCGGCCGTCAAGTCGAAGCTGCGGGTCTACCCGACCGCGGAGTCCGGTGGCACGGGTCTGCAGGAGCTCTTCCGTTCCGGTCGGGCGTCGGAGGTCCTTTCGGACAGCGTGGCCGTCCAGGAGGCCGACCTCGTCGAGCGTCTCGTCACGGCGCTCGGCGGCGCTCGCGCGGCGGTAGGGCTGGAGGAGGTCCGGGAGGCCGAAGCGCAGGGGGCCATCGAGACCCTGCTGGTCCATGAGTCGCTCCTGCGAGATCCGGCCGTCCAGTCCCTCCTCGATGCGGTCCGGGCCGGGCGGGGACAGCTGTTCGTTGTGCGCGAAGAAGGCGAGCCGGGCCGGCGGCTCGCGGCGCTCGGGCGAATCGGTGCCCTGTTGCGTTTCGACTTTGCGCCGAGTCGCCCCCGCCGACGGGGTGCCTGAGCGCGACTACGGAATCGCCTGGACGGCTTCTCGAAGCTCTTCGAATCGACGCTTGAGGTCTTTGAGGGCGAACCGGAGCGCCTCGCGGGGAGTGAGGCTCCCGTCGGTCTCGAAGCGCAGGAAGTGGTCGGTCTCCGACGGTTGCACCTTGACGGAACCGTGTGGACAGGTCTGTTCGCAGGCGAAGCAAACGATGCACTTCGTGTCGTCGGTGACCTTCACCTTTCCGTCCGAGTACTCGAGGATGTTGACCGGGCAGGAGTTGCCGACACGCTGGAGGCAGGCGTCCGAGCAGCCCGTGTGCTTCGCGATCTGGATCTTGGCGTGGGGAGCTACGCCGACCGCGTGCGAAACCTGGAACTTCGCGTGGTCCCGGGCGGTTCCGACCACCGCGGTCGCGTACGCCAGGAGCGCCTGGCGCGAGCCGAGGCGGACGATCGGGACCTCGGGCTCAATGATGGCGAGCGACGGGTCGCCGATCGGCGCCACGTCTTTTGAATAGACGGTGCACGGGCCTTTTCGGTCGATCGAATACACGACCTGACAGTGCGCGCAACCCTCTCCGCCGCAGGTGCACTCGCTCTTCTTGCGGAATTGGTCGAGCGCCATCGGAATGGGCAGGAGCCCCAGCCGGTGGGCGATCGCCTCGTCGAACATGCTCGTCGACGAGTCGTAGTCCTTCCCGCTCGTCTCGTCCCGGATGGGACCGAGATGGAACTCGACGTCCTCGATCGCGAGCTTCGGAACGTCGGACAACAGCGTCCGACGGATCGCATTTACCCGCGCCGCACTCCCCTCGTGAAACTCCAGGTCCGCAGCCCGCGGGCCCAGCGTCCGGATATCGACCTCCACGCTAGACCCTCCGCCCCCGACGGCCACCCTTCGGCTTCGTTCCGTCATGAGGTACAGGTGTCACGTCCTCTATCCGGTTGATTTTCATGCCGGCCCGCGCCAACGCCCGAATCGCGGCCTGGGCTCCCGGTCCGGGGGACCGGCTCTTGTTGCCTCCCGGGGCCCGGACCCGCACGTTGAGCGTGTCGTACCCCTTCTCCTTGATGACCGCCGCCACCTGGTCGGCGCACTTCATCGCGGCGTAGGGGCTGGATTCGTCTCGGGCGGCCTTCACGACCATTCCACCGGTGGCCTTCGCGATCGTTTCGGCGCCGGTGACGTCCGTGACTGTGATGTGGATGTTGTTGTAGCTCGCAAAGATGTGCGCAATGCCGGTCCGCGCCATGTCCTACGCGCCCCCTTCGGCAGTTTCGGCAGGGACCTCCGGCGGCGCGTTGGCCTTTTCCCGAATCGCGACGCGGAGCGGATGCTCCTCGCTGGTCAACGGGCTCGTTGGGGCGTAGGAGACGGACGGTTCTTCGTCCCGGCGCACGAGGTAGCCGGGTCGCGTCACTCGATGGTCGTTGAGCGAAATGTGGCCGTGGACGATGAGCTTCCGGGCGCTCTTGGCCGAGGGCGCGAGACCCCGTTGGAAGACCAGCCAGTCCAGTCGGCGGTCCAGGAGCCCCTCCACGGATAGGGCCAGCACGTCATCGACCGTCGGGTTGCCGGGCGCCAGCAGTCCGAGCCGGGTCAGCCGGTCGAGCAGCCACTTGGTCTCCTGAGCCGCCTGGGGCTCGCCGGCCCGCAAGCGGGCCTGGAGCTCTCGCGCCTGACGCCGAAAGTTCCGGAGCACCGACTGGGCCTTCCAGAGTTCCCGCTTGTTCTTGAGGCCGTACTTGTCCGCGACGCGCCGTTCCTCCGCCATCCGGGGACCCTCCCACGGATGCTTCGGCGTGTCGTATCGGCGTCTCAGGAACTTCGGGTCGCCCACTGCGATTCTCCTACCCGAGTCTAGGTCTTCGCGGCCGAGGAGTCGGCCGGCTTA
>JASHOK010000094.1 GCA_030041175.1 Thermoplasmata archaeon | reverse complement strand
TGAGCAGGGCGTAGGCTCGGATCAGATGGGGAGAGGCCCGCAGCCCGCTGACCGGAAAGTTCTCGACGGCTCGCAGCGTCTGGATGCCGTAATACGCCTCGGCGGGGACCTCGCGCTTCCCGAGCGAGTCTTGCTCCGTCCGGGTCGCCGGCATCGGCGCTGCGACAGGCCGCGCGGCAAAAACGTTTGGGCGGCTCCGGCGACAAGTGACGAGGGGGCTGCTCGCCGGCCCATGTGCCCGATGTTTGGCGCGCGCGGCGGCGCCCTAGGTACCAAAAGCGTTTAGCCCGGCGGCGGGCTCTTACCGGGTCGCCGAAGGGGACCTCCCGTCGGCGGGTGTTGGACGAGATCAGATGGTCGACCCCTGGGTCCTGACCAACGACGTGATCGGGGGCGTCGGCAGCCTTGCCCTTACGCCAGTCCTCTGGGTCGGTTTGTTCCTGTGGGCATGGACCCGGCCCGCAGAGGCGCGGGCGAGCGGCTTTGGCCGGATGACGTTCTGGCTCCTACTGCCCGGTGCCTTCCTCTGTTCCCTTGCCGACGCACCCTTTCTGGGGTGGGCCGGCGACGTGCTCGCGATCAACCTCGGGGGCGCTCTGATCCCTATCGTTCTCTCGATCGTGCTGCTGCATCGCGAGCTGGGAGGGTCTCGGTGGGGGCTGACCGCGTTCGTGGTGCTGCTTCTGGCCATCGAGAGCGGGGTCCAGTTCGGCGTGGTGGTCGTCACCTCGGGGCTGTGGAGCGTCATCCTAGTGCCCGCGGTCGCGGGCGTAGTCGTCCTCTGTGCGGTGCTCTTCTGGCCCAAGTCGATCCCGGCCGAGGCGTCCTCCCGTGCGCAGACCTTCCTGGCGCTGGTATCCGTGGCGCTGATCGTGACGTACTTCACGTCGGCCAGCGTTCCCGGGACGGGTATCGTTTCCTCCTTCCCGTACTATCTGCTCGGTCCCTGGCTCGTGGGCGTCGTCGCCACTTGGGTCGCCGCTTCCGTCTGGCGGGTCCCGCCGTTCCGGGGCCTCGGAATCGGTTACGGGACGGCGACCTTGGGTACGCTGCTCGGCGCCGACCTACTCCGGGAGCCACCGCTCTACGTTGGCACTGGGGGAGAGCTGCTCGCCATCGGCGGTGCGGGCATTCTCGATCTGGTCTACTTTTCGGGCCTGATGGCCGTCGGAGCGGGGCTCCTCCTGATCGCGGTCCGCTACCGCGGGACCCTGGCCCCCGTTCCGGTGGAAACGCCTCGGTCCCCGGAGGACTTCCTTCGATCCGCGGCTGCCCGACTCGACCAGGGCGACCCGGCCGGCTCCGTCCGGGACGCCGTCACGGCGGGCCAGTCGGCCGCCGCCCGGGTCCGGTCGATCTTCCAGTTCCCCGGGACCGACGACCCCAAAGACGCCTGGGACGGACTTCCGGTGGCACCCTACGTGGTGCATGACTATCACAACCTGGTGTCGTCTGCCTCCCTCTCACCGCCGAGTCACGCGGACGCGCGGCGCGGCGTGGTCATGGCCACGCAGTTCGTGCGTCTCGGTCGGGACCTGAGCCGGCTCCGGTTCGCGGCTCCCAGTCGGCGAGCCTGGGCGGTCGCCGTGGACCTCTCGCTGGTCACGTTCCCGGCGATCGTGCTCTGGGTAGCACTGGCGGTCCGCCTGCCGGGCTCGGCCGACGTGGTGCTGAGCGGGCTCCCGTTCAACCTCGCCGTATTCGCGTACATCGGCTACGCTGCGCTGTACTTCGTGGTCTGCGATCGCCTCTTCGGCGCTACGGTGGGAAAGGCGCTGTTCCACCTGAATGTGACGGATCGGAGCCTGGCCCGGCCGAGCTGGCTCCAAGCCTTCCTACGGGAGGCACCGAAGGCGCTCATCCTGTTCGTAATCGGCGACTTCGGGGGCCCGGCCGTGCTGTTTCTCGTCCGATCCTCGAGCGCCCCCTTGTCCACGCTGGGCATCGACCTGGCCGTCACGTCGGCGGTCCTGATCGGGATCGTGGTCATCTTCCTGGTCGCGGCGCTGGGGATCGGTGGCGCTCAGCTGCTGCGGGACTCGGAACGGCAGCGACTGGGAGACCGCTGGGCGTCCACGTGGGTGCTCGACCGGCGGCAGGTCATTCCGGCGTGGGGAGCGACGCAGACGCCGGCCCTCGTTCCGTCGGGGCCGGTGCCACCAGGCTGAGCGGGATCGAGATCGCCGAGACGTTGGCCTCTCGGCCTTCCCGGTTGGTGAGCCGCTCCGTGTCGGTCGCGATCCGTCCGATCTCGACCTGACCTTCCAGGAAGCGATGGCGGACGACCTCGACCACATCCACGGCCTTCGCGATGGCGTTCCCCCGGGCCCGGACCACGACCGGGCTGGCACCGGAGTTGAGCTGGGCCACGACCTGGAATACGTAGGTCATGGTCGGCTTGAGACCAATGTAGACCATGGCGGCCCCGGGGGGTCCGGACGCCCCCGGCGATGGGCGGTCGGGCATCGAATCGCCGAGCAGGCCTCAGTACAAGTGTTTTCCGTGGAAGAATCTCTCTGTATAGAGGGGGGAACGAGACCCGCCCTATTTCCGGGCACAAAGGCTATGGCACGAGAGCCGTACGCGCCGAGGGGCCCGCAGGGGTGGCCCAGCTTGGTCAAAGGCGCCAGGTTGAGGTCCTGGTCTCGTAGGAGTTCGTGAGTTCAAATCTCACCCCCTGCATGCCCTTCCGGTGGTGCGTCCTTGGCTGACGAGGAGCTTCGCTGCCCCACGTGCCACGAGCGGGTGTCGGACTCCGATGCGCGATGTCCGCACTGTGGTGCGCCGCTCGACGCACTTCCGGAACGCACGCCGTCGGCAGCGATCCGGGTAGAGTCGCCGGCGCCGGCGCGTCCGAGCCCAGCGGCCCGGGAGTCGGCGGTGGCGCCGGACCTAGCCCGTCGCTTCTCCAAGCTCCAGCAATGGGCCGAGATGGTCGAGCCGCTCGGGCTTACGCTACCGGTCCTGCCCCGGTGGGCCGAGGAGGCGGCGCGTCGCGCCTCGGACCACGACCGGTGGGCGGACGTGCTCAAGGGCGTCGAACGGCTGGCTCAGAACCAGATCCTGTCGGCGCTCGAGGAGTGGCAGCGGGACGTGAAGACCCGGCTGACCCGGCTCGAGGCGTATGCGGTCGACAGCCGGCTCGAGCGGGACCAGATGGAGGACGCGGTGCACTTCGCGAAGGCCGGCGATATCAGCCGGGCGCTCACGGCCTACCAGCAGGTCGACCGGGTGATCTCGCTCAAGGAACGCCACCTGGACACGGCGCGGGAGGAACTGGAATCGGTGATCTCGCTCCTGCGCGACCTCGCCGCGCTGGGGCTCACGGTCCCGAGCGACCCCGATGAACTCAGCCAGGAGCTCGAACGCGAGCTCCGCAGCGGCCGGCTCGCCTCGCTGAAGCAGCAGCTCCGGGCGCTGCGCACCAACGCGCTCGAAGAGGTCCAACGGGAACTCCCCGGCTTCGTCTCCCGGTACGGGGACTTCCTGCAGGACGAGCGGCTCCACGGCACTCCCGTCGAGACGGAGATCGCGGAATTGGGCCGCGGGGCCCGGCTGTTCGCCCAGGGATCGGGAGAAGAAGCGCTGCACCGGCTCCGACGGCTCGTGCAGCTGCACGGCTCCACGACGTTCCGGCCGTCGCGGCCCCCGGCGGCGCGCGGCGCCGCCTCCGGCAGTTACGGGAACGTTTCGTAAAAGTGAACGTCCTCGTTCCACCGGTGCCGGTGGAGGACGCCGGCGGATGCAAAGCCGAGATGGTGGAACAGGGCCCGGGCTTCGGGGAAGCGACCGAGCGCGTCGGCCCAGACCGCATTCGCATGGCTCTTCCGTGCCCAGTCGACCGCGGTCAGCACGAGCGATGTCGCGACCCCTTTGCGCCGGGCTTCGACGTCCACCGCAAGGTCGACCAGGTGACAGTTCCCCTCGCTGAACGAGCAGCCGATGACCCCGAGAAGTCGCTTGCCGTCGCGGGCGACGAAGTACGTGACACCTTCCATCCGACTCGTGAACTCGAGCGGGGTCGGCGCGGCGGCCTTCAGGAACTCCGCTGGGATGCCGGGATGGGGCACCTCCCAGACGCGTTTGTAGAGCGCGCAGATCTCCGGGATATCCTCGTGCGAGACGCGGTCGATCACGACGCTTGTCGGTGTAGGGAGGGCCGGAGCCCCGGTGGCCGGATCCGCAGAACTTGGGGGAGTCACTACCGGTGCCTCAGAGCGTACCCGACGATCGCCCCATGGGCCTCCGGCACTTAGGATTTCGCCTGGCCGGGTCCACTTACGGCGTATGCCGGGCCGGCGTTCGGGGAAAGGGCGTCGTATCCCGGATGTGCTCGCGTCGGGCGACCCACCGCACGATCCGCTCGATACCGGTGCCAAATCCGGCATGCGGCACACTGCCGTGCCGCCGCAGGTCGAGGTACCATTCGTAGTCCTCCGGCCGGGCCCCGGTCGCCTGGATCCGTTCGATCAGCCGGTCGATGTCGGTCTCGCGGCAGCTGGACCCGACGAGCTCGCCGTAGCCCTCCGGGCCGAGCAGGTCAGCGGCTTCCACCGTGGTGGGATCGCCCGGCGAGCGGAGCATGTAGAATGCCTTCATCCCCACGGGGAAGTGCGTGATCCAGATCGGGGAGCTCCGCTCCAGGGTGAGGGCACGCTCCTCAGCGGTTCCAAGGTCGGCGCCGGCCTCGATCGGCAGGCCCTGGGCCTGCAGGCGCTGCACGGCCTGGGCATACGTGAGCCGGTCGAATGGCGCCGTCAGCGCGGTGAGTTCGGCGGGGTCCCGCCCGAGCGCTCGAAGATCCGCCGCACAGCGGTCGGCCAGCCGATGGAGGCTGGTTACGAACATCCGCTCCGTGAAGTCGATCAGGCCGTTCAGGTCCGTCCAGGCCAGCTCGACCTCGAGGTGGGTATACTCGGTGAGATGCTTCGGCGTCCGCGACTTCTCGGCGCGGAACGAGGGGGTGATCGCATAGACCCGCTCGTTCGGGAACATGATCGCCTCCAGGTAGAGTTGGGCGGTCTGCGCCAGGTAGCCGGGACGGCCGAAGTAGTCGAACTGGAAGGCCTCCGCACCCCCCTCGGCGGCGTTCCCGGTGATGATCGGTGGCGTGACCTCCAGGACCTCCTCCTCGGCGAGGAACCTCCGGAGCTCCGCGAGCAGCGCCGCCTTCACCCGGAACGTGTGGACGAACTCCTGGCTTCGGATCGTGAGATGCCGCTTGTCGAGCAGGAACTCCTCGGTCTGATCCTTGAAGATCGGGAACGGCTCGCCGGCGTGGATCACTTCCACCGCGTCGGCGCGTACCTCTCGGCCGCCAGGGGCCCGAGGGTCCTCGGCCACGACCCCGCTCACCTGGATCGCTCCCTCCAGCTGGACATGTTCGGCCGCCGCGAACTGGTCGGCGCCGACCGCATCTTTTCGGATCGTCACGGGAACGGAGCCCGTACGGTCCCGAAGGGTGAGAAACAGCAGCCCTCCCGAGGACCGCGAGCGATGGACCCATCCGCGCAGGCGGACCCGCTGCCCGACGGCCCCGGGGGCCCGGACCCGCTCGACCGGCTCGATCGCTACTGGTACTCCCGCCATTTGTGTCCGCACTGAGTGCACTCGAAGATTCGCGTTTCCGGCTCGTCGGCGCCTCGGGTCTGCCGGAGGACCCAGTAGGCCTTCGTGTTGCCACATTTCGGGCAGAGTTCGTCGGCCGTCGGCAGCGTCGAGGCGTGCTTCTCCTCCACCACGGCGACGGTCCGCGCCTGAGGAGCGGACCGTCCGACCTCCGACCCCTTTCCGAGCGGGACCTTCGTCCCACAGGCGGCGCACACCCAGACCCCCGCGGCCTTATCGGGCCGCATCAGGCGCTTGCACTTCGGGCAGAACACGGGAGAGCGGCGAGGCCGACGCGCTTTATGACACTTTACGCACGGCGACGTGAGTCGCGGGCTGCGGCCCCGACGTGCAGTCGGCGCTCAGTCGGTGAGGACCTGGCTGGCCGTCCCGTGGCTTTCGGGAGAGGCGCCCGGAGGCGCCACGGAGAGTGGTAGCGGTGAGGGCTTCGCGCCCGGTGCGAGAAGTGTTCGCATGTGCTCGACGTGGGCCGCGAGGTCGTCCCGGCTCCCGATGTCGTGGCGCACGTAGAAGCTCCCCTTGACGAAGGCCAGCGCCGACTCCACCCGGCGATGCGCCTCGTGAATCGCGCTCGCCTCACCGACCAGCCCGACCGCGCGGGACGTCGTCAGACGAACCCGGCCCGCCCCCGCGACGTCGACGGAGCCGAAGTAGAGACGAACCCCCTGGTCGGCGATCGCGGCCTCATCTACCTCGAGCACCGCACCGCCTTCGGGATGAGCGCCGTAGCCGATGGGGACCACGTACTTCGTGACCGTGGCCCGAAGCCGGAACCGGACGTTCACCGGATCTACGTGGCCGGTTGCTACGCCGAGCATCAACTCTCCGAAGTCTCCGGGCTCGTACAGGGAGAGGACGTTCAGGGACTCCGGGTCCCCGAACCGGGCGTTGAACTCCAGGAGCTTCGGGCCCTCCGCCGTGAGCATGAACCCACCGTAGAGGATGCCCCGGTAGGCGAGGCCCTCGGCACGCAGTGCCGCCACCGTCTGACGGAGGATCTCCAACGCCTGCTCGCGCTGCGCCGCCGATAGAAACGGAAGCAAGTGATCC
>JASHOK010000093.1 GCA_030041175.1 Thermoplasmata archaeon | reverse complement strand
GATGCTCGGCGGAGGGGGTGGAGCCATCGAGGGTAGCGGGGCAGCGGGCGGCATCACGAGCCGGAAGCCATCCGGCTCTTAACAGGGACCGGAGCCCGTGCGCGTTCCCGGGCTCCTATCCGTGGTCGGACCCGGAGAGCCCCCGGGTCGGTCCTGTTTCAGGACCCCGTCGAGCAGCTTAAGCCTGGAAGTCTTGGTGGCCGGGCGAGGTACGAAATGCTCGCCCTAGCGGACTGCGCGGTATCGGTTTCCGACGCCAAGGCTGCGGCGAACTGGTGGGCCGAGAAATTCGGCTTCGCCGTACACATTGTCGGCGGAACCGGTCATGCGGTGACGATAGCGCCGCCGGGCGACCGATTCATTCTTCATCTCTGCGAAGGCGTTGAACCCGTCGAGCCCGGCAACACCGGAATCGCATTCGTGACCGACGAGATCGAAGGGCTGGTCGGTCGTCTACAGTCGGCAGGGGTCCAGTTCCCTCAGCCGCTCGCAAAGCAAAGCTGGGGCGCGATGGCCAAGTTCGCCGATCCGGACGGGAACATCTTCTGGCTGCTGAGCGCGCCAACGGCATTCATCCGAGCCGAGACGCAGACGAAGGCGAGGAGGAAGCCGGCCCCGCGCCGCCCGTCTCGAGGCAAACCGCGTCGCGCGAAGTGACCGGCTACTCCGTGGGCGGGGTCGGAGCATGCGTGGTTTCGGCTGAACGCGTGACACTGGCGGTGTCGACGTGCGACGGATCGGTCAGGTCGTCCTGTATGCCATCGGGGCGGTACTCATCGTCGTCGGTGCTGCCCTGTTTCTGGTTCCTGCCCTCCACCCGGGGCTCTCGATCTATACGGTCAATGACCTCGATACCGAAGGCGCTGCGAGCCTCTTCGTGGGACTCGTGCTGGTCGCCGCCGCGGCCGGGGGTTTTCGTGCGTGGGCCCGGTCGACGGTCGCGGCCCCCGTTATGCGGTATGTGGGCCCCACCGACCCCGACCTGCGCCGCTGTCCGGTCTGTGATACGCCCAACGTGCCCGACGCCGCGCGCTGTGTAGCCTGCGGCGCACCCCTGGCCCCGCCCGGGCTGTAGGTGAACGTCTTCACCCGCTCGAGGTGGGCCCCGGCTTTGCCGGGCGTTCGAGCCGGTGCCCCATTCGCCGCTCAACCTCATATCAGCCGAACACCGTGGACCGGATGACGAGGGCACTGCGTTGACCGATCCCGCCGGCGAGGTGCGCCTTCCTTGGGCCCCGTCCACCTACGGGCAGCCTCCGCCCCCTAAACCACGGTTCGGCACCTACTGGTTGTCGATCGTTTCATTGGTCGGGTTTGCCAACGCTACCCGCTGGTTCCTCGCGGGCTGGACGCAGCGCCGCCAATTCCGACGCCTAGGTTACACGAGTGAACGCGTGATAGAGATTCCGGCAGCTCGTAAGTTCGTCGAAGAAACGCGCTCCCTCCGGCTACTCCAGCTTGGGAACGTCCTTCACGGTGCCGGCACGGTGGTCGACAAGTACGAGGCAGCGTCCGGGGTACTCAACGTCGACCTGTTCGACCTCGAGGGCAGCTGGGACGCCGGGCTCTCCGTGTCGACGCTGGAGCACATCGGGTGGGACGAACCGGATCACGTTCCCGCCTTCCGGAAGGCGCTCGGCCACTTCGCGACCCTCATCCGGGGTCCTCTGTTTTTCACCGTCCCCCTCGGGTACAATCCGGAGGTGGACGCCTTCGTCCGCGAAGGACACCCGGGCTTCTCGGCGGAGTTCTTCCGACGCGTTGGATTTCGCAACCGCTGGGTCCCGATCGCCAAGCCCGAGTTCCGGCGATTCAACTGGCGGTACGCTGGGGCGGAGGAAGTGGCGTTTTTCCGCCGGGCAGCCTAGCGCCTCGGGTCCCCTCCGGCAGCCCGGGCGAGACCCCCGGCTGCGCGAACGGCAGATCGGCGCCATCGAGGCCTGTGCGGGCCCGCGAAGGGTTCAGTCCGGCTTCGGGGCAGGGGGCCTTCGCCGCAACGCCAAGACAATGCCGACCACGCCTACCGCGACGCCAACTACGCCGATGCCCAGCGCGGCGAAGAACTCCGGGTACGAAGGTCCCGAGGTCGTCGTGGTGACGGCGGTCACGTTCACATCGGCCTCCGCCGTGGTCTGCTGTCCCCGAGCATCCGTCACCGTGACTTCCACCGTGTAATGACCCACCTGGGAAGGTTGACACATCAGGCTCGATACGTTCTTGCTGAGACACCCGGACGGCAGCCCGGAGTACGCGTAGCTGAGCGGAGACGTCCCTCCGCTCGCGACGACCGCGAGGAGGGTCGACTGACCGAGGGGCAGAACGGCCGGACCCGCGAGGAAGCTCGTGATCGCCAGAATTGGGACCGAATTCACGACCAGCGATCCGCTTTCGTCCGACGAGCGGCCCAGACTGTCCGTGACGTTCACCGTAAACGTGTACGAGCCGGAGGCAGTCGGGGTGCAGCTGAACGACAGCAGGTCCTCCGAGGGGCAGCCGGCGGGCAGCCCGGAGTACTGGATGGTAAGCGGGCTGAGGCCGCCGGTCAGGAATGCCTCGATGTGGGTCGACGCCCCGAGCGAGATGACGGATGGATCGGCGACGACGCCCAGGACGTCGGGCGCCAGGCTGGTCGCCGTGTTATTGACGTAGAGCCACGAATACGAGGCCACGTTCGGTCCGTTTCCCGCTTTGGGAGCATCCACGTACTCTCCCAGGTAGACGTAGTACGCTCCGGCTCCGACGGAATACCCCGTTTGACCGAGAATGGCACCGTTCTGGTTGTCGGTCAGCAGGAGGGTGGCGAACCCCGTGTCGTCGACCGAGATGGTCAGGTTGAACCATTCATGGTAGGTCGGGGAGAGGTTCAGGATCGGTCCGCCATTCCAGGGGAAGCCCTCTGCACCATTCGAAGCGACGCCGATGCCAAAGTCCGGCGCATCGGTAGCATTCAGATTGCCGTCGAAGACCACGCCCTCACTTTCGCTGGCGCTCGTGATCCCGAAGATGATCGTGTTCCCATGGGAGGCGTTCACTTCGACGTTGGTCTGGGCGGAGAACGGGGTATCGAACGTCGCCTTCGACTGGATGTCGGCATAGGTGTAGTTCGCAGTGACCCCGCTGAACGAGAGCCCCCAAGGCCGGGAGAAGTCCAAGGTGGGGGCGACGCCGTTCAGATACGCGAGCGTGGACGCCCGCTGTGAGGCGAGTACACCCGATGCGACCGAGCCGTTTACGGCCCAGGCCGTGGCGTTCAACGCGGTATCGGTCTGGAAATCGTCGTACAGATCGACGTCGCTCGTCGCTGCCCGCAGCCCGGACGGTCCGCCAGCCGCCAGCGCAGGGGAGTGTACGGTTGCCCGGCCGGGCATAGCGAGCGTCGCAGCCCCCGAGAGAACAGCCAAGGCCGCCACCGCAGTCGTCAGCAGGGCGAGACCGAACCGACCGGAGGAGGCGGAAGTCGCCACAACTCTCGACCGCGCGTCGACCGGGTCGCCGCTATTTGAAGGGATGGGAGATTCCCGGCCCTCTCCAGTTTCGCCCGGGGGCCCACCCTCTGCCCCGCTCGGGACGGCCGTGCCCCGCGATTCAGTACGGTCAATCCGAGCGACTTGGAGGGTCCGCGGCCGGGCGGGCGACGGCCCGCTGAAGCTCAGAGAACTCGGCGGCGAGATCGGGGCGCGCCGTCAGGAGATTCATCCGTTCGAGCTCGACAAGGCGGGTTCGCAAGGTGCGACGGTCGTCGCGGGCGAGGTCCAGCTGCGCGAGGCGAAGGGTGACATCGATCTCGTTGACAGGGTTATGCAGCGGCGAGAGAATTCGATATGCCTCGGTGAGGTCCTTCTCCGCGGCCTCGAGGTCGCCTTGATCCATGGCGATCTGACCCCGGACCTTGATGGCCACGGCCTGGCCGACCTTGTCGCCGATCCGGGTCAGTGTGCTGACCGCCTGGACGGCATTCTCGGACGCTTCCTTCCACCGGTGCTCGAACCGGAGCAGTTCGGCGGAGTGGTAGAACGCCCATCCCACTCGACGGGGGTCCTGGGCTTGGGCAGCAAGACGAATCGTCTTCCGGAGCTCGAGCAGCGCCTCCTGACGGATCTGGGGCGTGGACCGGTTGTCGGCGAGCATGTTCCCGAGGAACAGGTGGCCTTGGGCCGACTGGGCCGCCGTCCCGAAACGGTCGAACGCCACCGCGACCTGACGGGCCTCGAGGAGGGCCTCGTCCGCCTGACCGATCATGGCGAGACAGCCGGACCTCCAGAGCTTCGCGTACGCGAGCACCCGCTCGTCGCCGGCTTCGAGGGCCAGGCGGATCACCTCTGCATTCTGGTCCAACGCCTCGGCGTAGCGCCCGGCGTAGTAGAGCGAGTACCGGAGTTGGGCGTGCGCGCCGATCCGGACGCTGGGCTGCTCAGCGATGGTCGGGGAGGCCAGGACCCGCTCGGCAATTCCGGTCGCCTCGTCCAGGTGCCCGCGAGCAGTCAGGACGCGGACGAGGAGGATCTCGAGCGAGTTCCGGAGGCGCGGAGTAAAGTCGGGATCGGTCCCGTGCGCGTCCAGGAAGCGCCGAAGCTCCTTCTCGGCCTCGTCCAGCCGGCCGAGCTCGAGAGAGATGCGTGCCAGCTCGAGCACCAGTTCGGCTTCTGGTTCCAGGTCGGAGGAGGAGGACTCCTGCTGGTTCTCGAGGGCGTGTTCGAGGAACTCCCGGGCGACATCGGGCGCCGCAGCGCCCTCTGCGATTTCCGCAGCGATCCGGTTGTACTCGACCGATTTGCGATCCCCCTCCCCGAGATAGAAGTCCCGCGCGAGGCCAAAGATCCGGTTCTGGTCGGCTCCTCCCGCCGCCTCGCGGGCCTCTCCGGCGCGCTGGTGGAGGATGCGTCGCGTTTCCTCCTCTAGGTGGCCGTAGGCCCGCTCCCGCAGACGGTCCTCGGGGAACTCGAGGGTGCCGTTCGGCCGCTCCAGCAGGCCGCCCCGGGATAGCAGCCCGTCGATCGCCGGCCGGACGGCCTCCGGGCCAGCCGTGCTGACGCGGAGGAGAAGGTCGAGGGTGAACTCCGGGCCGAGGACCGACGCTTCGTCAAGGGTTCGCTGCAGGTCGGGACCGAGCCCGGCCTTCCCCGGCGCCGGGAGCCCTTGCACCTCGGACCCCGAGGCTCGGCGTCGTTCGAACTGCTCGAGCAGCCGTGGGCTCCCGCCGGACTCGGCGAGCCGTTGCGAGACCTCGGCCGGGGAGACGTCGGGAGTACGAAGAACGGCCTGGAGGAACTCGGCGACCTCGGCGGCCACCAGGGGTCGTAGCGACACGAGTTCCGGCCGGGTGGCGCGTTCCAGCAACTCGAGGCGTTTCCGGCCAGATGTCGATAGGGAGGAAAGCGGGTGACTGGTGGCGAGGAGCCAGAGCGGCCGCTTCTCCAGTCGCTCGGCAAGGTACTGCACTGCGGCGAGCGACGAGTCGTCGGCCCGGTGCAGGTCTTCGAGAACGAGGAGCACGGGCTCCTTTTCCGCCAAGTCGAGGAACTGGCTCGCGATCTGAGCCAGCATGTGGTCCCGTGCCCGCCGTCCACGCTCCTCCGTCTCGTCAAGCGCCTTCAGAAGACGTTGTTCGATGCCGGTTTTGGGCGATCCATCAGCCTCCGCCAGCCGGGGGGCGAATTCGAGCAGGGACCGGTCCGCACTCGGAAGAGTGCCCGCATCGGAGGGGACGGCCGGTTCGGCACGCCGCGTTTCCAGCGCCGATCGGATCAGGGCGAAGGGAGCCGGATCGTCGATGGCGGGAGCCCGACCCACGATCACCCGAAGACCGCGGGACCGGGCGTCCCGAGCAATCTCCGCGGCGAGGACCGACTTTCCGACACCCGCGCCGCCGACGAGCAGCGTGATACCTCCCCGGCCCGCGACCAGCTCGTCCAGTCGCTGCCGGAGGGCGTCGATGGTCGGCCGGCGCCCGATAAAACTCGAACCGGAGCTTCCCCCCTCCGGCATGCTCTCCTAGACAAGATGCCGACCCAGCATATTTACGAGGCACCCCGGCTCGACACCGGCCTCCGGGCGGGGCCGTGACGGCTGGAGGGCTTCCTGGCCGTGACCTAAACCGGGACCGGCGTCGGTACTACGCCGACTACGGGAATCCAAGAGTGATGGAAAGTGGGCCGGTGTAGCCCGATGCCGGAGCCCGAATCGTCACGTTCGTGTACTGGATCGGCTCGTTGACGACCGAGAGGCGGACGAGGTGGAAAGGCGCACTTACGGAAGCACTGTCGAAGTTGTAACAGATGAGGTCGCAGGTGATGGTCAGCGTGAAGGTACTCGACGCGTGCACCGCGAAGCCTCCACTACTCGACAGGAACTCCCCCTCCGCATACCAGCCGACCGAGGTCACGTGAGAGGTTCCCTCTGCGCTCATGAAGGCCCCGACATCGGCGACAACTAGAACTGCCAGAACTCCGACCGCGACGGCCAGGATGACCCGGACCTGACCCGTCGAAAGGGAGTGACGATGACTCGGTACACCAGACAGCCCAGGGACGACCGGGTGCGAGATCGGACCGATGGGAGACGTGGTCTGGGGTGACTCCGTCTGCTGGCGGCCGAGAAGGAGAGCGGAGAGCCGTCCGCTTAGACTCATGTGACGCCAGAGCGCCTCAAGAGGCCTCTATAGGCGTAGGTACTGGTCCGAGGCTATACTTTAGGTACCGGTTGGTACGGGCCCAGCCGCGCGAATGCGGCGCCGCGGTCGACGGCCGTTCCTAACGGCGGAAGCGGCCCGGATCGAAGAGACGAAGGTCGAAGCCCGTCGAGACGCCGTGGACCAGGTGGTTCACGATCTCCCCCACGACGCTCGTGAACTTGAACCCGTGCCCGGAACAGGCCGACACTACGGTCACGTTGGGGTACTGTGGGTGAACTCCGATCAGGAAATTGTGGTCCGGAGCATTCGTGTAGAGGCAGGAGGCGGTCTCTCGTTCCCTGGGAAGCAGAGGCTTCAGAGAGGTGGCGACGAACTGGCGAACCGGGTCAGCCTCGGAATCTCGGAGGACGCGGTCGGCCGACTCGGGGGTCGCCGCGACCCGTCCGTGCCAAGAGCCGATCTTTACACCATCCCCAAAGTCCGGGATACCGTACGTCTCGGCCTCCGGGCCCCGGTCCCACACAAACACGGGCATCCGGTCCGGTTGGACCGCTTCCGGGTCTGCCGGGGGGAACCAGAGCATGAACTGGCGCTCGATTTCCAGCGGCAGTTCGAGATCCTGGGCCACCTGGACCGTCCAGGCTCCGGACGCAAGCACGAGGTGCCGGGCTCGATACTCGGCTCGGCGACTGCGCACCACGACGGACCCACTCTCACTGGTCCAGCCGGCGACTCCCTCGCCGTAGTGTAGCTCGGCACCGGCGTCCACGGCCAGTGCCGCATGGGCACGAATGCAGGTCTCCGGAAA
>JASHOK010000010.1 GCA_030041175.1 Thermoplasmata archaeon | reverse complement strand
CTGCCGGCGATGCCCCACAGGAACACGTATCCGTCGGCGGCGTCAAAGTCCATGAGCTCGCCGGCTTCCTCCGGGGGCGACGTGGCCGGGCTCAACTGGGTCCATCCGGAGGCGTTGAACTCCCAGGTGTCGTCGTAGGCATTCAGAGGGCCGGTAGCGAACTTTCCACCGAAGAGGAGGAGGCCGCCCAGCGCCGGGTCATAGGTCATGGCCGGTTCACCGCGCGGCGCCGGAGATACACTCAGGCTCGGGGTCAGATTCGTCCATCCGCTCTGGGTGTACTCCCAGGTATCTCCCAAGGGGTTGCCGTTCGTGTCGGCTCCACCGAACAGGATGATCGCATTCAACGCCGGGTCGTAGTCCATGGCATACCCCTGGCGTGGCTCGGGGACGGCCCCGGAGACGGTGGTCAGGTCGGCCCATTCGCCCAGAGTCGTGGTCGTGTCGACGCTCGGGACGAGACCATGGGCGTCGGAGGCGGGCGCCACGGCCTGTGGCGGCAGCGGCGCCCGGACTTCGGGATCCGCCACGAGGATCGCAACGAGGACAACTCCGAGCACCGCTAGCCGGATACCCGAAGGCGGAGAGGCTCGCCACGACGACATCGAGGCGCTGCGCGACCGAGTCTGAGCATTATAGATGTTTGGAGCGTGAGAGGGGGTTCCCGATTCCGGGCCTCGGGTCGGAGCCCGAGCCTACAGCGCTGCGCCGGGGACGAAGAAGAGCCAGTACGTGAGCAGCCCGCAGACGACCACGGCCCACCAGAGTCCCAGCTCGGTCCGCATCCATATCTTGTAGTTCCGGAAGCGGTACCGCTCCGGTATCCAGGTCGTGCCGGCGACCAGGATGATGTAGATTCCGAGCAACTCGGCTGCCGCTCCCGCGACCAGCATGATCGACGGGATCAACGAACTCGGCTGCGCCAAATGTGCGGGCAGCCCCGGGGCGATGTACTCGAGGTAGGGAGGGACCATCGCGTAGAGGACGATCGGGATGTTCACCAGGATGACCGAGCTCTGGAGATAGCGATGCGCCCGGAGGTGACCGGTACGCGCCAGGAATGCGCCGACCACCAGAGCCACGGCGAGCGCCACCTCCACGACCGCTGCCACGTCCGACGTGGCCGGGGCGTTGGGAGGAAAGAGGCCACCCATCGAGGGACTCTGCCTCTCCTAGAAGTCGTTCGGCGGAATCAGGTCCACCACCGTCTTGTCCTTCGCTTTCCGGTGCCACTCGGCCCAGAGGGCGGCGACCTCCTCTTCGGCGAGCCCAGTAAGGTAGCATGGAGAGACGACCGGCGCCGCGTTCTCCACGGCGACGATCACGATCGCCCGGACCCGCCGAATGTCCGCACCCTCCGACTTGTAGTGCTCGATCGCCTTCCAGTACTGATCGCCCGCCCGGAGGACGGTCGCCTTTCCGCTGAACCGGTAGCCTTTCCGGACCTCGGGATCGACCACGTTGACCTCGACGTTCGGATTTGTCCCGAGGTTGCGGATGGTGCGGGGCGACTCGACGTCCGCGAACACGAGATGGTCATCGTCCCAGACCGCGACCGATCCTTTCGGAGAGACGTTCGGGTGCCCGTCGGCCGAGACGGTCGCGACATAGCCGAGTCGCTGCGCGCGGACCACCCGTTTCATGTCGTCAGTGAGAACGGCCATTTTCTATCGAGAATGGTACCGATAGCCACTTTACCCATTTGGCTCAACGGCGGTAACGGACGGGCGGCCGCGGGTCGACACCGGTCGGTCGGGGAGTGGGCCCGGACGGATTTGAACCGCCGACCGACCGGTTATGAGCCGGTCGCTCTGAGCCGGGCTAAGCTACGGGCCCATCGGGAGCCGGGGGCGCCGCCGAGCGGAGTTTCAGACCGGTCGCGCGAGGCGTCCCGGACCTTTGAACCGCTGACCCTTCGGTTAACAGCCGAGCGCTCTGCCGCTGAGCTACGGCGGCACCGGCGGCGCCGACCGGTGCCTCGTCTATTAGCCTTTGGGACCGACCGCGGCCTTGCCCTGGTGCGCGCTGGCCTTCTGCTTCAACTGCTGCATTACGGCCGCCATCCGGTCGAGAGATTCGTCGAGCTGCATCCAGAACTGTCGGGCCTTGTCGGTCAGCACGGCCCCTTCGGCCGACGGCTGTATCACCCCCTCCCGCTCCAGCAGATGCAGCGAGTAGCGCACCTTGTGGATCGGGAGGCGCAGGGCTTCGCTGAGCCGGATGATCCCGAGCGGGTTCTTGTCGCCCAGCCGTTCGAGGATCTCCACGTTGCGCGATAGCAGGTCGAGTTCGTTGGCGATCCGGTCGACCAGCTGGGCGCCCTCCGGCAGCGGAGAACTCTCGAACTCGGAGGGCCGAGTACTCGCCTTTCCGAAGGGCATGCGATACCGACTCATGGACAGGTCGGGGCTTACTTGAACATTGGCCCCTTCGGTGTTTTCCATCCGTCTTTTCTCTCCGAAGGACTGGGACCGCCGTGGCGGAGACGGACCGAGGGTACCTCGAGCTGTTCTGGAACCGCCGGATGGCGCTCGGGCTGACGTCGTCGGGAGTCGCCTGGGGAGGCTACGCAATCTACGAGATTGCCATCCTCTTGCTCTCGTACCAGATCTCCCACAACCTGGCCGTCGCCGGACTCGTCGTGCTGGTCGAGTTCGGCGCCTACTCCGTGACCTTCATCGCAGGTCCCACCGTAGACCGTGCCCGGAACCTCCGGACCGTTCTTCTCCTCGGTTACGGACTTCAGGCCGTATTTGCCTTCGGCATTGGGCTCACCGTACAGAGTGGCCATCTCACGGTACCGGCCCTCCTGGCTCTCGTGGCCGGGATCTCGTTGGTCTGGGACTTCACCTGGACCGCCGACAACGCGCTCATTCCACGACTCGCCTCGTCCGGAGAACTGTTCCGCGCTAACGCGCTGTTCAACACGATCACCGGGATCAACACCGTTGCGGGCTTTGGCATCGGCGCCGCCCTCCTGCTCCTGGTCGGAGCGGGCGGTGGGATGTACGTTTATGCGCTGCTCAATGTGGCCGCGGCTCTGCTGGTCATTCCGCTCTCGCTTCCGTCGGAACGGACGCCGACCACGGGGTTTCTCGAGGACTTCTGGGATGGCTGGAGAGAACTCGGTCGGGGAGTCGGTCGGCCGCTCCTGCAGCTGGCGATCTTCTCGAGCGCCCAGGGATTCTTCGTCGGAGCGGCGCCGCTGCTCATCACCTTCCTCACCCAGCGAGAGTTCGCCGACCCGACGTTCAGCTATGCGCTGCTGTTCACATCGTTCACGATCGGCGGAGTTCTCGGAGGGCTGGCCCTCGGCTACCTGAACCCTCGCCGTTCGGTCTCCGTCTACCTGCTCGGCGCTACCGCGGCCGAGGGGGTTCTGATCCTCGCGTCGGTCTACGCCGCGCCGATGCTGGGCCCCAGCCTCATCCTCTGGGGCTTGACCGGAGTCGTGGCGGCTGCATTCTACTCGGCGTATCTCACGTACATCCAAGGAGTCGTGGCGCAGGACCGCTTCGGCCGGGTGCTGACCAACCTCTACCTGTTCCGCGGGATTCCGACGGCGGTCGGCGCACTCGTCGTGGGGACACTGGCCGCGGTGTGGGGTGCGCCGTTGCTCGCGCTCGTGATCGCCGCCACCTACCTCGGGTGTGCCGGTCTCGGTCCTGTCCTGCTACCGGGCATTCGCCGACTCAGCTTCTAGTGCGGAACGGCCCCCCCGCGAGGTGCGGCGTTGGGGAGAAAACTGGCGGCGGGAAAAGTCCGTACGGAGGCCATATCAGGCGTCCACCCCCCTCATCGGCCGTTCTCATGCCCGAGCGCCGGGCTGGACCCGGAATCTGGTCTCTGCTGACGCTGGCGCACTCTCGCTCGCTGTTGCAGCGACGGCGGATCCTGCTACTCGCGGTAGTCATCGCCGCGGTCTACGCAACGATCGCGATGCTCGTCGGTGGAATGCTCTCGATCTTCTGGCCTCCGGCGCACCTGTCCTCTTTCTGGGCCATTCTCCTGACCGGCACGCCCAGCTGGGACTACCCGGGCCTGCTCACGGCAACCCCGTACTTTGCCCTCGAACTGCCGTTCCTGCCGACCATCTTCATGGTCCTCACGTCGGCGGGCGTAGGTCTCGGGATGTCGGTCGCCGTGGTGTTGACGGCGAACTTCCTCCGCCGGCGGAGCTCGGCCGGACGGCCCGCCGCGGTCGGGACGGCGGCCGGCCTCACCCCGGCGATGATCGCTCTCGTCACGCTGGGCGCGTGCTGTTCCACTACGGCCGCCGCGACGGCTGGAATCGGACTGACCGCCCAAGCCACCGGCACGAACCTCGCCACCCTGCTGACCGACAACTGGTACCTCGGGGTCTTTCAGCTCGGAATTCTCTACGTCGCTCTGCTCGCCCAAGAACAGCTGCTCACGGTCTACGGGGCCCTCGCCTCGGCGGAACCGGGGGCCGATCGGCTGGAGCTCGGCACGCCTCCCCTGGACCGGCGCTTCGCGGCCGGCGCTGCACTTCGCGTGTTCCTTCTCGCCGCCGGAGTCACCTGGGCGCTGGCGCTGGTCGCTGCCTGGCTCACGGTGAACCCCGGTACTGCGTCGCTGGTCGTGTGGACCGGCTGGCTGCTGCAGCATGTCCTGGTCGGCCTCGCTGCCGTGGTCGCGGCCCTGGTGCCGGTCTCCGCCTACCGGTTCCTCGTGCGTTGGATGTCAACGGTCCCGGGCCTCGTGCTACGCGCGCTGCTCGTGATCGCCGGCGTGTCGCTGCTCGTCGGTCTTCCTCCCCCCGTGGCCGCCGCAGGCTGGCACGGGCTCGGGAACGAGATCGCGGGACTGGCGGGAGGCTCTGCCGCCTGGGGGGCCGTGTCTCCAGGCCTTTCCATCGGACCCGCACTCCTCTTGCGATGGGCCTTCCAGTACGCTCTCCTCGGCAGTTTCGGGATCATCCTGGGCCTCCGACCCCGGGCCGCGATGCGTCCCCTGCTGTGGGCCGCAGCGACGGCACCGGAGCGCACGCCGCCGCCGGCCCAACCGGAGAACCACACGCCGGGAAGGCTACCGGTACCCTCCTCCCTGGCGGCGTTGAAGTCCGTTGACCCCCCAGGGGCCGGATTGACGCCACCGGCGACCGGGCAGGCCCCGTGATTCCTCGAGCGGGTGCCCCTCGATGATTCCCGCCCTTCCGACCCCGAGTCAGTGGCTACCGGTCTTCCTCCTGCTCGCGGTGCTCATGGTGGCGGGGAACCTGTACATCCTGACCGCCCTCTTTCCCCGGAGTGGAAAGCGCCCCACGCTGGCGACCGCCATTCTGCTGCTCGGAATCCTGCTGATGTCGATGGCCCTCTGGTTCTCCGGCATCTACGCGGTCATCTCTCCGGGCCAGGCCTCCACGGTTTCGGTCTTCATCGCGTTGAACAGCATGATGGCCGTCGTCGGCCTCTGGGCCATCAGTCTGCTCTTTCGGGCCGGCACGAAGTTTCTGCCGTCGCACGGGTTGCTCTGGCCGCTGGGGTTCGCCCTCCTGATGGTCGGTAACGAGCTCCTCATGGGCCTCACCTTCGTGCTCGCCCAGGTCGGGCCCGCGACGTACTCGGCGGAAGGATGGCCGGGCCTCGCCACGCTCGTCGGCGACGCGGGCACCTCGGCGTGGTTCTTCTGGGCGATGCTCGTGACGATGGCCTTTCTCGTCACCTGGCTACCGATCCGGCCCCGGGAGCGATGGGTGCTCTACGGGTTTTCCGCGTCGGCGGCCGTCGGTCCCTGGGTCGTCCCGGACCCGGAGGTCGGTGCCATCGGGATGGCGGTGGTCATGACCGGCACGTTCGTGCTGCTGGTGCGAGAGGTCTGGCGCAGCGCAGCACCGGCCCCTCGATACCTCTGGGTCGGTCTCGGGGTGGCGCTCGGGTTCCTCGCGATGGTCGCGGGGGAGGCTCTGTCGTTCCTGGTCCGCAGCACGGTCTGGAGTACCTTCCCGTTCGGTCTCGCGTCCTTTGTCGTGATGACGGTGGAGTGGTTCCTCCTGGCCCGCTGGGGCCTGGCGGGCGCCGTCTCCACGGCGGGGGATGAGACGCCGATCCCCGGCCGAGCCGAGGCACCGGCCCCGGCGTCGACACCGCCCTAGCTGGCGCTCGGGACCGTCCGTGCTTCGGTCTCGATCGGACGGAGCGGGTACTGCGAACGGAAATCCTCGGGGCCCAGCAGCTCATCCGTGAACGGGAGCGCCGCGACGAGGCCTGCGGTCCGCGGGGCGAATCCCGGGCGTCGGGCGTAGGGACTGACCCAGACCACGCGGTGGCTGCGCCGCTGCAGCCGTCGCAGCGCTTCCCCGAGGGCGGTGGGCTCGGCCAGGTCCCACCCATCGCTGACCACCACGAGCGTGGACCGGTCGCCGAGCACTCCGGGAAACCGGTCCGAGAATTCCTGGAGGCAGGGGCCGATCCGGGTGCCGCCAGCCTCCGCGGCAAGGCGGGTCGCTACGGCGCGCGTGGCCCGTTCGTATCCGTTGCGACGGATCTCCTCCGTCACCTCCTCGACGCGGGTGCTGAAGGCGAACACGCGGGCGCTGCGCGAGACCCGTTCGAGCGAATAGACCAGCGCGAAGAGCTCCGCGTCATGTTCCCGCATCGAACCGCTGACATCCCACAGGATCACGAACTCCGCCCGACCGGGCCGTGGCGCTTCCCGGACCAGCTCCACGAACTCCCCTCCTCGGCCAAGGGCCCGACGGACCGTGGCCAGGGCGTCCACCGACCCGCGGCGGGAGCGGACCCGCCGCCGACCCGGCAGCGTCGCGGTCCGCCGCCGAAATCGTCGGGCGCCTCGACGCAGGTCGAGGAGCTCTCGGGCCGGTACGGGCGTCAGCGGGTGCCCCGCGCCCGGCGCGTCCGGGCTGTAACTGCCGAAGACGGTGGTCCCCGTGGGTGCGTCCGTCTCGTCCGGCTTCGGAGTGCGGCCCGCGCGCCCGAGGGTCGTCGGTGCGGACGAGGCTCGGCTCTGCTGACCGGTGAACGGGAGACCGGGTCGACGCGGGCCGGCATCGAAGAAGTCGTCAAAGGCCTGGAGCACCACTCGGGCTTCCTCGGGAGACTTCGCGAGGACCGCCACGGATGCGTCCCGGAAGTGCCCCCGATGCACCTCGGGCAGAACCTCCAGGGCGCGGGCGAGGTCCACCTCGGCGCCGACGCCCACGGAGACCCCGCGGTCGCGTACAACACCGACGAAGTCCACCAGCCGCCGATGCAGATGGTCGGCGGCCGGCAAGGGGGTCGTCATGGACTCGGGGGCTACGCGCCGACCGTGTGGACGAGACCCCGGTCCCGGGCCAGCTCGACATCCCCGGCGTCCTTGAGCAAGCATCCCAGGGTCTGTTCGACCACCGCCGGGTCCAGGCTGTCGCGATGCAGCGCCAGCAGCGCAGAGGCCCAATCGATCGTCTCGGCGACCCCGGGGCGCTTCACCAGTTCCTTTTCGCCACGCAGGTGCTGGACAAACGCGACCACGTCCCGGGCCAGCTGCTCACCCACGTGCGGAACGCGCGCGCGGAGGATCTCCACCTCCCGGTCCGCCGTCGGATAGTCCACGAAGGAGTACAGACACCGCCGCTTCAGGGCATCACTGAGGTCGCGGCTCCGGTTCGACGTGATCACGACAAACGGGGGTCGACGGGCCCGGATCGTACCCAGCTCCGGGATCGTCACTTGAAAGTCCGACAGGACCTCGAGCAAGAGTCCTTCGAACTCCTCGTCCGCCCGGTCGATTTCGTCGATGAGCAGCACCGGCCGAGCGGGCCCGGACTCCTCGAGGGCTCGGAGCAGCGGACGGCGGAGCAGGAACCGCTCGGTGAAGATCTCCTTCTCGAGGGAGTCCCGCGAGCCGCTCTCGTGCTCGTGCAGCCGGATGGTCAGCATCTGCTTCGGAAAGTTCCAATCGTAGAGTGCCGACCGGGCGTCCAGTCCCTCGAAGCACTGGAGCCGGATGAGCTCGGCACGCGTCGCGGCGGCCACCGCCTTCGCGAGCTCGGTCTTGCCGCAGCCGGGTTCCCCTTCCAGCAGCAGAGGCTTCGAAAGCTGCGCCGCGAGATAGACCGACATCGACAGGGCCGGGTCGGCCAGGTAGTGCTGCTCCGCGAGCGCCTGCTTCACGGCCTCGGGCGTGGTCCAGTGGTCGGAGTCGGCCACCATACGGTGCATCCACGAGACGGGCCTCGGGCCATCACTCTTTCCGTGGCTGCTCGGAGAAACCTTTAGAGGGATTCGGGCTCCAAGGTCTCTCCGATGCTGGTCGATACCTTCGGCCGCGAAGTCACGGACATCCGCATCAGCATCACCAAGCGCTGCAACTTCTCGTGCGTCTACTGTCATGACGAGGGCCTTGGGCCCGTCCTCCGGCCCGGTCAGTCCCATCCGGAAGAGATGTCCGTCGACGAGGTCGAGCGCCTGGTTCGCCTGGCGCGGGAGTTCGGAATCCGTTCGGTGAAGTACACCGGTGGCGAGCCCCTCGTGCGGTCGGACTTCGAGGAGATCGTGTCCCGGACGGTGCTCCACGTTCCCGACGTGTCCGTCACGACCAACGGATCGTTGCTCGCGCAGCGTGCCGAAGGGCTCCGGAATGCCGGGCTCAAGCGGGTCAATGTCTCCGTGGACTCGCTCGACCCCGGGGCCTTCCAGGCGATCCGCGGCGGGGCCCTAGCCCCCGTGCTGCGCGGCATCGATGCGGCGCTCGAGGTGGGCCTGACGCCGGTCAAGCTCAACCTGGTCGTCTTCCAACGCACACTCCCCTACATCCCGGAACTGATCGCCTTCATCCGGCGACGGGAAGGGCTCCGGTTGCAGCTCATCCAGTTCATGCCCGAGCTGGTCGGCGCCCGGGACTGGTCCGTGGACATCGATGCGGTGAAGCGCGGGCTGGACGCGCAGGCGGACCAGGTCCTGATCCGCGAGATGCACCACCGACGGGTCTACCTCTTCAACGGGGCTGAGGTCGAGGTCGTCGACCCGGTCGCCAACCCAGAGTTCTGCATGAACTGCCACCGGATCCGGGTCACTCACAAAGGCGAGCTCAAAGGCTGCCTGAACCGAAACGATGACCTGATCCCGACCCGGGGCCTCTCGGACGATGATCTCCGCGTCGCGTTCCGGAACGTCGTCGCTCGCAGAGTTCCCTACTACGGGGCGTATGTTCGGGACTATCCCCGCCGAACCGGCATGCGCGCGCCGCTGATCCAGATCGACCCGTTGCGCTGATCCGGCCGATCATCCGCTGGCCGCGGTGTGCGGCGTGTGCTTTCCGTACTTGGTGGAGAGCATATCGGCCAGGATCGCCACCGTAAGCTCTTCCGGCGTCCGGGCCCCGATATCGAGACCGATCGGGGCGTGGATCGACCGCAGGAAGTCGGCGCTGACCCCGCGCTTCTCGAGGTCGGCGAGGTTCTGCCGCAGCCGGTGCCGGCTCGCCAGCAGCCCCACGAACTTCACGGGGGCGTGCGAGATCGCTTCCAGCACCGCCACGTCCCGTTCGCCCTTCGTGAGCACGACCACGTAGTCGTGCGGCCCGAGCTGAGCGGGGTCGACCGTGGAGGCCTCGGTCAACCGATGCGGCGCCTCGGGAAGGACCGGCGTCGGGTCGATCACGACCACCTCGAAGCCGAGCAGCTTGGCATGATGCACCAGCGCGGCCTCGAGGTCGTCCTTCCCCCCTTGACCGACGATGACGAGCCGATGAGACGGCAGCATCGGTTCGACGTAGACCTCGAGCGTGCCTCCACAGTTCGTCTGGACCCAGATCTCGTCCGGATTATCCTCCCGAACGGTTCCCTCGACCGCCTTCTCCGTGTCCACGAGGTGGACCCGCACCACTCGGGGCTCGCCGGTCCGCATCGCTTCCTCCGCCACCGCCACGATCGGTCCGTCCGGGCAGCCCCCGCCAAGGGTACCTCCGGCGATCGTTCCGTCATGGGCAACGAGCAGCTTGAATCCCGTCTTGGCGAGAGTCGACCCCTCCGTTCGAATCACCGTGGCCACCGCGAATGGTTCGCGCTTCGCGGCGAGCTCCGACAGCCGCTGCGAATAGTGGGAGACGTGCACGCCTGCGAGGAGCGGAGACGAGGATTTCAGCGTTCGCGACCGCCCGGGTCCTCTCCGTCCACTGGGGTCGTCGGGAAACGCTTAGAGCCGCCTCGGGCTCGTTGACCCGGGATGCCGTCGAAGCCGCCGCGCCGACCAGCCGCCAAGATGCCGGTTTCGGCCATCGTGCTCGCGGCGGGGACGTCCTCGCGTATGGGGCAGCCCAAACCGCTTGTGCCCATCCTCGGCAAGCCGCTGCTTCGACGAGTTCTGGACACGGTCCAGCAGGTCCACCCGACCCGCATCGTCGTCGTCCTGGGGTCGCAGGCCAGCGAGGTTCGACGACGAGTGGAGATCGACGGGGCGACGGTCGTCGTGAACCCCAACTTTGCCGAAGGCATGGCCAGCTCGTTACGCCACGGAGCCGCCTCCCTGCGGGCCGGCAGCGGCCCGGTGCTCGTCGTGCTCGGCGACCAACCGTTCGTGTGCCCGAAGACGCTCGAGACCCTCGTCGAACGATACGCCGCCGGAAAGGCCAAGATCCTGATCCCGACCTACGAGGGCGTGCGGGGCAATCCGGTCCTGCTGGACCACGGGCTGCTGGCGGAGCTCGATGGTCTCCAGGGGGACCTCGGATGTCGCGCGATCTTCCCCCAGCACGCGGCAGAGCTGGTCGAGGTCCCTGTACCCGACCCGGGCATTCTCATCGATGTGGATACCCCGGACGAACTGGCACACCTCGAAGAGGCGGTACACGGGGAGGCGTCCCCCGGTCCGGAACGGCTGCGGTCGCTCGTGGCCGACCGGGTGGCCCTGCACCGGGCCGGCCCCGTCCGAGGCCTCTCGCGGAAGGGGATCCTGCCCGACGTTCTGGCCCTCGCCATTCAGCTGGAGCGGGAGCAGGAACCGTTCGCGCTCGCGACAGTCGTCAGCGTCCGTCCGCCCACGTCGGGCAAGCCCGGCTTCAAGGCCATCATACGGCCCAACCGGGTGGTAACGGGCTGGGTCGGGGGGAGTTGCACGGGCCGAGTGCTGGTCGCCGAGGCCCTCCGGTCCCTCGAGGACGGCGTACCGCGACTGATCCGCTTATCCCCGGAGGCCGAGGACGGGGCTGAGCGGGTGCCCGGAGTCGTCTCCCGTCGGCTGGAATGCGAGAGTGGAGGAACGATGGAGATCTACGTAGAGCCGCATGTGCCGGAACCATCCCTGCTGATCGTGGGCGAAGCGCCGGTCGCGAAGGCCGTTGCCGCGCTGGGGGGCTTTCTCGGCTTCCGGGTCACCGTAGTCGCGCCGGGCGCCCGGCCGTCGGACTTCCCCGACGGCGTCCAGTGGGAACCGGACCTCGAGCGCCTCGGGCGTTTGACCACTCCCTCGACCTTCGTCGTGGTAGCCTCCACGGGCCTGTACGACGAGAGCGCCCTCAAGGCGATCCTCCCCCGGGCGCCGGGCTATGTCGGCCTGGTGTCGAGCCACCGGCGGGGGCAGGCCGTCGTCGCGGCGCTGAAGACCGAGGGCATCTCCGACGACCTGCTCCGTCCGCTGCACAACCCGGCGGGGCTCGATATCGCGGCCCGGGAACCCGAGGAGATCGCCCTGAGCATCCTCTCCGAGATCACGCAGGCCCGGCGTACCGCGCGGCCCGCGGCCGCCCCGGTCCCGGGGACCCCGGCCGTCGCCCCCTCCATCGACCCCATCTGCGGGATGGAGGTCGAGGCGACCGGTCCGCTGCACACGACCTACCGGGGCGTGGTCTATCGTTTCTGCTCGGACGGCTGCCTGGCGAAGTTCCGGCGGACGCCGGCGCGGTACGCCAAGGTCTAGCCGGGCTTCGCTGGTTCCAGCTGTTGCCGCGCCCGCTCGAACATCGCGGCGGCCTTCTTCTCGATCGTCGTCCGGACCAGCCGCTCCCCGAGCGTCGCCGCCGGGCCCGTAAGTACGATATCGGCCGCCCAGGCCAGCGAGGCACCGCTGTCCGCCGGCGTGATCCCGGCATGGAGCGTGGCGTCGACCGCACTCCCAAGCCCTGAGCCCCGGATCTTCGTCGTGACCGACTGGCCGGGCGTCCGCTCGGTGTACTGGCCCGTGAACCGGAAGGTGCCCCGGATGAACGCCACCCCCGTGGTGATCGTCCCGCCGAACTGGTCCCCCTGCACGGAGTCGACGGTGTGGGGGTCGTCGAGGCAATCCAGGAGCCGCCGAGGGTCGGCGAACAGCCCGAACACGGCGGCCGGCGCCGCGGCGACCTGGAACTGGCCTTCGACCTTCATCGGCCCCGGCCCTCGCGGTGTCGGATCAGGTCACGCCCTTGTCGTGGAGGACCTGCCAGACCTTCCACGGATAGATCGGGATGTCGATGTTCGTCACTCCGAGGGGGGACAGGGCATCGATCACGGCGTTGACGATGGCCGCGGGCGCTCCGACCGTCGGCGACTCGCCGACACCCTTCGCACCGATCGGGTGATGGGGCGACGGCGTCGTGGTCTTCCCGGTCTCCCAGTGCGGGGACTCCATCGACGTCGGGACCAGGTAGTCGAGGAAGGAGTTTCCCCGGATGTTCCCGTTCTCGTCGTACGTGATCTGCTCGTAGAGCGCCGGCGCCAGGCCCATGTTGAGACCCCCGTGGATCTGACCGTCCACGATCATCGGGTTGATGATCGTGCCGCAATCGTCCACCGCGACGAAGCGTCGGACCTTCACCTGGCCCGTCCCCTTGTCGATGTCGACGACACAGATGTAGCTCCCGAACGGGTAGGTCATGTTCGGCGGGTCGTAGTAGTCGACGGCTTCGAGGCCGGGCTCCACCCCGGGCGCGGGGTTGGTGTACGCCGCGAAGGCCACATCGGCCATTGTCTTCGACTTCTCGGGCACTCCCTTGACCTGGAACTTGTAGTCCTTCCACTCGATATCGTCCGGGCTGACCTCGAGGAGGTGGGCGGCGATCTTCTGCGCCTTCTCGCGGATCTTCCGTGCGGCGACCGCCGCCGCGGCGCCCGCGGTCGGAGTGCTCCGGCTGGCGTACGTCCCGAGGCCGTAGGGTGCCGTGTCGGTGTCGCCCTCCTCGATGGAGATGTTCTCGGCCGGGATCCCCAGCTCCGTGGCCAGGATCTGCGAATAGGTGGTTTCGTGGCCCTGGCCTTGCGCCTTGGTCCCGAAACGGGCCATCACCTTGCCCGTGGGGTGGATGCGAATCTCGCACGACTCGAACATCTTGATGCCCAGGATGTCGAAGGTGTGGGAAGGCCCGGCGCCCACGATCTCCGTGAAACTGGAGATTCCGATGCCCATGAACTCCCCCTTCTTGCGCCTCTCCGCCTGTTCCCGGCGGAGTGCCGGATAGTCGATCATCTTCATCGCCAGTTTGAGCGCCCCGGCGTAGTTTCCGCTGTCGTACGTCCAGCCGAGCGCCGATTGGAACGGGAACGCCTCCGGCGGAATGAAGTTCTTCATCCGGAACTCCGCCGGGTCCATGCCCACTTTGCGGGCGATCTCGTCGATCAACCGCTCGATCGAGTAGGCGGCCTCCGTGACCCGGAACGAACACCGGTAGGCGATCCCTCCCGGCGGCTTGTTCGTGTAGACGCCGTCCACCTCCACGAACGCCTTCTGGAACGGATACGACCCGGTGATGATGTGGAACAGGCCTGCCGGGAACTTCGACGGATTCGCGGCGGCGTCGGCGTAGCCGTGGTCCGCGATGGTCTTCACCTTGAGGGCGGTGAGCTTCCCGTCCTTCGTGCATCCGATGTCCGCCGAGATGTGGTAGTCCCGGGCGAAGGAGCTCGACATCAGGTTGTTCATCCGGGTCTCGACCCACTTGACCGGATGACCGGTCTTGAGGGCCGCGACCACGGCCACCACGTAGCCGGGGTAGACCGGCACCTTCCCCCCGAAGCCGCCTCCGATGTCCGGAGAGATGATCCGGATGCTCTGCTCCGGAAGTCCCGCGACCAGTGCGAAGACCGTCCGGATCGCGTGCGGCGCCTGGGTCGTCATCCAGACGGTCAGGCGACCCATGGCGTCGAACTGCGCGACGCACCCGCACGTCTCGATCGAGGATACGTTGATCCGGGGGATGTAGAGGTCCTGGTGGACGACGACCTCGGACTTCTTCAGGAGGTCGTCCGTCCCGGCCTTGTCTCCGGTCTCCCAGTGCCAGATGTGGTTCGACTTCTTTTCCTTGTCCGGGCGGACGAGCGGAGAGTCGGGCTGGAGGGCCTTGACCGGATCGGTGACGACGGGCAGCGGGTCGTAGTCGATGTCGACGGCCGCGGCGCCGTCGGCCGCCGCATACCGGTTCTCGGCGACGACAGCGACGACCTCTTGCCCCTGGAACTTCACGGTATCGATCGGGAGCACCATCTGGGTGTCCGACATCAGGGTCGGCATCCAGGCCAGCTTCGCCGCGTCGAGATCCTTACCGGTAACGACCGCAAGCACGCCGGGAATCTTCAGCGCGTTCTCGGGATGGATGCCCGTGATCTTGGCGTGCGCGTAGGGACTGCGCGTGAAATCGAGGTAGAGCATCCCCGGAAGCTGGATGTCGTCGACGTAGTTCCCCTTCCCCCGGATGAACCGGGCATCCTCCTTCCGTCCGAGGCTCTGTCCGATCCCTCCGTGGACGGTCGCGCTCATGACTTCCCTCCCTGGGTCTTCGCGGCGTGCTGGATCGCCTTCACGATGTTCATGTAGCCCGTGCACCGGCAGAGGTTGCCCGAGATCGCCCGCCGGATCTCGTCCTCGGACGGATTCGGGTTCTTGGCGAGCAAGGCGACCGCGGTCATCATCATCCCCGGCGTACAGAACCCGCACTGGAGGCCATGCTCGGCCGCGAAGCCATCCTGGACCGGGTGCAGTTTGCCCCCGGTCTCGAGGCCTTCCACCGTCCGGATTTTCCGGCCGTCCACCTGGACGGCGAGAACGGTGCAGGACTTGACCGGCTTTCCGTCGAGGAGCACCGTACAGGCGCCGCAGTGCGTCGTGTCGCATCCGATATGGGTGCCCGTCAGCCCCAGAACATCTCGGAGGAAGTGCACGAGCAGGGTCCGGTCCTCGACCGCCATGTCGAAGTCCACCTCGTTGATCGTGACATGGATTCGACGAGCCGCTCCCTTGATCGGGAGCGGAGAGGTGAGACGGGGGATCGCCGTGCTCGCCATCAGCGCTGACCTCCCGCCCGGCTCCACGCTAGCGTCGCCGCGCGTTGCGTCAGGGTCTGCACGACGCCCCGCTTGAAGTCGGCCGGGCCCCGCAGGTCGGAGGTCGGCTGGGCGGCCTCTGCGGCCAGCTTCCCGGCGGCGAGCAGGTCCGCGTCCGACGGCTTCTTCTTCAGCAGGGAGGCGGCGGCTTTGGGAGCGTTGAGAACGGTCGGGCCGACGTTCGTGAGCGCAATCCCGGCGCGCGTGACCGTCCCCTTAGCATCGACGCTGAGTTGAACGGCCACTGCCGCAATCGCAAAGTCCCCGACCTTGCGCTCCATCTTGAGATATGCACCCCCGGTGCCCGGCTGGGCTTTCGGGATCTGCACCTCGGTGAGAATCTCCGAAGGGTCGAGTGCGGTAACGAAGGTGTCCTGGTAGAAGTCCGAGGCCGGCACGGTCCGGTTGCCCTTCGGCCCTCGCACGACGTACTGGGCTCCGAGCGCGACCATGCAGGCGGGCAGGTCATTACCGGGGTCTCCGTGACAAACGTTGCCGCCCACCGTCCCCATGTTCCGGACCAAGGGGTCGGCGATGTGGGCCGCCGCATCGGCGAGAAGTGGGTAGCTCGACCCGACGAGCTTCGAGTCGTTGAGGTCGTTCACCTTCGTGGCCGCCCCGATGACCAGCCAATCTCCCTTTTCCTGGATGTAGGAAAGGTCGGCGATCCGGCTGATGTCCACGAGCACTTTCGGCGACGCGAGTCGCAACTTCATCAGCGGGATCAGGCTCTGGCCCCCCGCGAGGACCTTTGCCTCCCCGGGATTACCGGTCAGAAGTCCGATCGCCTCGTCCACACTTCCTGCCGCATGATAATCGAATTCCGGCGGAATCACCGCACTCCCTTCTCGGCCCTGCTAGGCCGTGACAGGGCGAGCCGCACGCGACCTATCAACATTGCTAGGGGGCTCAGGACTTAGGCAGCCGCACAGGTATGGTCCCTTCCTCCGTCGCCCCGGCGGCGACCGACGGGAACCGGCCGTTGGACCGGGCCGCCCGAAACTGCTTCTAGGGTGCCCTCCTCCTGAGAGGGAATGCCCATCGTCGTGGACCTTCTCGTGGTCACCGCCTTTGGCTTCGCCGTGAGCATCGGCGCCCACTACACCGGAGCCTGTGTCGGGATGCCGTACGCCGCCGGGGCCATCCGCGTAGGACCCGCTCTCCTGCTGATGGCGCCTCTCGCTTTCCTCGGAGCGGCCATCGCGAGTGAACGAGTGGAGAGCACCGTCGGACACGGCATCCTCGTTACGGGGTCCGTCGCGCTGGGACTGGCTCTCGCCATCGTAGCCTCCGCGCTCATCCTGACGAGCGCGTACAACTTCCTTACCCTGCCTACGTCGACCATTCAGATCCTTGTCTTCTCCGCCGTGGGGGCGGGCCTCGCGGCCGGGATCGCGGTGAACGGGCGGACGCTGGCGACGCTGCTGGTGCTCTGGGCACTGGCTCCATTCGCGGCCTTTGGGTTGGGGTACTTGTTCGTGCGGATCGCGGACCGCTGGAAGCCGGTCGCCCCTCGCAACGGTAAGCTCGGGCAGGCGGCGATTGCCGGACTCGTCGGGGTGGCCGGAGCGGCATCGTTCGCCATGGGGGCCAATGATGTGGCGAATGCGTCCGGGGCGTTCGTCATGACCGGCCTGTTCGGCCTCGTGCTCGCGGGGGTCGTCGGCGGAGTCGGGCTGGCCGTGGGTATTCTGACCTGGGGACGACCGATTCTCGAGCGGGTCGCGTTTGACGTTGTGAAGCTCGACGCTCGAATGGCCACCAGCTCCCAGCTGGCACAGTCGACCGTGATCCTCGTTGCGGTGTCCTTTGGACTCTTCACGTCGATGAACCAGGCGCTAATCGGTGCCATGCTGGGCACGGGGATCGCGCGCGGCCAGGCCACGGTCTTGTGGAAGCCTGTCCGCGCCATTCTCACCGGCTGGGCCCTGGGACCGGTGTCGGGACTGATCCTGGGTTTCCTGCTGGCCGCCGCCGCACTCCGATTCTGACCCGGACTGCCGTCCCCCCGGGGGCGGATGACTTTATATTAAATTGGAAATTTTCTATTTTGGAAATATATGGCTCCGGCGGCACGCTCCACTCGCGGCTCGGCAGAGACTCGGCTGGCGGAGGCGGTGTCTCAGCTTACGCGCGGCTGGATGCGGCTCGCCCGGGAACGGGCCCGCACGCTGGGCCTCAGCTTTCCGCAGATGATGATCCTGGGCTTCGTCCACCGAGGGGGCCGCGTACCGGCTTCCCGCTGGGTGGAGATGATGGGGGCCTCCCCCTCCGCCACCACGAGCCTGCTGGATGGGCTCGAGAAGATGGGTCTCCTGCGCCGCGCGCATGGGAGCAAGGACCGACGCCAGGTTCTCGTGGCGCTCACCCCCAAGGGGGAGCGGCTGATGCGGCAGATCCAGGCCGACTTCCTGCGTCAGTGGAAGCAGGTCTGCGAACAGATCGTCACCGAGCGGCTGGAGTCCGCGAGCCAGGACTTGGAGCAAATCAGCCAGGAGCTCGACGCCAGCGATGGCTTCGATGCGGCGACGGCGTCGGGCGTACGGGCGGGAGAACGACACCGATGACCGGCCCCCCTGCGCCGTCGACTGCACCGGTCCCCAAGACAATGGAGAACTTCGACCGGCGGTATGCCAACCGGATCATGATCCTCCTCTCCGGCATCGTCATCGTGGTGATGTACATCGAAGGAATGCTCACTCCCTCGCTGCCCACGATCCAACGCGACTTCGGAGTGGACACGGCGCAGGTCAGCCTGATCATTTCCAGCTATGCCGCCGCGGGCGTCGCCCTGTCTCCCGTCGTCGGGAAGCTCGGAGACATCTACGGCAAGCGCAGGGTGTTGTCCGCCGTGATGCTCGGCTACGCGGCCGCGGTATCCGTGACCGGGTTCTCGCCGAACTTCACCTTCATGGTGGCCGCCCGAACGATCCAGGGCATCGGGCTCACCATCATGCCGCTCGGGATGGCGTTGATGCGGGAGGAGTTCCCGCGGGAGCTCGTCCCCCGGGCCCAGGGGCTCTTGAGCGCGATGTTCGGGATCGGATTCGTGATCAGCCTCCCCCTCGGCTCGTTCGTCTCTCAGAACTACGGGTGGCGCGTCACCTACCATTCCGCGATTCCGTTCGTGGTCCTCCTGGCGATCCTGGTGATCCTCTTCCTGAGGGAGTCGACCTACCGCCGGCCGGACACGAAGGTGGACTACATTGGGGCGGGGCTTCTCGGAGCCGCGCTCGCCGGGGTCGTCGTGGCACTTTCCCAGGGTCAACTCTGGGGCTGGACCTCCCTACGGACTCTCGGGTTCCTCGGCGCCGGCCTGATCCTGTTCGTCCCCTTCGCCGTTTACGAGATCTGGTGGAAGAACCACGGCCGCGAGCCCATCGTGGATACCCACATGCTCCGCGAACGGAACGTGGCGGTGACGAACACCGTGCTGACGATCGTGGGCCTGGGTATGTACGTGGCGCTGTTCTCGCTGATCTACCAGTTCGAGTATCCGCTCGCCTCGGGCGGCTACAATACGACGTTCCCGTCCCTCAACATCCTGAACGCCGGACTCCAGATCGTGCCGCTGGCACTGGCGATGATCGTGGTGGCGGTGGCGGTGAGCTTCGTGGTCTCGCGACTGGGCGTCAAGCCCTTTGCGATCAGCGGCGCCGTGGTCACCGCCTTCGGCTTCTATCTTCTATCGATCGCGTCGAACCTGACGCAGGCGCTGGTTTACGAGACGGTCGTGGGAGCAGGCATCGCTCTCCTGAACGCCTCGGTCATCAACCTGCTGGTCCTCACGGTGGATCCGAAGGACATGGGCCAGGCCACGGCGATGAACAATGTCTTTCGAAATATCGGCGGCAGCGTGGGCGCCCCCATCGCAGGCTCGCTCCTCGCTACCTACCTCCTGACCACTGGACCCCACGGCGGCCTCGGTCTCCCGTCGCATCTCGCCTTCGAATACGCGTACTGGATCGCCGCGGGCATCACGCTCCTTGCCGGCGTGGCGGTCGTCTTCGGACAGGAAGTGCTGGGGCCCGCCCGGCATCCCAAGTTCGCGCATCTGCCGACGCTAAAAGGAAGGCCCCGTCCGACGGCCCCGCCCCCGTCCGGCCCCAAGCATCCGGTCCCGGGCGAACCCCTGAGCTCCGGCGCCGTACGGTAACTGTCCCTCAGTCTGGCCACTCGGGCACGGGCCGACGTCCGGGGCCCTCGACTCGGCGTGTCGCGACTCGGACCTCGTACGGTTTGATGGATGGCGGATTCGGGCTCGCCATCGATGGATCGCCCAGGCCCGCCCGGAACCCGGTCGAGGGAGGATCCCGTGGCCGATGCCCCGCCCGGTGGACTCACCGCGACCGAGGTGGACCGTCTGCGCGGCCGGTTCGGGTTCAACGAGGTCCGGGAGGAGACTCCCAGCACACTCCGTCAGTTCCTCGGGGAGCTCTGGGGGCCCGTGCCGTGGATGCTCGAGGCCGCTCTCGTGCTCGAACTGGCCCTCGGGCACCTGCCCGAGGCGGTGATCCTGGCCGGACTCCTGACGATGAACGCCCTGCTCGCGACCGTCCAGGAGCGGCGGGGTCAGCAGGCCGTCGAGCTGCTCCGGCGCCGGCTCGAGATCTCTACCTCGGCGCAGCGGGACGGGGAATGGAAGAGCCTCCCCGCCCGCGAGCTGGTCCCGGGCGACCGCATCCACCTGCGGATGGGGGACATCGTCCCGGCGGACGCCCGGCTCACCGAAGGATCGATCGAGGCAGACCAATCCATGCTGACCGGGGAATCGACCGCGGCTACGGCGGACGTCGGCGCGAAGGTCTACTCGAGTTCGATCATCCGCCGGGGGTCGGCGACGGCGACCGTGACGGCCACCGGACCCGGTACCTACTTCGGTCGGACGGCCGAGCTGGTTCAGGCCGCGCACGCTCGGAGCCACCTGCAGGATCTGATGCTGACGGTCGTCCAGTATCTGCTCGCCCTGGATGCCGTGCTGGTCGTGCTGTTCGTCGGCGACGGGCTGGTCCGCGGCACGGACCTGGCCCTGCTGGTCCCCTTCGTGCTGATCCTCCTGATCGCATCGGTCCCGGTCTCGATGCCGACGACGGTGACCATCGCCGCGGCCTACGAGTCCCGTCGCCTGTCCGCGGAGGGGGTCCTCGTCACCGGCCTCTCCGCTGTCGAAGACGCGGCGGGGATGGACCTCCTGTGCTCCGATAAAACCGGAACGCTGACCCAGAACCGTCAGGTGGTGACCGACCTAGCTCCAGAGTCGGCCGGCTCCGAGGCCGAACTGCTCGGACTTGCGGCCGCGGCCTGCGACCGCTCCTCGCAGGACCCGATCGACCGGGCGATCCTCTCCGCCGCCGAGGCGCATGGGTCCCCCACCTACGAACGCCTGTCATTCCTGCCGTTCGACCCTGCCAACAAGCGGTCCGAGGCGCTCGTCCGTCACGGCTCGGACGAGTGGCGGGTCCTGCTCGGCCAACCGTCGGTCGTGTCGAAGTTCGTGCAAGCGCTCCCCGTGTCGGAGGACTGGCAGAACCGCCGGGGAGCCGAAGGGTACCGGATCCTAGCGGTTGGCGCCGGTACGGAGGGGCACCTCCGGGTGGTCGGCCTCATCGCCCTCGCGGACCCGATCCGGGAGGACGCGCCGGGGCTCATTCAGCGACTCCGGGAGCTCGGCATCCGTGTCGTCATGGTGACCGGCGACTCGGTGCCCACCGCGACCTCGGTGGCGGGTGCGCTGGGCCTGGGAGGACCGATCGGGACGCGGGAGGACATCACGGAGAACTCGGCCGAGCTCGCCGGCTACGCGGGCGTCTATCCCGAGGACAAGTTTGGCCTCGTCCGGGTGCTCCAGCATCGCCGCTTCATCGTGGGCATGACCGGCGACGGGGTCAACGATGCACCGGCGTTGAAACAAGCGGAAGTCGGGATCGCCGTTGCGAACGCCTCGGATGTCGCGAAGGCGTCTGCGAAGCTCGTGCTGGTCCAACCGGGTCTCGCGGGCATCGTCGCAGCGGTGGAATCCGGCCGGCGGGTCTACCGCCGGCTGCTGACGTACATGCTCAACAAGATCTCGAAGACCATCGAGCAGGTGGTGCTGCTCTCGCTCGCCTTCGTGGCGACCGGGGTCTTCGTGACGACCCCGCTCCTGATCCTCCTCATGATCTTCGCCAACGACTTCGTGGTCATGTCCGTGGGAACAGACCGGGCGAGGGTCTCGCCGGGACCCGACCATTGGGACGTCCGCCGCCTCGTCGTCGTGGGGAGTACGATGGCGATGGGATGGCTGGTCCTCTCATTCTCGCTCGTGGTGGTCGGGCTCGACGTTGTCCACTGGCCCATCTCGACGCTCCAGACGCTCGTGTTCCTGGACCTGGTCTTCTCGGGGCAGGCCACGCTGTACCTCATGCGAGAGCGAAGCGCGTTCTGGAGCTCGCGGCCGTCGACCCCGATGCTGCTGGCGACCACGGTCGACCTCGTGGTGATGAGTACGCTGGCCTCGCTCGGGATCCTGATGGCGCCGGTGCCGCCGCTACTGGTCGCGGCGTTGCTCGGGATCGTCGCAGCCATGGCCGTCCTGCTCGATCGCCTGAAGCTCTGGGTGTTCCGTGCCACTCAGGTGCTGGGTCAGCTCCCCCCGGCCCGCGCCACCGCCTAATCGCCCCCGACTTGACACCTGGGGACGTCGGGATGGGAGCCGGGCCGGAAGTGCACTCGGAGAGTCCATATGGGGAATCCCGCTGCCGGGCGCGCCGCCCATGGCTCTGCAGGAAATCCTGGTCGTCGAGGACCTGGCGCTGGTCCTGCTGGTCGCCCTGGCCATGGCAATCCTCTTCCGCTGGATCCGCCAGCCGATCCTCATCGGCTACATCGTGGCGGGGATGCTCATCGGCCCCTACACTCCGCCGTACTCGCTCATCCATTACCCCGATGTGCTGAGCGCCCTCGCCGAGATGGGCATCGTCTTTCTGCTGTTCGCCGTGGGCCTCGAGTATCCGATCGCCCGCCTGCGGTCCGTGGGCCGGACCGCGCTCATCATCGCCCTCTCCGAATCCCTCGCCACGTTCGCCGCCGGGTTCCTGGTCGGGCGAGCGTTCGGGTTCCCGGTCTGGGACTCGCTGTTCATCGGACTCGCGATCTCCGTCACGAGCACCGTGATCGTGTCGAACATCCTGCAGGAGCTCGGGGTGTTCCAGAGCTCCGAGGCCAGTCTCGTGCTGGGGGTCACGGTCATCGAGGACGTGATCACCGTCTCGATGCTCGGCATCCTGCAATCGACGGCTCTACACGGGCATCTATCGATCGTGGAGATCGCGGTCTCCCTGATCCTGGTCGTCGTCTTCCTGGTTGGGACGCTCACGATCGGCCCCCGGTTGGTCGGGCCCCTCATTGACCGACTGAGCGCGGTCCGGGTCCGGGAGTTGTTCCTGCTCGGGATACTCGGCCTGGCCTTCGGACTCTCGTTGATCTCGATCGCCCTCGGCATCTCGGTCGCCACCGGCTCATTCCTGGCCGGCGTTCTCGTAGCCGAATCCAAGGCGCAAGCCCAGGCCCACGAAATGATGGCGCCGCTCAAGGACCTGTTCGGCGCGATCTTCTTCGTCTCGATGGGCGCCCTGATGAACCTCCGGCTGTTGCTCGACTTCATCGCCCCGGTCGCGGCGTTCCTGGCGACGGCGGTCGGTGTGAAGATGGTCGTCACGTACCTGGCCGCGCGCCGGGTGCGTGTGCCTGCGGATCACGCCCGACGCGAGGCACTGACCCTGGCCGCATCCGGCGGGGAGCTCTCCATCGTCGTGGCCAAGGGCGGCTCCGACGTCGGGGCGACCGGCGCCTTCGTACTCCCGTTCATCGGCGCGCTCACGGTCGTCACCACGTTCCTCGCCCCGTACCTGATCCGATTCGCCTGGAGGGACACGCCGCGGGCAGACCCGCCCCCTCCGGACGCTCCCTGAAGGCGGGGGCGACTCCTAGGTCCGACCGGCGTGAAGTCCCCGGGCGGGGAGAGAGGAACTATCTAGCCCGAGGCAGTCCTCAACGCTACGGCGCACACTCCGCAGCCGGGCATCTTTGCGCTCGGTGCCAATGCCCAGGCCTACCTCGAGCTGGACCGGCTCCCCGCCGCCGGGGCGAGGGCCCTGGTCACGGCGGTGGCCAGTCTCCGGGAGCCTCGGACTACGATGGCGGGCGTGAACCTGGTCTCGGGTTTCCGGCCCGAGCTCTGGCACAGCGTGCGCCCGCGCGGAATCCCCTCCGGGGTCGTGGGGTTCAACCATGACCTGGTCGGTTCGGACGGGTTCGTGATGCCGGCGACGCAGCACGACCTCGTGCTTTGGCTCTCGGGCGGGGCGGCGGACCTCGTCTTCGACGAGGCGCGCCTCGCGGTCCAGGCGCTGGCGCCGGTGGCCCGAGTCGCCGCAGAAATCGCCGGCTGGCCGTACCGGCAGGACCGGGACCTGACCGGCTTCATCGATGGAACGGAGAACCCCACGCTGCTCGAGGCCCCGACGGTGGCCGTCGTGCCGGAGGGCAAGGCCGGTGCCGGCGGCAGCATCCTGCTGCTCCAGAAGTGGCAGCACGATTCTCCCCGGTGGGAAGCGCTCCCGGTCGCCGCCCAGGAGCGTGCCATCGGTCGGACCAAGCCGGAGAGCACGGAACTCGACCCGAAGCCCGCCGATTCGCACGCGGCGCGGACGGACCAGGACGTCTTCGGGAAGATCTTCCGGCGCAACGTTCCCTACGGCACGGCGATGGACCACGGCACGGTCTTCGTCGGCTTCTGCGAGGAGCAGCGGCCGCTCGCGCGGATGCTCGAGAGCATGGCCGGCGTTCCGGACGGCGTCCGGGACGCCCTCACGAAGTACACGAAGCCGTTGACCGGCGCCTACTACTTCGTCCCGTGCGTGGAGGCCGTTCGCGAGTTCGCGTCGCGGGCCGGCACGTCGGACTGACCGGCCGCGTCGGGATTCCACCGGGCTTTATGCGTCGGCCGTGTAGGGAACGGGAGCCGTGGCCGAATCGGCGCTCTCGATCCAAGACCTGACGGTCCGGTACCGAGGCTCGGCCACCGATGCCGTCACGGACGCCACGTTGGACCTCGGGGCCGGCCGTGCGGTCGTGGTCGGGCCCAACGGCTCCGGCAAGACCACACTGATCAAGGCGGCCCTGGGACTCACCCCGCTGACGAAAGGCTCGGTTCGCGTCTTCGGGCACGACGTCCGAACCCTCCGGGGTGAGCTGGGCGTCGGAACGAACCTCGCGGACGTGTACCGACTGATGACGATCTCCGTCGGGGGGCTCATCGCGCTTTGGAGCGACCTCAAGGGAGCCCCGGACCACGAGCTGCGTCGCTGGGTCGAGGAGTTCAGCCTCACCGAGGTGCTGGACCGGCCGCTGCATCGCATCTCGACGGGCCAGACGAAGCTGGTCGGCGACCTGTTGGCGCTCGCCTTCTCTCCTCGGTTGCTCCTCCTGGACGAACCATTCGACAACGTCGACTTTGGCCGGCGCCATCGGTTCATCGAGCTGTTGAGGCAGTCCCCGGCCTCGGTGCTGATGAACACGCACGAGCTTGAACTGCTGCACGCGCTCCCGGACTGGGACCTCTACTTCATGTTCGACGGACGGCTCCTCGGGCGCTTTCGCACGGCGGACCTCGACCGTCTCTACGTGAGCCGGGGGGCGCGGCCGGGCGCGCTCACGACGTTCCGAACGTCGGTCGGCGAGTTCTCGATCACCCTCGACACCGGCGATGTCCCGATGAAAGGGTCGAGCAACCTGAGCTACCTGCTCGAGCGGGCGGTCTGATGCTCGCGGTCCCGTACACCCGCGCCGTCCTTCGCAACCCGAACATCCTGCTGTGGGGGATCGCGTTCATGGCGTTCTGGTTCGTCCTGGGCGCGTACGTGTTCTCGGTGGGGCTCGCGCACACCCGGCCGTCCGAGGTCGGCTACACGTCGGCCTGGTTCGCGATCATCGCTTTGTTCTCGCTGACGATCGTCGCGATGAGCATCGCGAGCAGCCTGACCTACGGGACCGAGGCGCTGGCCTTCTCCTTCCGTTACACCCGGCTGACCCCCGTGTCCTACGTCGCGTCCCTCCTGGTCGCGGCCGCGGCGATCGGCGTGCTCCTCAGTCTCGTGATGGCGGGGCTCGTGAGCGGGCTGTTCAGCGCCCACTTCGGAACGGCCATCGGACCGGCCAACCTCGCCGGACTCGTGGGGGTCTCTGTGCTGGCGGGGGCCTTCATGATGGGTCTCGGCACGGTGCTCGTGCTCGTCGTCGTGAACTACCTCACGCTCCGCAGCCTGAGCTTCATCGAGTTCGTGCCGCTGGTCCTCTCGTACATCTTCGGCTTCGCCCAGCTCTACGTGGCCCTCCCGGCCGCCGCGCTGTACCTGTCGCCGTGGAACGACATGGAGAGCCTCCTCTTTGAGGCGTACCGCGGGGCTCCGGCAACCGCGACACTCGCCGTGTCCAGCTCGGTGACGCTGTACTGGCCGTACTGCGTGGCGGGGCTCGCGGCATGGGTGCTGGTCCTCGTGGCAGCCGCCAGCCTCCTGCTCGGCCGGATCCGGGCCGTGTCGATCCAGGAGGGTCGACAGATCTGAACTCGCCCTACGCGGCACCCCGGAACAGCCACGTCGGGCTGGACGCTCCGTACGGAGTGAGGATCGGGTCCTCCCAGCCGCCGGGCGTCCTCGAGAACTGCACCGCCGGCGCGAGGCGCTTGACCCGGCCGAGCACCGTGTCCCGCTCGATGAGGTCGGGCGGCAGGAGACGCTCTCGGAGCTTCATCACGACCGGGAGCAGTTCCGCCGGCTTGTTCACGAGCTCGTCGAAGCGGCGGAACGGGTTCTCCGCAAAGGTCCGCTGCTCGGGGGGCACGAGCCCGAGGGTGAGGTACCACATGGCGTTCCGAGCGAGACTCACGGTCACGTGGTAGCTGCCGCCCTCTTTTGCCCGGCGGACGAGGGCCGCCGTGGCCCCGGCGGCGCCCATGTAGCCCGTCACGTAGTCGTTGATGAGCGCGGTCGGAGGCATCGACGGCTTGCCGTTCTCGCCCTCCGCCATCGCGACGCCCGAGGAGGCCGACCCGAGCATGTCGAAGCCGCCGCGGTCGGACCAGGGACCACCCCAGCCGTAGCACCGGACGCTCACGACGACGATGCCCGGGTGGTCGGCGGCGAGCTGCTCCGGGGAGAGGCCGAAGTTCGAGAGCTTGCGGCCCCGGAAGTTGTCCACGAAGACGTCGGCCTCCTTCGCGAGGCCCCGGGCCTGGAGCGCGTTGTCCGGGCGCCGGAGGTCGAGGAAGGTCGACCGGAAGCCCACGTTCGCGTCGTCATAGACCCACGGATGCTCGAACTCGTCGACGGGGTTGAACTGCAGGACATCGGCGCCCTGTTCGGCCAGCGTCCGTCCGACTACGGGGCCGGCGACGGCGTGCGTGGCGGAGAGGACCCGGATGCCGGACAGCGGGCGCTTGGCCGGACCGAACGGCTGTGGCTTCCCGTCGGCGATCTTCCGTACAGCGATGACCGGCTCTTTCGCGAGGTACTGGCCCTGGGGATGCTGTGCCCACTCCTCGGCCGTGCGCGCGATGCAGAGCGTGTGACCGGCCTCGTTGGCGGCGTTTTCGAGCTCGAGCGAGTCCCACTTGCTGATGGCGGCCGCCACGGCGTGGTGGTTGCGGCCGCAGTTGAAGAAGTCCGTCCACGCGAACTGCTGCGCCGGGTAGACCGCCGACGGGTAGACCCAGCGGCCGTCCCGGGTGGCGAAGGGGAAGACCGAGAACGGGTGGTTGTTGCCGATCGGGTTCGGATACGGCCATCCATTGATCGTCGGCCCGAAGGTGAGCTCGGGGTCGATCCCGTGGGAGGATCGCCGCAGGTCGATCGAGAGGTTCTGGCCCTGGCCGCTCCGCAGCTTCCAGATGGCCGCGGCGCCGACGGCGGCCGCCATGGCCGAGAGCGCGAACACCGAGCCAAGGCGGATCGCGCTCGGGAAGAGCGGATCCTCGCCCCGGAAGATGATCGTACCGCCGGTGTCGGAGGGCCGGACCCCGGTCCCTTCCAGCAGCCGCTCGAGCTGCTTCGGCAGGGCCTCATTCACCGGCCCGGCGGCCGGCTTCCGGGCGGGCGTCACGGGAGCGCCTCCACGCCGGGAATCGCGTGATCGTCGCGGTCGCAGCCCGTCATCCGTGGTCCCTCTTCATTCGACATGGCCCAGATACATCAGCTCCCAAATTCCGGGGTCGCTCGCCGTCTCCACGAGGCGGTCGCCGTCGTACTTTTCGACCGTCACGGAGCCGCTGAATCGCAGGTAGGCGCCGTCGACCCGAGCCAGCCGGGCGAGGGCGTGCTTGATCCCGGTGACGGTGTCGGCGAATTTCTGGTCCAGGAGGGTCTGGCTCCGCTGGAAGACCACGCGGTACCGGACCCGCTCGTCCTGCGTGTACTCGTAGATCACCCGGTTGGCCACCGGCTTCTGGCTGTGGGCGTCGGTGAAGACATCCTCCAGGACGAGGCGGACCTTGGACGACTGATCGGCCACGATCTGACCGTCCTTGGCGATCAGGATCTGCGGCAGCTCGGCGTGTCCGTAGGCCTTCTCGGCGTAGAGATACGCCGCGATCACCGAGTACGGGCCGGCCTGCGCCCGGCCCCAGTACCAGTGGTTGAGGAGCTTCGACATCGCGACGTCCCCCCAGTTGTGATCATGATAGCCGATCCCGGTCAGCTGCTCAGGCGCAGCGCCCTGGACCGTGATCGTGGCGGTCACTCGCCCCTGGGGTACGGAGGGCAGCCAGGCGAAGGTGTGCTCATCGTGGGCCCCGAAGTAGGTGACGCCCGTGGCCTGCCGCCAGGACGGTACCTGGCCCACCAGCTCGGCCTCGACCGTGAGTCCCTCCGCCACGACCTTGATCTGGTAGGTGTGGAGGTCGCCCCGGAAGTAGCAGTCCCGGATCCGAACCTCGCAGTGCTCCTTGCTCGCGCTGCACTCCGCGGGGGTCGCGTGGACAAACAGCTCCCGCTTCGACTGGCCCGGCCGGTCCAGGTCGATCTGGACCATCGGGGCCTCCGGGCCCTTCGGATTCAACAGCCACTTGGTGTAGAACGTGATGACCAGGGAGGAGCCATCGTCCAGGTGGGAGTCGAAGTACCACCACTCGTAGCTGCCCGGGCCGCCGGAGGTCCGCATGCCGTCCTCCCAGGCCTCGACCGGGCCCCGGTGAACCCCGAGTTTCGCGTAGTCCTCGTCCCGGTCCGCGACACGGGCGAGCGGCGGCGCGCTCATGCGGACTCCGAGGAGTGTGCCGGACCGCCGGCCCGCTGTTTGATCTCGAGGAGTGCGAGCAGGGTCTCGCGCGTATGGGCGATCCGCTGGGCTCCGACCCGGCTCCGGAGCGCTCGATCAACTTCCTCGATGGCCGCTCGCCCCGCCTTCCCGGCAGCATGACCCCGTGGCGTGAGGGTGAGTTTCACCCGGCGCCGGTCCGAAGGGTCGCGCGACCGGTCCAAATATCCGCGAGCCACCAGCGTCTCGACGGTCTGGCTCACTGCCTGCTTGGTGATCCCGAGGAAGCGGACGACGGCCTCGAGCGGCGCCCCGCTCCACTCCATGGCGTTCAGGATGACTTCGGCGGATCCGGGGACGTCTTCGCAACCCACCGTCGCTTGAGCTCGCTGCACGGCGGCGGTGTACGTGCCACGGGTCAGGTACAGCAGCGCTGACAACGGCGCGTTGGCGTAGCTCGCTCGGGTCGGAGATGGGGGCGTCATTAGTCAAGTCTATTGACTGTCAAGTATATTGACCTTTTGTCGCCCGGCTCCGGGCGGGTGGGGGTCGGAAGAATCCCCGCGCGGGTGGGGCCGACTCTGGGTCGGCGGACGGGGCCGGTCTTAGCGGCCCTGTCGGCGGAACGCCAGCACGGCGAGCGAGTAGAGCAGGACGCCAATGATCGCCACGGCGAGGAAGGCCTGGCCGATCTCCGTCCAGTTAAACCCCGTAAGGATCAGCGAGCGGGCGGCGGACGCGACGTAGCTCACCGGATTGAACTTCGAGAACGTCTGCAACCAGGAGGGCAGGAGCGCTGCCGGGAGCATCGCGGTCGACAGGAACAACAGCGGGAACGTGAGCGTGAAGCTCACGGCCATGGTCGACTCGGTGTTCTTCGTGAACAGCGCGACCGAGTTCGAGAGTCCGGCGAACGCCACCCCGAAGGAGGCGGTCAGGAGTACGATCATCGCATCCCCGGCGAGACCGGACGCGAACGGGATCCGCCAGCCGAAGAGCAGGGTGAACAGGAAGGCGATCGCCAGGACAATACCCGTCTGGGCGGCCATGCGGATCCCATCCGCGAGGGTCTTCCCAACGAGGACGGAGCTTCGGGAAATCGGCGCCACGAGGAACTTGTCCATGAACCCGGTCTCGATGTCGCTCACCATCGAAAATCCCGATTGCGCGGCGCTCTGGATGGCGCTCATGACCGCGATCCCCGGCAGCAGCACGGCGATGTAGTCGTAGCCGAGGGGGGCCTGTCCCGACGACGACGCGGCGCGCTCGAAGACCGTACCGAACGTCTGGCTGAACATGCCGAGCCAGATGATCGGCATCATCAGGGTGAAGAAGAGCAGGAACGGATTCCGGCTCAGCTTGCGCAGGCTCCGGTACGCCACCCAGAGGACCTCGGAGAGCCGACCCCCCGCGTAGCCGAGCACGTCGACCCCTGGGAGGACCGCCGGCGAACGTTGGTGGATCGACTCCGCTGCCGTCATCGCCCCTCCCGTCGTTCCCGGCCCGCTGCAAACCGGGACGGCGGCTGGACTTCCTCGACGCGCATCTCGCGGCCCGTGTGCCGAAGGAATACCTGGTCCAGCGTGGGCGACGAGGCGGCCACCTCCTGAACCGGGATCTGCGCCGATTCGAGGCGCTGCAGGATCTCCAGCAGGGTCGCGCCGCCATGGGCGGCCCGCATCGTCACTCCCTGGTCGAATTCAACGACGTCTTCGACCCCGGGAATGCTCTGCACGACGCCCAGGGCCCGTGAGCGGGCCGCGGTAAACCCGTCGTCGAGGGGCAGCCGGACCGTCACGAGGTTGGAGCCAATCGCGGCCTTGAGGTCCCGTGGCGTCCCTTCCGCCACGATCCGTCCGTGGTCCATGATCGCCAGCCGCTCGCACAGCTGGTCGGCCTCCTCCATGTACTGGGTCGTGAGAAAGATGGTCGTGCGTTCCTCCCGGTGCACCCGGCGAAGGTACTCCCAGACCGCGTTACGGGTCTGCGGGTCCAGGCCGGTGGTCGGCTCATCCAGGAACAGGAGCGACGGGTGGTGGACGAGCCCCGACCCCAGGTCGAGGCGCCGACGCATGCCGCCGGAGTAGGTGTTCGCGGGCCGGTCCGCCGCCTCGGTCAGCTGCAGGAGTCCGAGGAGCTCCTCCACTCGGTCCCGGACCACATTGCCGGGAAGATGGTAGAGATGCCCGACGAGCCGCAGGTTCTCTCGGCCCGTCAGATCCCCATCCACTCCGATGGACTGTCCGGTATAGCCCAGGATCCGCCGAACCTTGGCCGCGTCCTTCACGACGTCATACCCCGCGACGCTCAGCCGCCCGCTGGTCGGACGGAGGAGGGTCGTGAGCATCTTGATCGTCGTCGTCTTGCCGGACCCGTTCGGACCCAGGAAGCCGAAGAACTCACCGGTGTCGACGTGGAAACGGATGCCGTCCACGGCGCGGACGGCACCGCCAGCGCCGTCGGCGCCACCGTAGACCTTCACCAGATCCTCGACGGCGATCATCGGGGTCGGGGACGGGATTCCGACCCCTTCCTCGAACCGGCTGCGAGCCGTGACGGCCGACATCGTTTACGGGAGAGTCTTTCTTTATTAAATAATTTACTAGTAAATGATTTTTGAGAGTAAGACTCTTGGTCTACCGGGAGGTGACAACGACGTGACGGTATCCGCGAACGACCGCGAGGCCCAGGTCGAGGAGACCCTCAGCCTCATGCGCGGGGCCTTCGGCCGGGCGATGGCCGGCACAGGGGGGACGCGCGGGGAAGGCTTCCCGATCCTGCAGCACTTTGCCCTGCACTTTATCATGCACGACCGCGGCGTCACGCAGACGGAGCTCGCGAATCTTCTCGGCGTCTCGCCCGGCTACGTCACGACCCTCGTCGATCGCCTCGAGGCGGAGCACCTCGTGAAGCGGACACGTGACCGGAAGGACCGGCGCCGCGTGCTGCTCCGCGTGACCCTACTCGGCCACCACTTCCATCACCAGCTGCACCGACAGTTCAACGCCGCGGCCATCCCCCTCTTCGACGGCTGGACGGAAGGGGAGATCACCACCTTTCAGAACCTGTTGCGGAAGCTCGCGACCCCGCCGTAGGGCCAGTCCGGGGACCCGTCTCGGATTCCCGGCTAGGCGGGCTCGATCGGCGGGATGGACTCCGCAGAGGCTACTTCGAGTGCCGAGGGAGGCTTGCCGAAGCCGACCTGTTCGATGTGCTTCCAGCGGTAGACCGCGATCGAAACGATCCAGCTCCCGACGAACAGGGCGATGATGATGATCCCGCACCAGCCCCAGATCTCGATGCCGTACGGGCCGTTGGAGTTGTTCAACCAGTTCATCGTCGTCCAGAAGCCGAACGGACCCCCGGAGAGCCTCAGTTCGGAAGCGATCACACCGAGAAGCTCGATCGTGCCGATCACGACCGCGACAATGACCGAGATGACGGTCATGGTCAGGTTGTAGTAGACCTTCCGGATCGGCCGCATGAAAGCCCAGCCGTACGCGAAGCGCATCCCGAACCCGTCGGTCGTGTCCGTCAGGACCATCCCGCAGGTGAACATGAACGGGAGCACCATCACCATCCAGAGGGGGAAGTGCGCGGCTGCGGTAGCGGTCGCGACCGTGATCGCGATCAGGGCGACCTCCGACGCGGTGTCGAAACCCAGGCCGAAGAGAACCCCGATGGGGTAGATCTGCCACGGCTCGTTGACGAACTTGAACAGCCGGCCGAAGTACCGGTTCATGAAGCCGCGCTTCAGGAGCACCTCGTCGAGCTTTTTCTGGTCGAGAGCCCCCGAGCGCAGCGACTTGAAGATCAGATAGATCTCCCAGAAGATCACGAAATTGATCAGCGCGATGATGTAGAGGAACGCGCCCGAGATGAGGGTCCCCAGGATCGCGCCGTCCGCCTCGAAGGCCGGGAGATTGCTGGCGATGAACTGCGTGGCGATCACGAGGACGCCGATCATCGCCACGACGATCGTGGAATGGCCGAGGGAGAACCAGGTCCCGACGGTCATCGGGCGCTTGTCCTGCTGCAGGAGCTTCCGGGTGGTGTTGTCAATGGCGCAGATGTGGTCGGCGTCGACCCCGTGCCGGAGGCCGAGGGTGTAGGCGAGGATGCCGAGCGCCCAGAAGATCGCGTACCGCGTTCCGATCCAGTAGGTAGCGTAGATCCCGAAGCCCGTGGCCACCGCAATCCCTGCGTAGATGAGAACGACCTTGACCCACTCTGCCCGAGAGAGGACGATGGGGTTCCGGACCTCCGTGAGAGGACTCGGGACATCCACCGACGCCGCGGACACGGGTCCGCGGACGGCGTCGAGCATGTAAAGCCTTCTGGTCTTTTTCAAAAACGTAACACTCCCACAACGGACCCTCGGACCCCCGGCCGCAACGTTATGGGCGGACCGGAACTCGGAGGCCTGACGAGGGGTCTCATGGCGAAGCGGACATCGCGGGGGGGTCGACGGAAGGCCGGATCGTCAGCAACCCCGGTCGACGGGAGGCGGAAGGACGCCTACGTGGTCCGCTTGGGGGTCTCGCTCGAGCCGGACCTCCTGGCCCTGTTGGACAGCTGGGTCCGGGAACGCAACTCACCGAGCCGGTCCGACGCCATCCGGGCGCTGATCCGCAAGGAACTCGCCGAGCACGAACTCGGAGACCCGGACTCCGATTCGGTGGCCAGCGTGCTGCTCATCTATCGACACGATGCCCCCAACGTCCTGCAGCGACTAACCGCCGTTGAACATCGGTGGGGTGGGCACGTCCGATCCTCTTCGCACGTCCATCTCGAGGGAGGCTCCTGCATGCAGCTCATCGGCCTGGCCGGCAAGCGCGACGAGGTGGTCAACGCCGCTGAAGATTTGCGGGGGGTCAAAGGCATCGCGTTCGGCCGGTACGCGCTGGGAACCCCCGCAGTCGCCGGAGGAACGACGGGCCACCGCCACCCCCATCACGGGTAGGCGGTCTCGGACGGACCCTGCCGGGTCGACTTCCCCCACGCGGAATTTATGCCACGCCTCCGCGTACGATCGAACGTGGCCCCTGCGACGACCTCGGCTGCCACAGCGCGTCGGGGAACGAACGCCGATCGGAAGGAGCTCGTGGCGTGGGAGGACTGGTATGCACGCCAGGACTACCGGAAGATGCCGTGGCATTCCGCACGCCCGTCGCCCTGGCTGGTCCGGGCCGTCCGTGGCCAACGGTTTCCCCCGAGGACTTCCGTTCTGGACCTCGGCTGCGGCACCGGGAGCAACAGCCTCTGGCTCCGCCGTCGGGGATTCGCGGCGGCAGGAATCGACATCTCGGAGACCGCCATTGCCATCGCGAGCCAGAGGGCGCATCGGGCGGGACTCCGGGTCCAGTTCCGCACGGCCAATGCCGCCGCGCTTCCGTTCCGGTCGGGGACGTTCGGCGCAGCCCTCGACAACGGGTGCTTCCATTGTCTTCCGATCCGGCTGCGACAGCCGTACGCCCGAGAAGTCGCCCGCGTGCTTCGGCCCGGGAGCCCGTTCCTCCTCACGTGGATCCCGCGCGAGGTTCGATCCTCGCTCGGTCCACCGCACCGGCCGGCTCTCGCGGAGGTCGTCTCGGCGTTCGAACCCGGATTCCTCTTTGCCTCCGTTGAGCGGGGAGACGCCGGCTCACCGGACGGATGGATGGTGTGTGGCACGCCGTTCGCCCGGTGCACCGCCCTCCTCATCCGGCGAATGGGTCGACAGCCGGCCCCTTGGTGACCGGGTCGGCCCGATCCCGTTCCTCGACGGAGCTACCGGACGCGACTGCCCATCCCAAGAGGACCGGTTCTTGGAGTGCAGTCGAAGGCCAGAGAAGGATCCGGCCGGTGTGGAGTCCGCGACGCCTGGGCCCACTAGGCGACCACGCGGATTCCCTCACGGATCCGACGGACCACCTCCCTGATCGCCGGGATTGGCATGATGAAGTACATCGGATCGAACCTGGCCGTCGGCAACATCCCGGCCGCCGCCTGGGTCTCGTGTCTCTTCGCTGTGGTCGTGGTGCTCTACGGTCTCCTGTTCACCCGGAACCTGATGGACCTCGCACGGCGCCGCTTTGTCGTCGAGGAGGGCGTTTATGCCGCCTGAGACCTGTCCGGAGACTCTCGGGATGGAGGGAGAGCCGGACGGTGATCGGATACGGCGCCGACCGGACCTGCGACGCCGGAATCGAGGGGATCCTCCACACCGCGGCAGCTAACGACGGCCGGCGCGGAGTGGCCGCTGGAGCGGCGGGCGAGCGCTTCATAAGGCCGGACCCCCCATCGATGGGCATGCCCGCTCGAGAGAGAAAACTTCGCGACGCCCCCCCGTACGGCCTCCATCCGCAGTTCCGCCAAGTCTACGCCGAGAGCTTCAGCGCGGGTTCCGAAGGGGCCCTGCTCCGAATCGGGGTCGGAAGCATCGCCCCCGAGATGGG
>JASHOK010000009.1 GCA_030041175.1 Thermoplasmata archaeon | reverse complement strand
AGCGTGGTCTTCCCGCTTCCGCTCGGACCCTTGATCGCCACCATGGCTCGGGGGGCGATGGAGAGGTTGACCCCACGCAGTGCCTCGACGGGAGGCTTCCCGCGAGAGCGGTACTCCTTCGTCACGTCGGCCAGGGCGATGACGGGGGTCGCAGCCTCACTCATACCGAAGTGCCTCCGCCGGGCGGAGCCGGACGGCCCGGATGATCGGATAGAGCGCTCCGAGTGCCCCCAGGCCCACCGCGAGGGCCAGCGTGGAAAGGACCAGCTCGGGGGAGAGCGAGAGCGCAAAGGAGGGACCGAAGGCACCGAAATGGCCGCCCGGTCCCGGCCCGCCCCTCTGACCCAGGACCAGTTGTCCGATTGTGGACCCGAGCACTTCCGCGAGGACCAGACCCACTCCGAAGCCGATCGCCGCGAAGACCATGGACTCCGTGACGAATTGGGTGACAACGGTCCGGTTCCGGAAGCCGATCGCCTTCATCACGCCGATTTCCTTCGTGCGCTCCCGGGTGGCGAGCACCATGACGAAGACCATCACCGTCGCGCCGGTGATGAGGGCCAGGTAGAGCCCCGTCTGGCTGCTGTCGTAGATGCTGTCGAGGGAACTCTGAATCTCGCTCGCGATTGAGGAGAGCGGCACTACGTCGTACCCATCCCCCACTTCGTTCTGTAGGCTGGACACTACGCTGTCGACCGCGCCGACATCGCTGGCCGTCACGTAGATCTCGCGCATGTCGCTCGTTCCAGCGATCTTCTGACCGGCGGCGAAGGGCACGACCACGCTCGAGTCCGTGAACGACTCGCCGGTGGAAAAGATCCCGACCACCGTGACCGTGGTCCCGTTGAACTCGATCGCCGAGCCGACCGAGACCGAATTGTCGCTCGCGTAGGTGCTCCCTACCTCCGCCACGAGAGCGGAGCTGTCGCCCGAGTTCAGCGCACGGCCGGACTCCAGCGTCGGGTTGGTGTCGGTCCCCACCACGAGCGGAGAGCCCGGGTCCTCGCCATAGACGATAGTCGGGAACGACGTAGGCGGGCCGCTGGAGCTCGGGGTGAAGTTTCCGTTGGTGTATTGGACCACCGGCTGGATAGCCGAGACGCTCGGAGTGCCCTGAATCTCCGAGACCACTCCCGTGCTCATGGAGTTCTGCGTCCCGCCCCCGCCGCCGAAGAAGAAGCCGCCGCCCCCGGATTCGCCTGCTGGAGTGATCGTGATCAGGGTTCCGGCGTTCGCCGACAGGAAGTTCGTCCGCCCGGAAATCGAACCGCTGACGACCGACATGGTCAGGAAAATGGCGATGCTGATGCCGATGATCACCACCACCGTCGCCGTGCGCGCTGGCTTCCGGAAGACGTTCAGGACCGCGCGCTGGACAGCTCCCACGGGAACGACCGACGGCAAATTTCGGTGGGTCTTATTTATGGGTTACAACGGGTGTTGACTTCGCCCATCCATCCTCCGATGCCCGGAGGGTGCCTCCTTGGTGAAGGCGCTCTGGTAGCGGGCCTTTCGGACTGCCGGAGCCGGCAGAGGGGGAGCTCCGCGAACGCACCAAGGCGACCCTCCGGTGCGGGCGGGCCCACGAGCAGAGCCGCGGGTCGAGTCTCGGCCCTCGGTTCGGCCGGGACACTGGGTCGGGCCCCGGCTAGCCGATGATGATGATCACGATAGCCAGAATGATCAGTACGACCACACCGATTCGGACCCAGTGGAAGGTCTGTGTGGTGGTCTGATCGATCCGACGGAGCAACGCATTCGGGTCGTAGGTCGCCGGTGGCGGCGCAGGCGTCCAAGGCAGCGAGCCGGACATGAGCTGGGCGTTCCGTTAGAGCATAAAGCCTCGGGGCTCGTTCCCCAGGGGCGAAGTTGGACGGGGGATGCGGCGGTGCTCCGCCGACCGATCCGCGGCGGGGCAGCCACCGGAGGGACTTGAACCCTCGACCTGCTGATTACGAATCAGCTGCTCTGCCAACTGAGCTACGGTGGCGCCGCGCGGTGACGAACGGGTCTCTCCTATAATCGTACCGGGGCGGACGCGAGCCCGCCGGTACTCAGTCCCGGGGCGCGCTGATCCGGCGCAGGCGTTCCGGGCCACCGATCCGTTCCAGGTAGCCTGCCACGCCCGGGGGCACGAGGTCCTTCCACGAGCCGCCGTCGCGCATCAGCTGGCGGACCACGGTGCCCTGCCACCGGTGCCGATCAACGAGCGCCGGTGACTCCACGCGGAGCCCATCCCGTTCGAAGAGCACCCGCGTCAGCGGGTTGTTGGTGTAGACGACGTCGAACGAGGGTAGGAGTCCTCGCAGGTAGGCCGCCCACTGAGCGTGCTGGTGGATGTCGGGCACCGGGATCGCCTGGCAGCCTTCGACATGGGCCTCCTCAAGGGCCAGCTGGATCATCTCGAGGCGCTCGCCGGCGGTGAAGGGATTCTCCGCGGTGAACGACTCCTGGGCACTGCCGACGGCGAGCACGAGGGCCTGGGAGGGATGGGCGGACCGCAGGGCGGTCACCACGGCGAGGTGTCCGCGGTGGAACGGCTGAAACCGACCGACGATAAGTCCGGTCATGCGGCGCGCCGGCCTAGTCGGGTTCGAGGTCTTCGACGTCGTCCAGGAACTCGTCGATGTGGGGGCACCGGGACGTCAGGTAGTGCCGGCAGT
>JASHOK010000008.1 GCA_030041175.1 Thermoplasmata archaeon | reverse complement strand
GCCCCGGCGAACTGACCGAGGACATACCAGGGCGCTTCTTCCCAGTCGATTCGGCCGCTCGCTGCGAGGGCGAGGGTTACGGCCGGATTCAGGTGGGCCCCGGAGGTCCGAATGAACAGCACAATGGGCGTCAACACCGCCAGGAACCATGCGATGGCCAACCCCCAGAGTGGAACCGCCCCCCAGCGAGCCGAGGCGACGATGGCACCGGTCCCGATTCCCACGAGCAACGACGTGCCGGCAGCCTCGGCCCCGACGCGACGAAGAACCGACACTCTCACGGGTGACCGCGTGAGAGTCGCTCGGTTTCGCGCCGGTCGGAAAGAACGAGTTCTCGCCGCAAACCCTCGACGCGTGCTCGGATCTGGTCCCGAACGGCCCGGAATCCCGCGTCGTCCAGGCCGGTTGGATCCGGGAGACCCCAATCTCGGAGCTCCAGAGTCTTGAGGTGAGCCGGACAGCTGGCGTCATCGAGACACCCCATCGTCACCCGCACCCGAGCCTCGTCCATCATCAGTCTTGACAGCAGCTGGGGCGGGTGCCGGGGGAGAGAGAAGCCACGCTCCTCCAGCATCGACCGGGTCCTTGGATTGGCAGCGCTTGCGGGCCGCGTCCCCGCCGAAGTGGCGCGCCACCCCGTAGGGGGGTCGGCGTTGAAGATTGCCTCCGCCATCAGGGAGCGGCAGGCATTCTCGACGCAGATGAACAACACCCGTTTTTCGGCCATCAGGGGGGGCTGGCGCTGCCACCGCAGCCTGAGCAACAGCAGCAGCAGCAACAACAACTCGGCGGGTCACAGCACGGCTCCGGATGGGCAGAGTTGGACATGGGTCTCCTCTTCACTTCAATATGTGAAGTGCTCATAAGCCGCCGCTACGTACGGACAGAGTGTCGCAGTTCTGTGATCTAATCTGCCCCTGTCCGCCCATCGGGCTGATCGACGTCGTGGGCAAGAAATGGGCCGTCTGTGTCGTGTCGCTGCTGGGGAAATACGGCACGCTTCGGTTCGGTCCGATCCAGAAGTGTCTCGCGGGTGTCAGTCCCGCCACGCTGACGACCACGCTCCGCTCGCTCGAACGGGCCCGCCTGATCGGCCGGGTTGCGACCGAAGGACCTCGAGGACCCGTCCGCGCCTATGCCCTGACCGAATCCGGGGCCTCCCTGTACGAGAGCATCCGCCCTCTGGCGAGCTGGCTCCAGGCGAAGTGATGACGGTAGTGCGGGAGAGCGGCTCGGGTCACAGGGAGTGACATTCCGGGCGACCGCGAACCCTCGCCCCGAGAATCCGTGGAGTTCTCGATCTCTCGGGTTGCATCGGACCCGAAACATGCTTCCCGGTAAATCCTCACCATCGGGCCTCGCGGGAGTGTCCGAACCGGCCGCGGTGCCGGTGTTCCGCCGATATCCGCCGGCCGACCTCCCGCTTATAGTGGAGAAGTCCGATAGTACAGGTCAGGGTCCGCGATGGCGACTCGTGCGTCGGCCTCCGGGCCGGCCAAACCGTTGTTCGGCCGCGCGGAGATCCGAGAGGCCGTCCTCCACCATCTGGAGCAGGCCAAGGGTGGCTCGGGTAGCTGTGTGCTCCTGGTCGGCGAAGGCGGTGTCGGGAAGACGACCCTGCTCCGGGCCCTCGTCGGAGACGCCCGCGAACGTGGCTTTCAGGTTCTGGAGGGCGTGGCGCGGCCCGCGGATCCCCCGCAGCCGTTCGGCGTCGTGCAGGAGCTGATTCGGTCTCTGCGAAATGCTCCACCCTCCCTGCAGCCTCCGGAAGAGTCTACCGCCGGCCTTCCGCTGCTCCTCGCGCCCATCAAGGAGGACTTGGTCCTCCGCCCCGCGGGGCCTACCCCGTTCTACGACGCCCGGCTCGGAGCGGACTCGGAAGACCGGCTGCTGGACCTCATGGCCGGTCCGGCCGAGCGCATCGAGGAGAGCCGGCTCGAACTCCACGACCGCGTCACCACGTTTCTCACCGAGTTGGCCGGGCGTACTCCGCTGCTCATCTCCGTGGACGACCTCCAGTTCGCGGACGATTCGAGCTTTCAGTTCCTCCGGGAATTTGTTCGAGGTCTCTCGGACCGCCGCATCCTGGTCGTGGCAACGACGATCCCCGAAAGCGAGGCCCCGACGCGGACCGCCGCCTTTCTGACCGGCTTTTCGGAAAGCCCGGGCGTGGCCCGGATTCCGGTTCGCCCCCTAGCCGAGAACGAGCTTCCCGACTATGTGCGGTGGCTCATGGGTGGCCACGAGGCGAGTCGCGAAGCGATCGTCCGCTGGTTCACCCAGACCGAGGGCAACCCGCTATTCGTCGAGCAATTGGTCCGTGGCTCGATGGGTATCGGTCCCGCCACCCCGGCTCCTCGACCCGAGGCCGGCATCCGCGACCTGGAGGATGTCCTCCGGGACCGGGTTCGTTCGCTCAGCGAGACCGACCGACGGGTGCTCGTCTATGGGGCGGTGCTCGGGAAGGAGTTCGACTTCCCGACCCTCCTGGCCGCCGCCGGGATCGACGAGGAGCAGCTCGCCGAGGCGCTCGACCGCCTGGTTCGGGGAGGGCTCCTGCGGGAGATCGGGGGAGAGGTGTACGAATTCGTCCGGGAGGCTGTTCGCGCGGAGGCCTACGCCGGCCTCACGGAGACGCGGCGACGCATCCTGCACCGAAAAGCGGCCCTGGCGATCGAGCAGAGCGCCCATGACCCGGGTGCCGTCGTCTTCGAGCTGGCTCGGCAGTTCTACCTGGCCCACGAAGAGACCAAGGCTCTCGACTACAACCGGCGGGCAGCCCAGCTCGCGACGGCGGCCTACGCGTACGATGCGGCGATCGTCCATCTGCAGCGGGCACTGGAGTGTGCTCGGCGGCTTCCGCACCGGGACCCGGCCACGGAGCTGCGGCTGATGATCGAGCTCGGCCGGATCCTGGACGAGTTCGGCGACCTCCGCCGTTCCGAAGAAGTCCTCCGGGACGCCGTCGGCCGCGCGCGGACCGATCCCTCACGAGAGCCGGATCTGGGCCTCGCGCTGCTCTGGCTCGCCCGGGACCTCCAGAACAAGGGCCTCAACGCGGAGGCCCGGGGGCTCGCCCAGGAAGCGTTCGGGATCTTCGAACGCCGGGGCAACCAACGAGGGATTCTCGTCTCCCACCGCGTACTCGGCGCGGCGAGCATGCGGCTCGGGGACTTCGAGGACGCCGAACGGCATAACCGGGAGGAGGTCCAGCTCGCCGAGAAGGAAGGGGATGCTGCCGAACGCGGCCACTCGCTCATCGACCTCGCGAACACCCTGGTCCGAATGGGCCCGGGACGTACCGAGGAGGCGCTGCACCTCTACGACGAAGCGGGCTCCGTGTTCGCGCAATCCAAGGACTATGCGGCCCTGGCTCGGGTCTACATGAATCGGTCCCTCGTCTTCGAGAGCGTTCAGCGGATGGAGGAGGCGATCCGGGATATCTCGCTGGCCGGCGAGGCGGCGGAGCGATCCGGCTCCCGGGTCTGGATGGGATACTGCGCGCTCAACGAGGCGCAGCTTCGGGCCGAGGTCGGTCAGGTCGACCGGGGCCGGGCGGCGATTGCCCGGGCCCGTCACCTGCTGGAACCGCTGGGTGACCAGCTCGCCGACGAACAGATCACGATGATCGAAGGCATCCTCGCGCAGACCGGTCGACGGTTCGACGAGGCGCACGAGCGGTACGAAGCGGCGCTGAAGAAGGCCGAGGAGCTCAAGCTCAAGCCGGACGCCGTGGAGATGAAGCTGCGTCTCGCCGCGCTGGCGGTGGAGCGCGGGGATCGGGAGGAGGCCCGGGGCCACCTGCAGTCCGCGATCAATGACGGGCTGGTGGCCCTGCGCTCCGACCTCGCCCCGCTGCGGGAACAGGTCGAGCGAGCGCTGGCCAGTTAAACCCCTCGCCGCTGGCCCACGCGTGTCGAGTGCGGACGAGGAACCGCCGGGAGAGGCCCCGGCAGACCACCGGGCATCGGATGGCTCTCCCTTCCCGGACCGCTCGTCGGCGACCTTCGAGCGAGACGTCCAGGCGATGTTCACCCACATCGTCCGGAGATACGATTGGTTCGATCACGCGGCGTCGCTCGGGAACGACTATCTCTGGCGGCCCCGTGCCCTCTGGGACCTCTCGCGGTTCCGCCGGAACGACCCGCCGGTCACCCGCGTGTTGGACGTGGGCTGTGGGACCGGAGACCTGACCCGGCTGTCGGCCCGGTACTTCCCCTCCGCCCGAGTGGTGGGCGCCGACTTCACCGAGGCGATGCTGCGCATCGCCGACCACCGGACCCGACCCGAGGCGACAGCGCCGCGGGTGGGGTATCTCCGGGCCAATGCTCGACGCCTTCCGATCGCGTCCGCGTCGGTCGACGTGATCATGTCGGCCTTCGTCGCGAGGAACCTGGTCGACCTCCCCGGGGTCTTCCGCGAGTTCCGTCGCGTCGTGCGGCCCCAGGGGAGCGTCCTCACGCTGGAGATCACCGAACCGGTCTCCCCACTCATCGGCCGGTTGTTCCACTCGTACTTCGATCACATCGTGCCGTGGCTGGGAGCCGCAGTTCACAGCGCGGGCCCGTACCGCTACCTGCCGAATTCCCTCCGCTCGCTTCCGTCGCGGGCCGAGATGCTCGAACTCCTGCGCAGTGCCGGATTCTCTCGTGTGGTCGCCCACTCGCAGTCGATGGGCATCGTCACGAGCTACCTCGCGGGGGCCGATTGAGCCGCTCTCCCGCAGGGATTATGGCGGACAGGGTATCGGGGAGAACGGTCGCGCTATGACGGAGGCACCGTTCGACGCGTTCCGGTACGCGCACGAGCGCCGGACCCAGGTCGCCTGGCTCAGCCAGAACACCAATCACCTGGTTCCGCCGGAGGTCGTCCAGCCGGCCCTGATCTCGGCGATCCGAGACCGGCTCTACGAAGGCTACCCGTACGCGCCCGGCCAGCCGGGCCTGAAAGAGACCGTGCTCGCCGATCTCGGGCTGTCCCCCACGACGGCGACGATCATCTCGGCCGGGGCGACCGAGGCCCTGTACATGTCCTTGCGCGCCCTGATCCGCCCCGGGGACGTCGTTCTCGCCTCGGACCCGAGCTACCTGATCATCCACAAGTTCATCCAGCTCGCCGGCGGCACGGTCCGGGAACTGGACATCTACGCGCCGCCCTACAAGCTGACGGCGGACCGGCTGAACGAAGCCGTCACACCGCAGACCCGCATGATCCTCCTCATCGACCCTCTCAACCCCTTGGGCTCGGGGTACGCCCCCGACGAGGTCCGGGCCATCGCCGACGTCGCGAAGGACCGGCGTCTGCTTTTGCTCCACGACGTCACCTACCGTGACTTCGCCGACCGGCACACGCTGGCCTGCGGCTTCTATCCGGAGCGGACCCTCACGGCCTGGTCGGTCTCCAAGAACTGCGGCCTTGCCGGCCTCCGGCTCGGCGGCATGGTCGGACCGGACGACCTCATCCAGCAGGCGCTCAAGTACAACACCAACGACCTCGGGGTCAACGTCCTCGCCCAGGTCGCGGCCGCCGCGGGTCTATCCACCAAGCCGCAATGGTTCCCGGCCGTTCGGGCTCAGACGCGGGCGAACCAGGACCGCATCCGGGAGGTCGTTGAGGCCATCCCCGAGGTCCATTTGCCCGTGTTTCCCTCCCAGGCGAACATGTTCGTCATCGACATCTCCGCGACCGGGGTCTCGCCCCCGGATCTCCAGAAGGAACTGTTGCTGACGCACGGTGTCTTTGTTCGGGCCGGCAACTACCTGTCCGCGACCTACGGGGGCCGGTTCGTGCGCGTCTCGTTCTCGAATCCGCCGGCCGACATTGAGCGCTTCGCGCAAGCCTTCCCCGTCGCGCTCGCGAAGCTCCGGAAAGCGGCGAGCTCCGCCCGGGTAGCCACTGCGCACGCGACGCCCTGAGGCGCCGTTCAGGGCGCTCGCCGGAGCCTCAGGTCGACGACGGCGTGCACCCGTCCCGGTCCGTACGCCTTCACCGCACGTGCCTCGGTGGCCAAGACCCTAGCCCCGGCCTGTTCCGCCACCGCACGCACCTTGCCCTCGGCCTCCATCAGCCCCTCGCGATGGCCGACGACCAGATGCACGTGCAGAGTCCCGCCGACGGGCCGGAGCAACGGCACGGCTCGGTCGATCCAGCCTACCGAGCTCGGGAGGTATCCCAGCAGGACCCGGTCGAACCCGCCGGTCGGGAGTTCGACGTCCCGGTTGTCGCCTCGGAGGCAGGTCACCCGGTCCGCCACGCGGTTGCACCGGACGTTCTCTTCGAGGTAGTGGAACGACTCGGAATTCTTCGCGACCGCCCACACCTGTCCGGCCTGGCCGGTGACCGCGGCCGGCAGGGTGAAGTACCCGATCCCCGCGAAGAGGTCCGCGACCGTTTCGCCGACCTGGACCAGGCCCCCGATCCGGTGTCGCTCGGTCTTGTTCCCCCGCGCGAAAA
>JASHOK010000092.1 GCA_030041175.1 Thermoplasmata archaeon | reverse complement strand
GCCCGGGATGCGCTCGCGGCGGCGCGCCTCAGCCTCCGCCTGGCCGAACATCTCGGACGCGAGGGGTTCGACTGGGTCGAGAAGACCACGGACCGGGTCCTGAAGGACCGGAAGAAGTAGACGGCCCGGGTCCGGAGCGATGGCGCGGGTCAAGGTTGAGTTGGTCTACGCCGGGATCCGGGTCCGCAACCTCGCCGTGGCCCTTCGGTTCTACCAGGGTATGGGCTTCCGCGTCCGGCGACGCGGAAGGATGGGCCACGGCGGCACCTGGGTCCATCTTCGGTTTCCCGGATCCCCTCTCATCATCGAGCTCAATTACTACCCGCCCCACAACCGGTACTACGAGCCGATCCGGAAGGGCACCGAATTCGATCATTTCGGCTTCCGGGTCTCCAACGTGGAGGCGTGGGAACGTACCCTCCGCCGCCGGGGACTGCCGATCGTAGCCCGGATCCGGGAGAAGCGGGAGAACCTGGTCTACACCCGCGACCCGGACGGAAACTGGCTCGAGTTCTTCGGACCGCTGCCCGGCTAAGCGTCCGACCGGCGGACGTTAAATAGCGACCGACTGCTCCTGCGCTCGGCCGACGGCCAAAGCGGTGGGGCAACACCCGGTCTCATTCCGAACCCGGAAGTTAAGCCCACTGGCGATCCGCGCGGTACTGAAGTACGCGAGTCTACGGGAAACGCGGAAAGTTGTCGGCCTCTCCCTTCGCCCGGCCGCCGGGCGGGCCGTAAGCGCTTAAACCATGGCCGCGGGTCGGCCCCGTCCATGTGGCTCGGAGCCCATATCGGCATCGCGGAAGGGCTGCCGGAAGCGGTCGTTACGGGTCGCTCGATCGGCTGCGAAACGATCCAGATCTTCTCCAAGAGTCCCCAGATGTGGGGCTCCGCACCGATCGAGCCCGCCAACGCGCAGGCGTTTCGGGACGCGGTCGCCCGAGAGGGTCTCCATTCGTGCGCCGTGCACCAGAGCTACCTGCCGAATCTGGCCTCGCCCAAGAAGGCGCTCCTCACGCGATCCCGAAAGACCTTCGTCGACGAGCTCCGTCGCGCCGAGCAACTCGGGGTCCCGTACCTGATCTTCCATCCGGGCGCCCACATCGGCGAGGGGGTGGATGCCGGCCTGCACAGGATCGTCGAGAGCATCGACTGGGCCGTGGGCGAGACACCGGGCATCGCCTGTCGCGCCCTGCTGGAGAACGCCGCCGGACAAGGCTCCACGCTCGGCGCAACGTTCGAGGAGCTGGCCTACGTGCTCGACCATGTCTCGGACCGCTCCCGGGTAGGCGTGGCGATCGACACCTGCCACTTGTTCGCCTCCGGCGTGGATTTCCGCACCGACGACCAGTACGCCGAGACCATGACCCGGCTGGACCGGACCGTGGGACTCCAGGACGTTCGGGCTTTCCATCTCAATGACTCGAAGGGGCCGCTCGGATGCAAGCTCGACCGACACGAGAACATCGGAAAAGGCGCGCTCGGCGTGGAGGGCTTTCGCCGCATCCTGAACGACGCGAGATGGAAGGAAACGCCGGGCTACCTCGAGACGCCGATGGGGGACGAGGGATACGAGGCGTATCGGCAGGACCTCCTCACGCTGCGGTCCCTCCTCCGCGAAGCCGCGCCGGCAGCTCCGGCCGGCAAGAAAATCGTGCAGCGTCGGCCGCGTATCGCGCCACCTTAATATGCGCAGCCCGATGGAACGCGTCCCGTGAGCGTGACGTCCGCCGCTTCGGCGACCCTGGACGACCTCACGGCCACCGCCCGCCAGGTCCGGCAGGACATCATCCGGATGACGTATCACGCCGGCAGCGGACATCCCGGCGGCAGTCTTTCCGTCACCGACCTGGTGACGGCGCTCGTCTTCCACGAGCTTCGAATCGACCCGGAGCACGCCGATTGGCCGGAGCGGGACCGGCTGGTGCTGTCCAAGGGACATGCGGCGCCGGCGCTCTACTCGGCGCTCGCGCATCGGGGTTTCTTTGACCCGAAGATTCTCCCCACGCTCCGCGAGCTCGGGAGCCCCCTGCAGGGCCACGTCGACCACCGGAAGCTCCCGGCCGTCGAAGCGTCGACCGGCTGTCTCGGACAGGGCATCGGCATGGCGGTCGGAATGGCGCTGGACGCCCGGCTGGCCCGCCGTCCAAGCCGGGTCTACGCCATTATTGGCGACGGCGAGTGCCAGGCCGGCCTGACCTGGGAGGCGCTGATGGCCGGTGGCCACTACGCCCTCGACAATCTCGTGGTCATTCTCGACCGGAACGGTTTGGAGACCGACGGAAAGACGGAGGACCTCATGGGCATCGAGCCCATCGCCGACAAGTTCCGCGCGTTCCGGTACGAGACCCTCGAGATCGACGGTCACAGTTTCCCGGCCATTCTCGATGCCCTCCACCGTGCTCGGGAGACGAAGGGACATCCGACGGCGATCGTCGCCCGCACGGTGAAGGGGAAGGGGGTCTCCTTCATGGAGAACAAGCACGCGTGGCATGGGAAGCCCCCGAACCGGGAAGAGGCCGAGCGCGCCCTCGCGGAACTGGGCGGAACTCTCTGAGGCGCCCCATGGCCGAGCGGAAGTCCGAGAGTCTTCGGGACGCGTACGGACAGACCCTGGTCGAGCTGGGAGACCGGGACCCGTCCCTCGTGGTCCTCGACGCGGACCTCTCCGGGTCGACGCGGACGGCACTGTTCGGAAAGAAGTACCCGGACCGCTTCTTCAACGTCGGCGTAATGGAACCGACGATGATGACCATCGCCTCGGGGCTGGCGCTCGGGGGTCGGACCGTCTTCGCATCGACCTTCGCCGTGTTCGCGGCCGGTCAGGCGTACAACGCCGTCCGGCAGTCGGTCTGCTACAACCGGGCGAACGTCAAGATCGTCGCGACGCATGGGGGCCTCCTGGTCGGCGGCGACGGCGGGACGCACCAGATGCTGGAGGACATCGCTCTGATGCGCAGCCTCCCCGGGATGACCGTGATCGTGCCGGCCGATGCCCCAACCACCCGGGCGGCCATCCTGGCCATCGCGTCCTTCGACGGACCGGCGTACGTCCGGCTCACCCGGGAGAACCTCCCCGTAGTCACCGACGGCCAATTCGCGCTCGGCCAGGCGACTCAGCTCCGGGAGGGCTCCGACCTCACGATCGTGGCCATCGGAGCGATGGTCGCCCGGGCGCTGGGCGTGGCGGAGACCCTGCATCAGTCCGGCATCGAAGCCCGGGTCCTCGACTTTGCCAGCATCAAGCCGGCGGACGAGAAAGCCCTCCTGAAGGCCGCCCGCGAGACCGGGGCGATCCTCACGATGGAGGAGCACAACGTGCTGACCGGTCTCGGCACGCTCGTCGCGTCGGCCGTGGCGACCGGTCAGCCGGTGCCGATGCGTCAGGTGGGAGTGCCGGACCTCTTCGGCGAGAGCGGCGACCCCTGGAAGCTGCTCGACAACTACGGTCTGTCCGAAAAGCATGCCCTGGACGAGGCCTGGGCCCTCCTGCGGCAGCGCGGAAAGGTTTCGTAGTTCCTGCTCCGTGGGACCCGGCCGCCCGAGAGTCCGATGAAGCTCTTTCTCGACACCGCGAATCTGGCCGAGATCCGGACGATGTGGGAGATCGGGATCCTGGACGGCGTGACGACGAACCCGTCGCTGGTGGCCAAAGAGGGTCGCGTCTTCGAGGACGTGCTCAAGGAGATCTGCGCCCTGGGCGTCCCGTCCGTCTCCGCCGAGGTGGTGGCCACGGAGAAGGAAGGGATGCTCAAGGAGGGCCGGTATCTCGCCGCCCTCCACCCGTCGATCTACGTCAAGTGTCCGATGACGTCCGCCGGGCTGGCCGCTACCAAGGTACTGGCCGCCGAAGGGATCCGCGTCAACATGACGCTCGTCTTCTCGGCCAATCAGGCCCTGCTCGCCGCGAAGGTGGGGGCCACCTACGTGAGCCCGTTCATCGGCCGGCTGGATGACCACGGAGAGGATGGAATGGCCCTCATCCGGGACATCGTCCAGATCTACCGAAACTACCACTTCGCGACGCAGGTCCTGGCCGCGAGCATCCGTCACCCGGTCCACGTGCTGGACGCCGCCAAGGCCGGCGCCGACATCGCCACCCTCCCGTACGGCGTCATGGAGAAGCTCGTGACGCATCCGCTCACCGACATCGGTCTGGCCCGGTTCCTCAAGGACTGGGAGAAGGTGCCGAAATCCGTTCGCGTTTCCCCGTCGGACCGGTGACGGCGACGGCGCTTCTCGACAAGTACCTGCGACTGACGAGCGAGGCCCTGGACCGGGTGACCCCGGGGCCGCCGGCCCGGTCCTTCCTCGACACGGCGGCGCAGGATTTCCTGCAGATGGCCCGGGCGTACCTGGCCGATGCGCGACACTTTCAGGAGCAGGGAGACCTCGAGCGGGCCCTCGCCGCCGTGAGCTACGCCCACGGCTGGCTGGACGCGGGCGTCCGTCTGGGGTTGCTGAACGGAGGGAACGATGACGCCCGGTTCACGCTCTTCCAGTGACCGACGCAAGGGGAGCCGGCCGCCGGCGCTCTCCGAAGAGACCCTCGTCGCGATCGAGACGCATCTCCGGAAGCGGGAGGGCCGCCGGGACGAGATCCAGGACCAGGCCCGTCAGCTGCGGCGGCGAGCACAGTTCGTGATGCATCAGCTGCACCAGGGTCGTCGCCTCGAGGCGGCGCTCGACGACGTGCGGTCGGGGACGCGGGAGCTCTCTGCAGCGCTCCGCCAGGATGGCGGATTGGACGCCGGAGGCGCGACTGCCGCCCTGCAGGAAGGCGTAGAGGCGATCCTCCTCGACGCAACCTACCAGGACGCTCCGCTCCCGGGGCCGACCGACCTCGGGGTCGAGCCCGAGGCGTACCTTCTCGGCCTCGGGGACCTGATCGGGGAGCTCCGCCGCCGGGTGCTTCAGGAGCTCTCGTCCGACGACCTGCCGGAGGCGGAACGCCTGCTCGCGCTCATGGAGGAACTCACCCACGCCCTCGCCCGCTTCGAGGCGCCCCGTGCCATCGTGTCCCTGAAACCCAAGCAGGACACCGCCAAGGGACTCCTGGAACGGACGCGCGGAGACCTCACGCTGGCCCGGCTGCTGCGACGGGCCCGTCTCCCCGCGCATCCCCCGGAGGACGCGTGACCGCGGCCCACCGGACGATCGCGATCATCGGCGGCTCTGGCGTCCCCGACCCGGGGCTCTTCACGCCGACGGCGACCCACAAGCTCTCGACGCCCTGGGGAGCGCCGTCGGCGCCGATCCAGGAGGGTCGGGTCGGAACGCTCCGAGTCTTCTTCCTCTCCCGCCACGGCCCCGGCCACATCTATCCCGCGCACCGGGTGAACTATCGGGCCAACATCGACGCGCTCGTCCAGCTCGGGGTCGACACCATCCTATCGATCAGCTCCGTGGGCTCGCTGCAGGAGGAGCTCCATCCCGGGGACTTCGTGCTCCCCACGCAGTTCGTCGACTTCACGAAGCAGCGGCCGACGACCTTCTACGATGGCGGAAAGACCTACCACATCTCCATGGCCGACCCGTTCTGCCCGCAGCTGCTCCGGACCACCGCCTCGGTGGGCAACGAGGCCGGAGCGCCGTTTCACGAGAAGAAGACCTACGTCTGCATCGAGGGCCCCCGCTTTTCGACGCGAGCCGAATCGACCTTCTTTCGCGGGTTCTCGGACATCATCGGCATGACGCTCGTGCCGGAAATAACGCTGGCCCGGGAACGGGCGATGTGCTACGGCCTCCTCGCGATGGTCACCGACTACGACGTCTGGGCCGAGCGGCCGGTGGAAGCGAACGAGATCGTCCGCGTCATGCAGGAGAACGTCGCGCGCATGCAGGGCGTGCTGGAGCGGCTCCTACCCCGCCTCGACGCTCCACGGACCTGCGACTGCTCGCGCGTTCTCGAGCACGCCGGCCTGTAGCCGGTCCGGTACCCGGACTCTATTCGTCGGCCGGCGACCGCCGCACCGTGATGGGAATCACGCCGGCCTGGTACTCAAGCTCCGAGATCTCGACCGGATCGATGAGGCCCGGGGGGGTCTCGACCAGCAGGGGCGCCCCGAGGGAGATCTGCAGCGCGCGGGCCCCCAGGATCCGGGCCCGCTCGAAGCGGGTGAACTCTTCCGACGGGATCTGCGTTCCCGCTCCCCGTCCGTGGCCAACCGTGTGGGAGCCGGACGGTGCCATCGTCGCAAAAGCCAAGGGGTGCGGCCAGTTAAGGCTCGCTATATACCGTTTGCCGCGGAGCGAGTCGTGGCGTTCTACCTGGTCGTGCGAGGGCCGCTGGGCGTCGGGAAAACCACGGTCGCTCGGCGGGTCGCGGCGGCGGTCGGGGCGGAGTACCTGTCGATCGACGCACTGCTGGAGGCACCGGGCCTCGAAGAGTGGGAGCGGGGCTACATCTCGGAACGCAGCTTCCTCCGCGTGAATCGGCGGGCGGCCCCGCGAGTCCGTTCGAGCCTCGAGCGCGGCGTCTCCGTCGTCCTCGACGGGAACTTCTACTGGAAGCGCCAGATCGAGGACCTGATCCGGCAGCTGCCGTTCCGCCATGTCGTCGTCACCCTCTGCGCACCCCTGGACGTTTGCATTGAGCGGGACCAGGGCCGGCCGAGGTCCTACGGCGCGGAAGCGACGCGCGACGTCTATGCCAAGTCGACCGAGTTCGACTACGGGATTCCCGTGCCGGCGACCGGGTCGCCGGCGGAGGTCGTCCTGGCCGTGCTCGAGCAGCTCCCTCGGCCGAGCGCCGGCGGCCGACCTGCCCCAAAGGCTTAGGGCCGTTACCGACTCCGCGGGGTCGTGCCGGGGCGCCGCACGCGGTACTTTCGGGATGTGCTCGCCCGGATCTGGAAATTTCTCCTCCTCTTCTTCGGTGTCTGGGTCCTCGCGGCAGTCCTGTTCTACTTTCTCGACGGCCGGCCGGGCGTGACGCCCTTCAATGCGTTCTACTGGTCGATCGTCACGATTTCGACGCTCGGGTACGGCGACATCGTGCCCGAGACCGTGCCGGCGAAGCTCCTGACCATCGGAACCCTCTTTGTGCAGATCTTCCTCCTGGGCTACCTCATCAGCGTGATCACGACGACGGTGAGCGAGGAATCGTCTCGCCGGGCGTTGGGGACGTTGGGGACAGACATGAAGGACCACATCGTGGTGTTGGGATACTCGGACGTCGGACGAGCGGCGGTACGGGAACTTCTGGTACAGGGCCAGACCGTGGCGGTCGTCACGGAAACGGCCGACGAGGTGGCGAACGTCCGGACGCTCGGCCCCGAGAGCCGGGTCTTTGCGACATACGGCTCGCCCGGCGACAAGGACATCCTGGAACGCGTCAACATTGGGCAGGCGCATTCGATCGTCATCTGTACGGCGGACGACGCGGCGAACATGATCGCCGCGCTGAACGTGCGGAGTCTGGCCCCCCAGGCCCGGATCGTCGTGTCGGTCGCCCGCCCCGGGCTCCGGGACACGCTCCGGAGCGCCGGCGTGACCTATGTGGCGAGCCCGTCGGACATGGGGGGCCGCCTCTGCGCGGAAGCGGCCTTCGAGCCCGACGTGGCGATTGCAATGGAGGAGATCACGGCCGCGGACCTCAAGGCCGATATGCAGGAGTACTTGCTGGGCGCCTCCACCCCCGTCTCGCGCCAGACGGTGGGCGAGGCCGAGACGCTGGTCCGCCGGTCGACCGGATGCCTGCTGGTGGGCCTCGCGCACCGGGGGCCGAGCGGAGAGTACGAGACGACGGTCAATCCGCCGGTCGACTACCGGCTACAGCCCGGCGATGCCATTCTCGTGCTCGGCACGATCGAGAATACGAAACGCTTCCGGAACTGGTTCGGGGTCGACCAGGGCCGCTGAGACCGGCTCAGTCGCCGGTAACGTCCTCGAGAAATTCCGACAGCTGCCCGAGGAATTCCCTCGGCTGCTCGAGCACCGGGTAGTGGCTGCTGCGCGGAAGGATTCGGAGATGCGCCGTCCGGATCCGGTTCGCCATATCGATAGAGGCGTCGAGGAAGAAGTCGTACCGCCCGACCAGGACCAGCATCGGGAGGAAGATCTGGGAGTAGTACCGGTGGCCGTCCCATCGGGCCATCGTCCCGTCGACGGCGAACTCGTCCCCGGTACGGGTCAGCATGGTGCGGTAGACCTCCTCGTTGAGCTTGGTCGCTCGGAGGTCCGGCGGCGGAGACGAAGAGAAGCGTTCGGAAAACGGGGCCATGATCCGGGAAGCCAGCTCGCGGTACTCTTTGCTGCGGAAGTCTCCCGTCGCGGTGAGCTCGCGGAGGCGCAGCCGGAGCGCGGGGTTGGTGTGTTCGAGGACGTACTTGAGGGCCGCCTTGAGGTCGCTGGCGCCCCCCCCGGTTGCGCACATCAGGAGCGAGGTCAGCCGATCGGGATGCCGGTGGGCATATTCGAGTGCGGTGAAGCCACCGGCAGAATACCCGAGCAGGTGAAGTTCCTTGATGTCGAAGGCGCGTCGGATCGCCTCGACATCGTCCGCCTGGTTTTCGATCGTGTACGCGCTGGGCCGGGCCGGCTTCCAGGACCGTCCGACGCCTCGGGGATTGAACAGGATCACCCGGAGGTGGGAATCGGCGAGCTTCAGGATGGCCCGAAGGTAATGGTAGGTGAACCCCGGGCCGCCGGGATGCACCAGCAGGGTGGCCGGTCCGCGTCCCCGAGAGACGTACTCGAAGCGCCGGTCGCCGGGGACCTTCACGAAGCCCGTGGGGGCCATGCGCGCGGCATCGGTCCTCAGGTTTAAACTCCTCGCCGAGGCGCGGACGATTCAACGCCGGACGGCCGTCCGAGCGTCCCGGTTCCGATTTCCCCCGGCTCCGGGTGGAAATGGTCGTTCCTCAGCCGCCGAGGACGGGTTTCCGCCGGACTCTCTCCCTCGGATATTACTCCCCGAGCCCCCATGGAATGCTCGGGGAGAACCCCCAGGGGAAACGAACATGACGGGCTGCGGACCCGAGAGCCTGCTGCTGAGTGCGCACTATGCGACGATTGCCCACCGAGGAGAGGTGGCCGACTTCGGCCGACTCGAATTCGGGCCGGTCGACAGCCTGTGGGCGGCCGCCGCGTGCGGCCGCGAGGATGCGGCCCCGAAGGGGGCGGGGTTCTTTGGTCGGCTTCGACGAGGAGTCCGCGCCGCCGGGGCCGCGGCGCCGATCGCGTGCTCTCCCATACCGGCGCAGTCGGGGGCTGCGATGACCGCCGCGACGAGCCTGGGTGCGCTGCCTTCTCAGCGCGCCTAGGCCGGACCGGGCCAAGCGCCTGCGGACTTCTCCGGCGTACTGCTCGGCCTCCGTCCGCCGCCGTTCCTTCGGGTGAGCGGAAGTCCCTGCAAACCGAGAAATGGGTTGTCCCCGTCCGCCGAGCGGGCGGGAACATGGACCCCCTCGACTTTGCGATCTACCGGTACCTTTCGCCGAATGGCGAGGCCCGGTTCTGGGCTGGCCGCCGAATTGTGGACCCGACGATTCCCGTACGAGAGATTGCCGAACGGGTCGGGGTCAGCGAGAACGGCGTCCGCGCTCGGCTGCGACATCTCACCGAGCGCGGATTCGTGGGCCGCACCGCGGTCACACCGAACCCGTCGCTGTTTGGAGTGCGGGTCGCCGTCCTCCAGCTCCCGGTCAAAGAGGCCGGCGACGTCGAGCGGATGCTCCGCGACATCGCCCTTGTGGATGGGGTCGTGTTCGCCCGGGACGTCATGGACGAGGAAGATCGGAAGATCCGAGTCCACTTCGTATCGGATTCCGAGGCGACCACCGCGCGGCGAGCTGCACTGCTGCGGCGACTCTCGCCCGCCGGGCTGAATCGTGCGCCCGAAGACTACTGGATTCCCTCCTGTGAGCGGGAACTCTCGCCGCTGGATTGGAGGGTTCTCCGCGCCGTCTGGCAGACGCCCGACGCTTCGATGGCTCAGGTAGCGTCGAGCGTAGGGGTCAGTCTCAAGACGACGGCCCGGCGGCTGCAGGAGCTCCGCGCCTCTCGGGCCTGCTGGTGGACCCCTGGTCCGGGCGTGGAGGAGTTCCCGCTGGCGCTGGTGCGTCTCCTGCTCGAGCGCGAAGAGCAGCGGGAGGGTGTCCTGGGGCAGATCGCGAAGGCCGCGAACCCCTGGATGCCCGTCGCTCCGGACGGCGATGGCACCGATCCCGCCACCCGTCCTCCGACGCTATCACTCCTCGTCCCGGCGGACGCGCCGGCGGTACTCGAGCGTGCCGTTCAGAAATTCGCGGTCATTCCAGGCGTACGTCGCGTACACCGTACCTACGCGCTCGGGTCCATGATCTACCCGACGTGGTACGGTGAGCGGCTCAAGGAACGGGCGGCTGGCCGAACTCCCCGGTCCAGGCGCTGAACTCGTCGTTCGTGCCGGATCCGGACATGGAGCCTTCCCGATCGCGACCGGAGCCCGAGATCTCCGCCGCCCGGCGCACGGCCCGTCGCCAGCTGAGCCGGATCCTGCTCTTGCTGGCCGGACTCGACCTCACGGTGCTCGCCTGGGTTCTCGGAGTGGCTCTGGTTTCCTCCCGGTTCCACCTGTCGGCCGTGGATATCGTCCTGCTCGCACTCGCAGGGATCGCAGCCATTCTCGGCGTTCGAATCGCGGTGGCCGTCCGACTCCGCCGCCGTGCCGGCGACCTGTAGGTTCCACCCGACCGGTCCCGCGAGGGCGTCGTTAGCCCCGGGACAGCCGATATCGGAGGTTCGAGCCGACACCTCGAAGATAGCTCCGCAGCATCGGTCCGGTACATGGCAAGGTGTAGATCGCAAAATCGGCAAAGCGGGACACGCCCGGCCGCTGAGTCGCCTCGGCGCCCTGTCGTACCGCCTCCAGTCGTTCCGGGGCCATCGGCAAGGGGGCTTCGTGCGGCTGGTACCGGGCGCCGAGCGGATAGTCCACGCCCGGCGTCGCGGACATCTCGATGTGGCCACCCATCACGGCCGACACCGGATGGGCGCTCGCGAACGCCACGAGCCGGGCGAGACTGGTCCGGAACGCCGTCAGGTCGTTCACGTAGAGTCGGCCGGGGTAGACCGTATCCCCGGTCAGCAGGAGCCCGGTCCAGCGGTCGTAGAGCGCGATCGACGCCGCGTGATGTCCGGGAATGCTGAGAACGTCGAGAACGCGCCCACCCAGATCAAACTCGGCGGTCTCCCACCCATCGTTCGACAGTCGGAAGAACTCGCGGACCGCCGCCGCCTCGCGACCCACCACCGCAGTATCTGGGCGATCCGAGAACTGGCCGTCGCCCGCCACGTGGTCCCCATGGCCATGCGAGTGAGCGACCACGAGCGAGTACTCCGGTTGGGGGTGCCGCTGCAGCCACGCCTCGAGGAGTGTGTCGACCGTCGTACGAAGCGGAAACGACCGGGGATCCGACGTTGCACCGGTATCGAGCAACAACGCCCGCCGGTCGCCGAGCAACAGGTAGAGGAACGGCGCCTCGAA
>JASHOK010000091.1 GCA_030041175.1 Thermoplasmata archaeon | reverse complement strand
CCTGAAAGAAAACGCGGACCACGAGTGTCCCGACCCGGCAGACATCTGCGTGCGAGCCGCGGCGATCGCTCGGCTTCCCACACGGTTCGGCGACTATCAGGTCGCGGCGTTCACCAGCCGGGCGGACGGCAAGGAACACGCCGCCTTCATCCACGGAGACGTCTTCGAAAAGGAGGAGGTGCCGGTCCGGCTCCACTCGGAGTGTCTCACCGGCGACGCGATCGGCTCCCTCCGCTGCGACTGTCGGGACCAGCTCATCGAGTCCCTGGAGCGCATCGGAGCGATGGACAACGGGGTCGTGATCTACCTTCGCCAGGAGGGTCGGGGGATCGGCTTTGTGAACAAGATCCGGGCGTACCAGCTACAGGATGCCGGCTACGACACGGTGCAGGCCAACGAGGTGTTGGGCTTCCGGCCCGATGAGCGCGACTACGGGGTGGCCGCCCACATGCTGGGATCGCTCCACGTCCGTTCGATCCAGATCCTCACGAACAACCCGGCCAAGGTCGAGGACCTGCAGCGCCACGGCGTCAAGATCGTTCGTCGGGTGCCCGTCGTCGTGCCCCCCAACCGGTACAATCTCCCGTATCTTGAGACGAAGCGTAAGCGCCTCGGCCATCTGTTCGACCTCGAGCAGTCGGACGAGCTCGTTTCGGACGAGTCGAACCACTCGTCCAGCTAGAGCCGTCGCGGTCGGCAGGCCTATCCGCTCCGCCGCGTTGGCGGAACTGGGTCCATGAAGCCATCCGTTCCGACCGCCGGACCGGTGTCGGGGATCCGGGGATTCGCGTGTGCCTGCTGTTGCTGTAGCGCCTGTTGCCCGTGCTGCGCCTGCTGCAGGACCGCCCAGCCCTGCTGCGTGACCTGTCCGTCCCCGCGGTAGGGCACCGAGCGCCGGAGCATCGTCGGCCCCCGCCGGGCAGCTCAGGCCATCGACCGCAGGATGCTGCGGAGCTCGGGAATGGCGGAGAGCCGTTGCCGGCGCCCAACGGGAAAGCCCACGCTCGTCCCCTCCCGTTCGCAGGTGAGGGTCGCCTCCGTCCACGGGTCTCCCACGGCTCCGTCGACGCGGAACTCCGCATCGAATACCGACCCTTGCCGGCCGGACCGTCCGGTGATACCGACGATCAGCGAGGCCATCGAGCCCTTGAGGTACGTCAGCAGCCAGCGCAGATCGTCGATCCGCTCTCGGAACAGATGCTCGACCCGGTCGGCATTCCCGACCGCAATCGCCCGCCGAGCCGACCCCTCGGCCGACTGTCCCAGTACCTCCTGAATGAGCGGGGGCAGCCGGACAAAGTCCGTGAGCTCGGTGAGCAAGCGCGAGGGCTCGTCCGAGCGAACGATCCCCCAGAGCGCGAGGTTCGCCACAGCACGCGAGGTCTCGAGGTCGTCCGTTCGCCGGGAGAGGAAGGCGCGTTCGGGCGGCACCCAGCCCTGGCGCACGGCGTCCGGTTCCTGCTCGTCGTCCACGATCTCGACCCACAACGGCGCCGGGTCGAGCGAACGGCTCATGGCAAAGACGACGCGGTTAACGGCCGGTCGCGGCGTCCCGGTCACGTAGATCGCGAGCGGCTCGCCCAGCCAGTGCGTCGGCAAGAACCATGCGCCGCCGACTCCGCCCGGTCCGGAGCGAGCGGCGGCGGCCGCGGCGGACAGACTCGGCTGCCAGGGCCCGGCCTCGGATCGATGGGGCACGGCGGGCGCAGATTCTTCGTCCATGGCTTCGGTGGGTATCGGCAGCGCCCGACCCCGACCTAAGTCTGAACCGAACCGGTTCGGTCTATCGAACGGGTTCGCCCCTCCCGCCGTACGGGCGGGGTTCCTCAGTGGCTCTCGGGAACCTGGGATGTGCGGATGAACGTCCCGTGCTGCAGCTCCCGGGCTGCCTCGAGGATCTCCTGCTGGGTGTTCATCACGATCGGACCGTACCAGGCAACCGGCTCGCGAAGCGGCCGACCGGAAACGAGCAGAAAGCGCAGTCCCGACGATCCCGCCCGGATGTCGACACTTGACCCGGGGCCGAACACGAGGGTCTCTCCCGGACGCCCTTCTCCGAGTGCCCGACCCCCTGCCTTCGCTGCCGGGCGCGCGAGTCGGGCTGTTCGATCGAAGGCTCCCTCCCCCTCGACGACCTGGGCGAAGACCGTGTGTCCGTTCTGTACGGGCAGGGCGAATTCGCCCGACGAGGGCAGGCTCACATCGAGGTAGGTCGGATCGACGGGGATCTCCCGAACGGGCCCTTCCACTCCCGCAAAGCTCCCGGCGACGACCTTGACGGCACCGCCGTCCGCCGTCCGGACCGTCGGGATGCCGCTCGCCGTGAGCCCCCGATAGGCCGGGACCTCCATCTTCAGGCGTCGCGGGAGATTCACCCAGAGCTGGAACCCGGCGAGGCGCCCCTCGGTTCGTTGAGGCATCTCCTGATGCAGGATCCCGCTGCCGGCGCTCATCCACTGGACGTCGCCGGAGCCGATCGTCCCGCCGTTCCCGAGGGAGTCCTGATGCTCGACGTTCCCGTTGAGCATGTAGGTCACCGTCTCGATTCCCCGGTGAGGATGCCAGGGGAATCCGGCGAGGTAATCGGCCGGGTTGGACGAACCAAAGTTGTCGAGCAGCAGGAAGGGGTCGAGCAGCGGGACCTCGTTCCCGGAGAACATGCGGCGGAGCCGAACGCCGGCGCCCTCGAGCGTCTCGGTTCCTTCGAAACGGTGAGCGACCGGCCGGGCCTCGGGCTCGGGCGACGGTGGCGGCGCAGCGAACTTGCGGTTGACCTGACGCGCCGGGTCTGCCATGGACGGTGCCTCCACCGGGAGTGGAGCGGCGGAGAGGGTTAATCGTCCGCTCACCGGAGGGTTACCTGTCTGCAGGCAGAACCCTACATAGGCGTGGCACTCGTGGGCCCCTCGTCCATGGGACACCGGATCGGACTGCGGCCCGCGGCTCCGCGATGCGCGACGGGCCCGGCAGGTGAGGCTCGCCCATGACTCCCGAAGGTCGGAGCGGTGCGTCGTCGTCGGGGCCGGCCCGGCGACGGCGCCGGTCTACTCGCGTGCCCCCGGAACGGATCCCCTGGCTTCGGTACGACCGATTCTCCCGATCCGTGACGGAGCACCTCCGGGTCCGGCCGGTTCCGGGGTACCCGTTCTGGGTCCTAGCCGTCCGGAACCCGGTGCACCATACTCGCTATCAGGTGGCGCTGGCCGAGTACCCGCGAGAAGAGTCCCAGTTCTGCAGTTGCGTCGACTTCGCCCGCAAAGCCATCGGTACCTGCAAGCATATCGAAGCCGCCCGGGCATGGCTGGGTGGCCAGCCGGACCTTCGGCTCGCGCCGGTTCCCGGGAGAGGTGCCTCAGCGCTCTGGAAGGCCATCGACCGG
>JASHOK010000090.1 GCA_030041175.1 Thermoplasmata archaeon | reverse complement strand
CGCGACCTTCGTACTTCGGCCCTCCGGACCCTGGCCGTCGTTACGCCGGGAGGGTATCCACCCGGAACTGGGGTTCCTTTCCCTGAGCGAATCGGAGGACGTTCTTCACGGTCTCCTGCAGGAATCGCATCTGGGCCTCTTGGGTCACGCCCGCCATATGAGGCGTGAAGACGGCCCGCTCCGACCGAAAGATCGGGTCCGAGAAGTCGGCCGGTTCGGTCGGGAAGACGTCCAGCGCTGCGCGGAGCTTCCCGCTGGTTACCGCCTGGGTGAGGGCAGCGGTGTCCACCAGTTCTGCGCGCGCCGTATTGATCAGGAGCGCGCCGGCCTTCATCTTCGCCAGACGATCCGCGTTGACGATTCCCCGGGTTTCCTCCGATAGGGGGAGGTGCAGCGAGACAATGTCGGAATGTTCCAGAAGCTCGTCGAGCGGAACTGCGGTGAGGCCGAGTGAGCGCTCCTGCTCCGGCGCCAGAGGGACTTTGTCGTAGTAGATCCCGGACACCTCGAACGGGACGAGACGCGCCGCGAGCTCCCGTCCGATGCGCCCCGTCCCGACGATGCCGAAGACCTTGCCGGCGAGTTCCTGCGCACCGATCGCCATCGTCCAGCGCCCGCCCCTCAGTTCCCGATCCACGGTCACCAGGTCTCTCTGGGCGGCGAGCGCGAGCATGATCACGTGTTCCGCGACCGTCTTCGAGTTCGCGGTCGGAATGTTGCAGACCATGATCTCCCGGGCCCGGCAGGCGGCCACATCGACCCGATCGTACCCGGTACTGGCCACCTGGACGTAGCGGAGCTTCGGCATCGCAGCGATGTCGGATGCCGTGAGCTCGTGGAAGGTGGTGAGCACGATCGCGTCGAGCTCGGCGACCGGGTACCGTCCCTTCGCCAGCGGTTCGCCCACCACGTCGAGATCCGGCATCAGCTGCAACAACCGCCGTTGGATCTCCTCGACCGGCAGGAATGCCGGCAGGACGGCCCGGATCTTCATCGGCACCCCAGAGCGGTGCGGGACCAAACTGTTTTCGTCGAGTTCGCTTCGGAAGCGGCCGGTCTAGAGCATTATGGCCGAAACCGGCTCCATTCCGGGGATGGGAGACGCGCCGCTGCCGCTGACCGGTCTGAAGGTGCTCGAGATTTCACAGGGTGTCGCAGGTCCGTTTTGTGCGATGGTCTTGGGAGACCTCGGGGCCGATGTCATCAAAGTCGAGAAGCCGGGCTCGGGTGACCTGTCGCGGGGATGGGGACCGCCGTTCGCGAGCCCGGGGAACTCTGCCTACTACCTCTCGGTGAATCGGAACAAGCGCTCGATCGTTCTGGACCTCAGAGACCGCTCGGACCGAGACGTGTTCGACCGGTTGGTGGCCTGGTCCGATGTCTTCGTGGACAACTCACGGCCCGGTGCCCTCGAGCGCCTCGGGCTGAGTGACCGGCGGCTCCAGCAGCTTAGGCCCGGTCTCATCCGAGCCTCCGTGACCGGGTACGGTCGAGACGGGCCCAGCCGCGTTGACCCTTCGTTTGACTTTGCGATCCAGGCCCGGTCTGGCCTCATGAGTCTCACCGGGACTCCGGGCGCTCCGATGCGGACCCCGGTCGCCTTCTTCGACCTCGTTGCCGGACTTTACTCGGTGATCGGAATCCTTCTGGAGCTCCGGAAAAGGGACTCCGGCGAACGACCTGCTCCCGTCGACGTCAATCTGCTCGACACCGCGACTAGCCTGCTGGGGTACTGGCTGACCGGGTACTCGCTGACCCACGAGACCCCGGCCCCGACCGGCGCCGGGCATCCCCTCATCGTCCCCTACCAGCTGCTCCCCACTCGGGACGGTTTCATCGCGCTCGCCGTCGGAACGGACGAGCAGTTCCGGCAGCTGTGTCAGGCTCTCGGTCAGGAGGGGCTCTCGGCCGATGCACGTTTCCGCACGAACTCGGACCGGGTCCAGCACCGGGCCGAGTTGATCGAGCGGCTCGAGCCATTGCTTCGCCAGGAATCCACGCATGACCTCGTCCAGAGGCTCAGCGCGGCCGGGGTGCCGTGCGGCCCTTTCCAGACGATTCCCGAGGTGCTCGCGGACGCACAGGTCCGACACAACGCATCCGTCGTCCCGATGAAGAGTCCCGGCGGACGCGAGGTATCGGTCGGCGGTATTCCGCTGGAGCGTGTTCGGCGCGGCGAGGTCGTTCACCGGCCCGCGCCGGACCTCGGCGAGCATTCCGAGGAGATTCTCACCGAACTCGGATACTCACCGGAGGAGGTCTCGGCACTCCGGGGGGACTCACGGCGGCGTGCCCGTCATCGATAGACGGTAGGCCTGCGGCATCAGGTCCATGTCGATCTTCCCGGTGGTGGCGTAGCGGTAGAGCGCCGCCCGGAGCACGCCCTCCGCCGTGGTTCCGAGCAGTACCATGAGCACTCCCACCGCCAGACCGCTGAGCGCGAGCGCGATCCCGACGATGGCTACCCCGGTGAAAACGAGGTAGAGCCCAATGAATCCCAGCACCACGGCAAGGATCACGCCGCCCGCGATCAGGAGTCCCAGGACGATGTTCGTGACCAGGGTCCGGCCGAAGGTGTTCATGAACATCTTCGCCGAGCGGCCGAGCGACTTCCAGGGAGAGAGCCGCTCGTACAGCAGGACCGGGATGACAAAGTAGGTCGCGATCGCCCAGGTAGCGCCGGCGATGCCTCCCACGATGAGGCCCGGGGCTCCCCGGAGCCGGGAGGAGATCAGCTGGATCAGCACACCGACGGTCGCCGAGATCAGCGCCCAGATCAGGAGCCGCGGCAGATTCTCCCGAGCGATCTTCCAGCCGTCCGCCGCGGTGGGCTGCTGGCCTTGGAGCTTCAGAGTGGCTGCCCCGACGAGCGCGCCGGTCGCATAGACACTGATGATGGTCGTCGAAAAGTACGCGACGAGGAACAGTATGATGCCCACCACCTCGTACGACGTCGTGAGATTGCCTCCGACGAGCAGCAGCGGTGCGAGGAAGTACGTTCCGAACGCAAAGAGCGCCAGGACGGCGAGTGCGGACAGTCCTGCGACCAGCGGAAACACGAGCAGGGCGCTGTCCTGGAAGATCAGCCCGAAGGAGATCTTCGTGAGCCGCCACGAGTCTGAGAACGTTCCGGCCATGGAGATCGGCGGCGCAGTTGGTCGGACTTACTTGACCTCAACGGGTCGGGCGACCGGCGGAGGAGAAATAGGCGACCGTGTGTGGCGCCAATAGAGGCTCGGAATGACTCGGCGCTTCACGAGGCTCGGACAGGAGGCGGATCCGGGACGCCTGGTCTTTCAGGTGCCGTCGGAGGGCCTCTGCCTGTCGACCTTCCTCGTGCTGCGGCCCCGCGGACACCCGGACCGGGCCCTCTTGGGTCACATCGACCCGAAGGCACCCTGGGGCGAGCTCGGGGCGGCGGATGCCGGGCGAATCGGTCCCTGGTCGAAGGGCTGGATGCTGCCCTCCTCGCAGCTCATCTTCTACGAGACCCCGGCGGACGCCGCGCGTCGGATCGCCCGGGAGCAACTCGGTCTCTCGATCGGAGACCTCCCCACAGCGGCGCTGATGTCGGACGCCTACGAGCGAAACGCGTCGGCCGGAGACAAGCACTGGGACATCGGCTTCGTCTACGTGCTCGATGGCCAGCCCGAGGCGCCTCCGCGGCACTCGGCCTGGACGGATCTTCGCTACATCGAAGTGGCCCGCGAACCCCCGACCGCATTCGTCCGGTACCAAGAGGATGTCCTGCGGCTCGTGGGCATGCCCTGCGCGACCGAGTCAAAGTAGGCGACGTCGGGGCTATTTCGGGCCGCCGACCCACGGGGGAGGCGGTGGCGGCGGAGGCCGCGGAGGTTGGCTCCGACGTCGAGACAGAACGACGCCCAGGACCCCCGCGATGACGACGGCGGCGATCAGGACGAGCAGCAGCTCGAAGCCCGCGGCCGTCAGGCCCAGGAACGGATGGGGTGGCGGAGGCGCGAACTGGAGGGTGACGGTCGTGTTGTTGCCCTCGAGCCGCAGGGTGACCGAGCCCGGCGTCGAGACAAAGCCCCCGGAGCCCCCGACCGAGAAGGTGTAGCTCCCGTTGGGGAGATACACCGACAGGACCGTTGCCGTCGAGTTCTGCTGGACGTGCTTCAGGGTGACGCTCCAGTTCGTCCCGTCCGGCAGACCTTTTTCGGAGAAGATCACGCTGTAGAGCCGGCTGTAGACCGCCGTCTCCTGGACCGGTCCGTACATGACCACCGACGCGGGCCGGTCGACTCCCGAGTAACTGCCGGCACCGAGACCGGACCAGTAAGCGAAGCTCCACAGGTTGGTGTTGTACGCGGACGTCGCAGCGGGGATCGTCGTACCGGGCGAGTACCAGCCGCCGGACGGCGACACGGAGCCCGCGAACCGGGGAAGCGTGGTCCCGAGGAAGGAGTACTCCGTCGCATACGCGATCCCCACACCGGTCGGCGCCGCCTGGACATCCACGGACCCGTTCGCCGGCGTCGCGAGGTACTGGACCCCCGCCGCGCCGGGGAGCGGGGACTCCATTTCGAAGTACTGGGTCCCGTTGGCGGATTCGATCACGAGCGCTGTGGAGTCGCCGGTGAACACGGATTCGTTGAAGATCACCGACCAGACGGTGCCCACCGGGAGACCGGTCTCGGTAAACGTGACGGGGAAGAGACCGGGACAGGACAGTTCGATCGGAGCGTCATAGACGCTCCCGGTCCCAAGATAGACGTACGTCGAGGAGGAGATGCAGCCCGGATAGCTCACGTTCAGCCAGTACGGGCCCTCCATGAACTGCTGGTAGGCCGTTCCGTTCGGCCGGACGGCCACGACATCGACTCGACCCAGTGGGTTGAACTCCACCTTGGCGCCGGTCGGGTACACCGTCGAGTCGAGCGTCCCCCACGGCGCCGGATGGTAGGCGATCGAGGCCGGCGCGCCCGGGAACTGGTACCAATAGCCGTAGTTGTGCGTCGTGTTCGTGGCGTTGTTCGCGCCGAACGTGAACGAGTAGTTCTGCGCCACGTAGGTGTACCACGGATAGAGACAGTTGATCGCCGTCGAGAACGAAGGCGCCGTGCAGCTGGACTCATCATCGGCGATGGTGCCGTTGATCCAGTTCTCCCCCTCGACCGAGGAGCCGAAGCCGACCTCGGTCGGGTAGGTCTGGCTCCCCGGCGCACCCAGGACCGGCAGCGAGAGCTCCATCTGCCCGCTCTGGGCCCAGCGGCCCGGCCAGTAGCTGTCGCAGAGGCTGTCGCCCGGGTAGCAGGCCTCGTAGTAGCCGGTCTCGGGGATATCCGGGTTCAGTGAGTGTCCGATTTCGTAGGCCAGCGCAACGGCACCCGGGGTGTCGGCGCCCCAGAGGAGATAGTGTCCCTCCGCCGCCGTCTGGTAGTATGGAGACAGGATCGTCGTTCCGTTCGTGAGCGAGAGCGATCCGCTTCCCTGGGTGGCAGGGTCAGAAACCTGGATGTTCCATGGGATCGTCGTGCTTTGCGCGACTCCGGACTCGTTGACGTAGATCTCGTCATCGCTGTGCAAAACCAAGATGTCCGTCGTTCCGCTCGCATCGAGCGGTCCGGCAAAGGCCGCATTCTCGAGCCCGGTCGACTTGGAGACCTGCCAGACATCCGCGCAGGCAAACCATTCGTTCGACCCGGGCGTGTAGTCCGGAGCGAACTCGCCGCCCGGCAAGCAGTCCTGCGTCCCGCTGCCGGGCCCCGTATAGGTGGGCGGCGCCGGATAGAACTGAAACTCCAGGTAGGCCTGGTCGTCCAGCGAGCCCGGATCGTAGACCACTCCTCCGAGCCAGATGGTGGCGTAGAAGTCGCCCTGGGTGTAGTTGCCGTCGGCCGGCAGATTGAACGAGTAGTTCGCGTCCTCCCCCGAGCCGGGCGCGTCGGAGATGAAGCTCACGGTAGCCTCGTCGTGGCCGTAGCACCAGGACGGCGAGTAATTCGCCCAGACCCAGCTCGCCCAGTAGACGCCATCGCACTGGAGCCCCGAGGGCTGGCCCGAGGCTGCCGGGCCGGACGCCGCCGTACTCGTGCGCGGGACCCCGTGGAGCGGAGGGCTGGTCATGGCACCGGTCGCCGTCACGGGCGGCGCCCCGGTCACCAAGACCAGCAGGGCCAGCACCCCTGTCGCCAGGATGACGGTGGCCCGCTCGGACGCGATCGTAGACGGCAAGCTCTGGCCCACGGGAACCGCCACCGGGGCTATCGCCCCGGAGCGACTGAGATGGCTTAAACCCGCACCGGAGCGGAGGGACCTACGCGGCCGGCGGTCGGAACTTCCGCAGCCGGGCGGCCGTCTCGTCCAGCGTGGACTCCTTCTTGCAGAAGACGAACCGGACCTTCCGCTGTCCGAGCCGCGGATCGGAGTAGAAACTGCTGCCCGGAACCGTAGCGATCCCGCAACTATCGATGAGGTGCATGGCGAAGTCCCAGTCGTCATCGAACGGATAGGCCGAGAAGTCCGTCATGATGTAGTAGGTCCCGCCCGGCGGCCGACACTCGATCCCGGAAGACCGGAGGGCCGTCACGAGGCGGTCCCGCTTGGCCTGGTAGCTCCGCCGGAGCTCGTCGTAGTAGGACTGGGGAAGTGCCAAGGCGGCGACGCCGGCCAATTGGAACGCGTGGGGGGCGCACACCGTGAGGAAGTCGTGCGCCCGACGGATCGCCGTCGCCAGCGTCGGAGGAGCAATGGCCCAGCCCACCCGCCAACCGGTCGCGGAGTAGGTTTTCGAGAGACCGTTGATCGTGACCGTCCGTTCCGCCATCGACCCCACGGTGGCGAGGGAGATGTGATGGCCTCCATCGTAGACCATGTGCTCGTAGATCTCGTCCGTGATCGCCACGACGTCGTGGTCGGTGCAGAGGTCGGCCAGCAGCCGGAGTTCGGAATGGGTGAACACCTTCCCCGTCGGATTGTTCGGCGTGTTCAGGACCAGGACCTTGGTCTTCGGCGTGAAGGCGGCCTTCAGCGCCTCTTCGTCGAACTGCCAGTCGGGCCACTCGAGGCGCACGTGCCGGGGCGTGGCGCCGCTGACCCTCGCGTCCGGTCCATAATTCTCATAGAACGGCTCGAAGATGACCGCCTCGTCGCCGGGGTTGATGAGCGAGAGCATGCTGGCCATCATCGCCTCGGTGGCTCCGCAGGTCACCACGAGGTTCTTCTCCGGGTCGGAATCGATGTGATTGAACTCCCGGGCCCGTCGGGCGATAGCGGCCCGTAGCGCCGGATCGCCCCACGTGATCGAGTATTGGTTCCCGCCGTGGTCTACGGCGCGCTTCACGGCCTCCAGGAGCTCAAAGGGGGGGTCGAAGTCCGGGAAGCCCTGCGCGAGGTTCACGGTGCCCGGATGCAGCGCCGCGATGCGCGTCATCTCGCGGATCACGGATTCCGGGAAGCCCTGTACCCGTTGACTCACGCGAGTATCGTTGATCGTGAGACCGGCACGCGAGCCGGGGGTGGATTTCGTCGGAGCCACGGCGTCGCCCCGAGTCTCGGGCCCCTAAAGGGATTCGCTGGTGTTCGACAACGGCGCGTGCCGCGCAACGGTGCTTATGTAGCGAACGGAGCTGGACCGCCGTTCCGGTACTGGAACGCGATACGATGCCCACCGTTGCCGCTACCCTGAACGCTCCGGGAGGCAGTGCCCCGGTCTTCCAGGTCCTCACGGACCCGGACTTCCTGGCCGCGACGATTCCCGGGGTCATTTCCATGCAAAATCTCTCCCCGACGAAGGCGATCTGGAAGGTGGAGGTCAAGCAGGGGCTGATCCGCCGGGAACTCACGTTCGACGTGGAGCACATCGCGACCCCTTCGGAGAAGGTCACATTCTCGGCGGTCGCGAAGGAGGTCCGCATCGACGGCTCGATGCAGCTGCAGCCGCAGGATGCCTCCCATACCCGGGTCGAGCTCCACCTGACGTACGAGGGCCAGGGCCCGCTCCGCTACATCATCAACAACCTGGTCGCCAAGTCGATGCAGCAATACCCGGCGGAATTCGAGGCGAAGCTGGCCGCCCGGCTCTCCGGGGCATCCCCCACCGGCTGACTATCCGGTCGTGAAGTTGTAGTCCTTCACCTTGCCATCGGCGAACCGGATGAGGATCCCCTGCAGGACCCCGGAACTGTACTGACTGCCGGGGTTCATCACCGGGATCTTCTTCCGGTGCTGCCCCAGGACGGTGTCGACGCCCGGCGACTCGTGGATGTGTCCGTGGAGCGCGGCGACCGGCTCGAACTCGCTGATGACCTTCCGGACCTCCGCACTACCCACCGAGACCATCTCGACATGGCCGCCGCCCGTCACGGGCTTCATGTCGGCCGTCAGTTTCGGCGCCTTGTCGATGGTCGTGTCGGCCGGAGGTGCGTGGGCGACGAGGATCGTGCGCGCCGGGTCCGCCGTGGCGATGACTTGGCGGAGCTCACGTCCGACCGTCTCGTCGGAGGTCTCCCGCGGGGTGTGCCAGGGGGTCGGGTTGGACTTGCCGTATCCGGCGAGCTGGAAGTCCCCGAGCTCGACGACCTGTTGCTCGAAGTTCACGACCACGTCGCTGGACCGTGACCGGAGGAAGTCGGCGACCTCGACGTAGTCGTCGTTTCCCGGGATCACGTACATCTTCACGCCGTTCGGTCTGAGCCGGTCCTCGGCCTTCTGATACACCGCCTGCAGGTGCTCGAGCATCTTGTCGAGGAAGTGTCGCTTCACTTCGGCGGGATTCGTCGCCATCGCATCGTACTCCGACCGGCTCACCATCGTCCAGTACGACCCCGTGCCCCGGATCTTCTTCTTCGTCTCCTCGAGCTGGCTCGCCTCGATCGTGGTCGGCACCCCGTAGAGCTCGAGGGAGTAGCGGCCCCCACCGATGTCCACGATCGGGATCAGCAGCTTTCCCGTGATGTCGCCGCCGATGACGACCGTGTCCACGCCGTAGAACTTGGCCGAGTTGATGGTCTTGTTCAGGACCGGCTCGGAACCGTGGAGGTCGGCGACGTAGAAGATCGTACGGGTGGCCATCGGCGCCGGCGGACACGCGGGGGACGTATTAGACCGCGTTCGACACCCGGAACGCAGGTACCCGCCGTAACGCCGTTCCACGGGGGTCGTCGCATGGACGTCACCTGACGAATATGGTGTGCTATAGATTGACACAGGTTTAAATCGCAGCAACCCTTCGGAGGCTACCGGCTTAGGTGATTTCGACGGCCGAGTCCGGCACACCCCAAGCGGGAGCGCCTGTCCATGCGTTCGAACGAGAGGCTACGGGCCTCGTCCGCGAGCTGTCGACCTGGGACGTCGCGCTGTTCAACTTCGCGATCCTCGGGTTCCTCTTCGAGCTCTACTTCGTGGTCTCGCTTGCCCCACTCATCGGCGGGAACGTCTATCTGGCGTTCCTGATCACCGCCGCCCTGTCCATCCTCCTGATCTACACCTACTACGCCTTCCACGTGGCGATGCCCCGCAGCGGCGGGGACTATGTCTTCGTCTCCCGGAGTCTCCTGCCTTCGCTCGGCTTCATCGGCAACGCCAGCTACATTCTCACCCTGCTGATCTACAACGGCATCACCGGCGTGACCATCCAGACCACGGGCCTGTCGGTCGGGTTCCTGTTGATCGGGGTTCTGACGCACAGCACCGCCCTCACCGGGGCCGCCACCTGGCTGTTGACCACGACCGGTATCCTCGTCCTCGGGACGCTGGAGATCGTCCTCTTGGCGATCCCCACGATCCTCGGCAAGCGGTTCTACTTCCGGATCCAGAACGTGGTCTACGTCCTCGTCTTCATCGCCGTTCTCACCATGATCGGACTACTGGTCTCGGCCAGCCACGCCACCTTTGTCAGCGACTTCAACGCGTTCTCGGCGTCCCAAGGGTATGGTCCGAACTACTACCAGACGGTCTTCACGACCGCCCAGGGCCTCGGCTGGACGAACCCCAGCCAGACCAGCCTCCACGCGACCATCCTGTTGTTCCCCGTGTTCTCGCTCTACGGCTTCAACTTCATCGCGTCGACCTACCTCGGCGGGGAGATCCGGCGCCCCGCCCGCAACTCGCTGTACGGGATGTTCGGTGCGATGTTCGCCGCGATGGCACTCACCGCGATCTTCTTCGCGGCGCTGTACCGGACCGTGGGCGAGCCGTTCGTCTCCGCGACCGACTGGCTGATCCTGTATCAGCCGAGCGCGTTCCCGGTGCTGCCCTACGCCAACTTCCTGTCCTTGATGCTGACGAACAACTCCGTCATCATCGGCTTTGTCGCGATGATGGGCGTTCTCCAGATGTGCATCTACATTCCCGGCTTCTACTACATGGGCGCGCGCAGCATGCTCGCGTGGAGCTTTGACGGAGTCCTGCCGCGCTCGCTCTCGAACGTGAGTCCGCGGTTCCACACGCCCGTGAACGCGATCATCGTGCTGGTGGTGCTGAGCGAACTCTCGCTCATCCTGCTGAATATTCCCTACACGGAGGCGAGGATCTACCTCTTCTCCACGGTCCTCACCTGGTACGCCTGCGTGACCCCGCTCTTCCTGGTGGGGGTCGCCGCCATCGTCTTCCCGTACCGGCTCAAGAAGATCCATGACGCGAGCCCGGCGAACTACCGGATCGCCGGGATCCCCGTGATCGCGCTCACGGGCATCGGCACCATCGGCTTCGCCGTTACGGTGGTCTATCTGGAGCTCACCAATTCCGTCTACGGCGCCAACACGCCCCTCGCGATCGAGGCCGTGGTCGCATTCATCGTGATCTTCGCCGCGATCTACTTCATCGCCAAGTACTGGCGCAAGGCCCAGGGCCGGCCGCTGGACATGGCCTTCAAGGAGATTCCTCCCGAGTAGTCCGATCGGTACCCGAGGCCCAACGAGTACCTCCGGGGCGGCTTTCCGTAGCGGGACGCCGCCCCTTTTTCCGGCTCGGTGCGTGAATCCGCCCGGCCCTGCCCGCTAGGAGGGTCGAGGCACGGGAGGAAGCGCCCCGAAGAACCCGCAGGCGCGGGGAACCTCTTCCCATCGGTGGACGCGCATCACCTTGTTGAGCCAGGCGGGCGGCGATGCGCGGAGCCGCTCCGGCTTCCACCGCCGGAGGCCGGTGTAGAGCAGCGGATGGACCCCGGCGGCAATGGCGCCGCGGAAGTCCGCTTCGGCGTCGCCCACGTGTACGGAACCGCCGGGGCGCACCCCGAGCAGCTCCAGAGCCCGGTCGTAGGGCTCCCGGCGCGGCTTGGCGCGACCGACGTCCGTGGACAGGACCACGCAATCGAAGGGCGTATCGAGGTCGTGGGCGCGGAGCAGCCGTCGCACGGCCTCCGGGGGCTCGTGGGTCGCGTTCGAGACGATCCCGAGCCGGATACCGTCCTCCCGGAGCCGCCCCAGGCTCTCCCGCGCGCCCGGGGCGACGCGGACCTGGGTGAGCGGGACGGTCTCGGTGAAGCGGGCGGCCAGATCCTGGGCGTCGAGCGGTACCTGGATGCGTCGGCTCCAGCGGTCCACTCGCTCACTCCAGGTCGGGCTGAACCCGTTCTCCTCGGCTTCGTCCGCGTTCTCTTCGATGAGCCGAGCCCATCGAGCGGAGCGTCGGGGCGAGCAGCCGGCCTCCTGGAGTGCTTCGGACCAGACCGACCGCCGGGCGCTCTCGATCCGGTGCCGGACCGCGACGGTGGGGAAGATGAGCGTGTACCACAGGTCGACGGTCAGCGCCTCGAGGGCCCGCGGAGCGGAGGACACGGCTTCGGGAGTCTCCATCGTGCTACCTCGGGCTCGTCCGTGCGCCGTCGTCAGCGGAGCGGCAGCGAGGGCACCCGGACTTCTCCCTCCGACCGATGAGCATTCGGGCGCCGAGTTAGCGTTGTGTCCAACGAGAAAGTGCATCCCAGGCTGAGCGCGCCGCGGAGCATGGGCGCGGGACTCACCGTTTCGCTCCCCGTACGCGGTCCAAGGTCTCCGCGACCCGCTTGTTCACTTCGACGACCAGGGACTCGCGGTCCTCGGGCCGCCGCAGCATGAGGATGAGGCTCAGGTCGGTGGACTGTGGCGTCCGAGATTTCGTCGTCACGACGGGTGGAAACCGCCGGTCCAGCCGGAAGCGGAGCTTCGAGAGGGACTTGTGGAGGTCGCTCTCGAAGGCCGGCAGGTCGACGTTGCCGCTGATGGAGATGGGTACTACGACCTCCTTCCAGGCCTGGGGGGAGGTGTTGACGACGACGTCCCGGATCATGGCGGAGTTGGGGACCGAGACGAGCTGCTCATCGTCCGAGAGCAGGATCGTCGACATGGCGTTGACCTCGAGGACCTTGCCCGACCATCCCAGGACCTTGATCGTATCTCCGACCCTGAACGGGGTGTAGAGGTCCGCGAAGTACTTCGACCCGTAATTGCCGAGCGGCTCCCGGAGCGCGACGAGGACCGTGACGCCGAGGAGGCCGATCACCAGGAGCAGGATCGCCGGACTGATGCCAAGGGTCTGGAGGGCCAGCGTACCTCCGATGAGCGCCACCACGATCGCCGCCACGCGCCGAGCCGCTCCGGCGGCCTGGGGAGCGCTCTGGCGCATCAGGCGGCCGACGAGGCCGTTGACGAGCCAGGCGACCAGCACCGTCAACAGGACGATGACCACGAATGCCAGGTACGGTTTGAAGGCGTTCCAGAACGCCACGAGCGTGAGCATCTAGGCCTCAGTGACCTCGGCGAGCAGGGCGCCCTCCGCAGCTTCGGCCTCATCCAGGGAGCACTTCTTCGACGTCGACCGGCCGTTACGGACCAGGCGGCTCCGGAGCTCGGCCGACCGACGGTCGAGCAGTAGCCGCATCTGCTGGGCCAGCCCATCGGGATCCTCGGGGTCGAACAGGAGTCCATTGGAGCCATCCTGGATGAGCTCGGCGATGCCGGACCGGCGGGTCACGATCGTGGGCTTGCCGTGCAGCCAGCTCTCGACCGCCACCAGGCCGAACCCCTCCCGCACGGAGGGGAGGATCGTGAACCAGCATCGCTCGTAGAGCGCGTCCAGCTCGGTCTGGTTCACATGACCGGTGAAGACCACCCGGTCCTCCAGCCCCGCCGCCCGGACCAGCTCCTCGAGGTGGGCCCGCCAGCCCGCGGACTTGGGGAGCCCGAGACCCTGCTTCGAGCCCGAGAAGCTTCCGTTCCCCACGAGGACCAGCTTCACGGACGGAAACTCGGCCGCGATCTGGCGGAAGGCCTCGATGGCGCGATCCTGGCCCTTGATGGGATCCATTCGACCGACGACCAGCGCGAGCTGGTCCGCGCGTTGGATGCCGAATCGGGCACAGGATTTCGCCGCCTCCCGGGGAGCTGGACGGGAGTACTCGGCGGGGTCCACATACGGCGGCAGCTGCAGGATCCGGCCCCGGGGCCCGAGGGCCGCGAGCGACGCTGCGTATCGTCGGGCGCTCACGACGATGACGTCGTAGCTGTCCAGGTAGGTCGAGAGCAGCGCTCTCCAGTGATCCGGGATGACGGAGACATCGAACGGAATGTGCCACCGGAAGATCTTCGGCTTCAGCGTGCCGAGCATGTGGCCGACGGGCAGCTGCTGGAAGTCGTGAACGTAGAAGACGTCGAAGTCATGCTCTTCGTCGAGGCGCTGGATCTGCTCGGCAGTGAGCCGATTGTAATAGGCGTACTCGGCGAACGCCTCGGTCCAGAACAGGTCGTCGTGCTGCGGGGCAGAATCGATCTCGTGGATCCTTCCCCAGATGGCCTCCTTCACCTTGCCGTATCCGTCCATGCGCTCCGTCCCGATCGAGACATGGTGGAGCGTCATCTCCCCCATCTGGACGGTGCGGGGACCGCGAGGGTTGAACGCGACCCAGTGGGCCTCGCGGAGGACGCCCTTCTCCAGCAGCCGTCGGACCATGGGATGGACCATCCGGGTGACTCCGCCGGGCGAGAACCGGTAGTCGATCCCCTCCCGCAATCCCTCCAGGACCACGGAGGTCCGGGGGTCCGCCCCGACGAGCACGCCATCCGACGGCTCGAGGAACTGTACGAGGGGCGTTTGTGTGTTGATGCAGATGGATAACCCAGCCATCGCACAGCCTCCGGCACGGGGGTCGGCGCTAGTGTCTGCTATAGTATAATGTCTCACGCAAACACGCAGGGTTGGACCGTCCCCCGGTCGGCTGACGTGGGCTCCTCCGAGCGGGAGAACCGCCTTCATCGGGGGTCTGTCGAGCCCCGTGGCCTCCGGCACTTTCGCGTTGGACATCATTTGATGTGGGACGGACCGGACCGTCCCGCGAACAGCCTGCTCGGAGCGGCAAGTCTCTCGTCACTCGCGGGCGGAGCGAACCGAACGGAGGTGAGAAACGGATGGAAACTTTCACCGAGCGCACCCTGGGTCATCTCTTCGGGCTCATCGGCGGCGCGCTGATCATGGTCGGTGGCGCCGTCGCGGCGGCCTTTGGTGTCGCCGATGCGATCCTCGGGCATCTCTTCGGGGCGATGAACGCCCTCGGGGAGTCCACGGTACTGCTGGTCGTTGGCGGCCTGGTCCTCCTGTTCGCCTATCTGGGCGAGCACGAGTGGAGCGCGCGCCCCGTGGTCAGCGGAGTGCTGCTGGTCATCCTGGCGGTCGTCTCCTGGGGCGTGCTGAGCCTCGGGATGAACGTACCGGCTCTTCTGGGCGGCATCTTCGCCCTGCTGGCCGGAGCGCTCTACCTGATCGAGCCGACCGCTCGGGCAGCCCGGATGTTCGCGACTCCCGGGTAGTTACGATGCACCACTGCGCCTCCGCTGGTTCTCCCCCAGTCCCGGAGGCGCAGAACCCTTTCCGGAGACTTTCGGTTGGACAAACTCCCAAGTGCCGCGTCGCCCGAGAGAACGGCAGGCGCAACCACCGGAGGGGATCGGATGAGCGGAGTCTGTCCCGTGTGCGGCGGGTCCTTTGCCACTCCCCGCGAACTCGTGGTCCATTTGAACCGGGTCCATGCCGGGGGCGATCCGGCCCGGATCGCGGAGTCCGCGTCACCGTCCCGCGTCTCGGGAGCTGTGTGCCCGCTCCGCGGGCTGCGATTCCTCACCCCTCAGGCGCTGGCGTCGCACACGCTGCGACCCCATCCGATGCCGGCCCGTGTCGTGGCGCCCGACCGGCCGGCGGTCAGGTCCCGGGGGCGGGATACCCCAGGTCTTCCAGGATAACGTGGGCGGCGTTGTGGCCGGGGGCGCCTTTGACGCCGCCCCCTGGGTGCGTACCCGCACCGCAGAGGTAGAGGCCGTCCACGGGGGTGCGATAGTGAGCCCAGCCGAGGAGGGGGCGGAACGAAAGCATCTGGTTGAGCGTCTGGTCGAGATGCGTTACGTTCCCCTCGGT
>JASHOK010000003.1 GCA_030041175.1 Thermoplasmata archaeon | reverse complement strand
GTCCGGGACAGCCGAGAGACCTGAAGAAGAGGTCTGCTGCTCTCGCGGCTCGCAAGGCATGTCGCGACTCACGGTAACTGCTGCGATGCGACCGTACCTCCCTCAGGACACGGTGGCGCTCCACGGCTCAACGGTCGGCGCGCTGTTGGACGAGTTCGAGCGACGGTTTCCGCCGGTTCGAAAACACCTCCGCAACGAGGAAGGAGCCCTGCGATCGACCTTCCGTGTGTTCGTAAACGGCGAAGACATTCGAGGACTGGACGGCCTCGAGACCCGGCTCGGTCCGGAGGACCGGGTCGATCTGGTTCCGGCCATCCAGGGCGGCTAGCGCTTCCGAATCGTCCCGACCTGGGGCCGCCCTGCACGCCAGGGTTCGCTCGCCTTCAAGTGAGGGTCCGACTACCTTCGGCCGCCGATGAAGGCCGCGGACTACGCCCTGCTCCTTCTCCTGGGGGCGATCTGGGGGCTGTCCTACGTATTCATCCGGGTCGCCTCCCCTCTACTCGGACCCGCGCTGCTGATGGGACTCCGGGTCGCGATTGCGTCCGGGATCACTGTTGTGTACATCGGGGCCCGCGGTCAATGGAAGACGGCCCTACCGTCGCTCCGGACCCGGGGCTGGCAGTATCTCGGGATGGGGCTGCTGAACTGCGCCATCCCGTTCACGCTGATCGCGATCTCCGAGCTGGTGATCAACGCGTCCTACGCGGCGATCCTGAACGCGACGACTCCGGTGTTCTCGGCGCTCGCCGGTGCGGCGTGGGTCGGCCGCCCCCTCACGGGACGCGCGGGCTTGGGGATTCTCATCGGCGTCGTTGGCGTCATCATCGCGGTCGGCGCCGCTCCGTTCGCTCTGAGCCCGCTCGTGCTGGGCGCCATCGTCCTGTCGCTCTGTGCGTCAGTGTCGTACGCCTTCGGTGCCATCTACGCGCACCGGCACACGGCGGGCATCGCGCCCGTGACCGCCTCGCTGGGGCAAACGATCGGCGGGAGCCTGATTCTCGTCCCGTTCGCGGCTGCGGAAGTCCCCGTGGCTCATTGGACCGCCCCGGGCCTGGTCTCGCTGCTGGGACTCGCGGTCCTCTCGACGTTTGTCGCGTACCTGCTCTATTTCCGGATCCTGCAGAACTCTGGCCCGACCGAGACGCTGACCGTGACCTTCCTGATCCCGATCTTCGGCGTCGTGTGGGGCCACGTTCTGCTGGGAGAGCCGATCGGTGTGGGAACGGTCGTCGGTCTTGTCGTGGTACTGGTGGGCATCGGCTTCGTGACCGGATACTGGCCGGGACTTTCGCAGCGAACGGCGCCGGCCTCCGGGAACCCCACGCCGCCGTCGCCACCGGCGACCGAGGGTGAAAGCCCGTTGTCGCGATGAGCCGCTCCTAGCCCTTTTATCGTCCCCACGGTCCGTTGATACGCGCGTGAACGTCCAGGCCTATTATCTCGACCTCAAGGTCGATCAGCGGACCCTCTCGTTCGAGGGACATCTCCGGATCGAGGGCACGCCGGACGGCGGAGAACTGTACCTCAACTCGGTCGGACTGACCGTGTCCGGCGCCCGGTCCGGTTCCACCCAGCTGGAGATCCGACCGGACGAGGCGCATCAGGAAATCGTCCTGAGCGGACTGCCGTCCGGCAGCGCCAGCGTGGAACTCGACTACCGCGGGAACATCCTCACCGACAAACTCGTCGGATTCTACCGATCCCACTTCGGGGACGACTTTCTGCTGACGACCCAATTCGCGGCCTCCGAGGCCCGGCGATTTCTGCCCTGCGTCGATCGGCCCGACCGAAAGGCGGTCTTCCACCTCTCGGTGACCGTTCCGAAGGACCTGCAGGTCATTTTCAACACGCCGGCTGCGTCCAGCACCGAAACCGATGGTGTTCGAACGACGCGCTTCGACCCGACTCCCCGGATGGCTACCTATCTGCTCTACCTGGGCATTGGCCGATTCGATGTCGTCCGGAGCCGTGCGGGCTCGGTCCAGCTCGCCGCGTACACTCCGCCCGGCCGCGGCGCGGCGGGCGCCTACGCGCTCGGCGTCGCGGAAAAAGTGCTACCGGAGTTCGAGCATTACTACGGAATACCGTACCCGCTTCCGAAGCTCGACCTGATCGCCGTTCCGGAGTTCTGGGCCGGGGCGATGGAGAACTGGGGCGCCATCACCTTCGCCGAGATGTCGATGCTCGCCGACTCCGGAACCAGCACGAACCGTCGCCGGGCGATTGCCGAGACCACCGCGCACGAAACGGCGCACATGTGGTTCGGCAACCTCGTGACGATGAACTGGTGGAGCGACATCTGGCTCAACGAGTCGTTTGCGACGTTCATGAGCTTCCGGATCCTGGACCGGATCTATCCGGACTTTGACAGCTGGAGCGAGTTTCTTCCTCGCTGGAGTGCGGCTGCCTTCCGCGGAGACTCCCTCCGCAGCACGCACCCCATCTTCCAGTCGATCGAGAGCACGGACCAGATCAACCAGATCTTCGATGACATCACCTACGGCAAAGGCGCGAGCGTCCTGCGGATGCTGGAACGCTACCTGGGCGAGGAGACCTTCCGCAAGGGCATCAACGCCTATCTCGAACGGTTCCAGTACGCCAACGCCTCGCACGAGGACCTCTGGGCCGCGCTGGAGGAAGCCTCCGATCGCCCGGTCCGGCGCATCATGGATGCCTGGATCTCTCGCCCCGGGCTGCCGATGCTCATCGCCCGGGTCGCGGGGCGGAGGCTCACGATCGACCAGCGTCGATTCTTGTACAGCGGCCAACACACCGAAGAGTGGTGGCCGGTCCCGGTCGTCGCCCGCATCGACGGCGAGGAGCGGCGGGTACTCCTCGATGGGCCTCACACCGAGATCCCGCTGTCGACGGATAGCCCCCCTATCCTGAACGTCGATGCCAGTGGCTTCTACCGTGTGCTCTACGATATGCACACACTCGAGCAGATCCGGAGCGAGTTCCCGAAACTCTCGGCCCTGAACCAGTGGTCGGTGGTCCACGACCTGGCGCCGTTCGTAGAGGCGGGTGACCTGGACCTCTCGCAGTATCTGGGCTTCCTGAAGGCCGGAGAGACGGTGACGCGACTCGCGGTCGTGAGCCAGCTCGCCCGGAGCTGCGCCGCCCTCTACGTGCTGCTCTACGACCACCCCGGCTTCCTGGACGGTTATCGAAGCTTCCTCCGTGCCCAGACCGAGCGGCTGGGCGAGGAGCCCACTCCGGGTGAACCTGCGACGAACGCCGTACTCCGGGAGACCCTGCTCTCCCAGCGGGTCTGGGCCGACCCCGAGTTCGCCCGGCACATGGCGGCCCGGTACGCCCAGTACGATAGTGCGGCGCCCGAAGCCCGCGACGCGATCGTCACCGCCTTCGTTCGGAGCGGCGGCGCCGCGGAATTCGAGGTCGTCCTTCACCGCTTCCGGTCCGCGACCGCGGAGGCCGAGATGTTCCGGCTCCTGGGGGCCCTCACGGCGTCCACCGACCCGACCCTCGTGGCGCGGATCCTTCGGATGGCCGAGAAGCGGGAGATCCTCCTGTCGCTCGTTCCCGGTGTCATCACCGGGGCGTCGCGCCCGGTGGAAGCGCGAGAGATGACGTGGCGGTGGCTCCAGCAAAATCTGGAGGGCCTGGCGGAGATGTTTCGCGGTACCGGGCGGACCAGCACGCTCCTGGAGGGCGTACTGCAGCGCCTCGGCCTCGGGCGAGAACGGGAGGTACAGGAGTTCTTCCGGACTCGGTCGGTGGTGGAAGGCGGCCAGGGGATCGCCAAGGGCCTCGAACTGCTCGCCGCCGGCTCAGGGCTCCGGCGACGCCTGGGTCTGGACCCGTCCCACGGGCACTTGGAATAAGCCTTGGGCCGGCGACTTTCGACGGCCAGTCGTAATAAGGGCGCGTGTCCCGCCGCGGACGGCGCGCGGAGCGCCGGAGCTGCGGTATGGTAGGACCCTCCCTCGAGGCACGCGGGCTGACGAAGCGGTTCGGCCGCTTCACAGCCCTCGACGGACTCAACCTCAAACTCGAGGGCACGAAGTGCGTGGGATTCCTCGGCCCCAATGGCGCCGGCAAGACGACCACGCTGAAACTGCTGACCGACATGATCTTCCCGACGGCGGGCGGCACATGGATCAATGGCACCTCGGTCCAGGAGCACCGCAAGCGGGCGCTCGCGGACACCGGGGTTCTCATCGAGACCCCGGAGATCTATCCGTCTCTGACGCCGAACGAGGCGCTCGGCATGGTCGCCGACCTCCGAGGGGTTCCCGCGTCCGAGCGCAAGCACCGCGTGGAGACGGTGCTGGCGGAAGTGAAGATGTCTGACTGGGCGAACCAGAAGTACGGTCGGATGTCCAAGGGGATGAAGCAGCGCATCAACATCGCTGCGGCCCTGGTTCACGATCCCCAGATCCTGATCCTGGACGAACCGTCCACGGGCCTCGACCCACGCGGGGTCGCGGAAGTGCGCGCGATCGTTCGCGCCCTCAAGAACAGCCAGCGGCTGATCTTCATGAGCAGCCACATTCTGAGTGAGGTCGTCGACGTCTGCGACGAGGTGGCGTTGATCGACCGGGGCCATCTCCTGTTCTATGATACTCTCCCGAACGTCATCTCCCGGTTTGGTGGAGCCCATGCGTCGGTGGACGTGCAGTTCTCCCGGCCGCTTCCCCCCGACGCCGTGTCGCGGACGATCCCGGGGATCCCCGGGGTCAAGAACTGTCAGCAGCTGGACGCCCGGCGGCTCCGGATCCAGTTCCAGGGCGGGCTCGATGCCCAGGAAAAGCTGGCCGAGGCCCTCGTCGGCCAGCACCTGGGGCTCGTCAGCTTCTCCGAATCCGAGAGCGCGCTCGAAGAGGTTTACTTGAGCCAGATCTCCCGGGGGGACTAGGACCATGGCGACGGCGGTGTCCGACCCGGCGCCCCATCTTGCCGTCCCCGCGTCGATGGCCCAGGTGGGCAAGCTCACCCGCTACCAGCTCCGGGAGTATCTTCGCTCCCGGCGCTACGTGGCACTCTCCGCCATCGTGCTCGTCATCGGCGCGATCCTGACCTTTGTGGTCGCCCACTTCCGCGGCTCGATCGTTTCCACGAGTCTCGCCTTCTACGGCTCCTTCTGGGGCGCCGGAGCTGACATCGTGATCGTGCTCGCGGCGGTCTTCTTCGGCGGCGACGCGATCGCGGGCGAGTTCCAGAACAAGACCGGCTATTTCCTGATGGGTCTTCCGCTCCGGCGGTCCACCGTCTACATCGGGAAGTTCATCGCGGCCTTCCTGGCCTCGGTGTCGATGATGGTGCTGTTCCTCGCGATCCTTGTCCTGAACGGGGCCTATTACTTCGGCACCGGACTCCTGCCCTGGCAGCTGGGCATTTCCCTCGTCCTGGCGATCGTGTATCTCGTCGCGGTGCTCGGGGCCACGTTCCTCTTCAGTTCGCTGTTCAAGACAAGCGCCTACGGATTCGTGCTGACGGCGATCCTGTTCCTGTTCGGCTTCAGCCTCCTCCAGGACCTTGTCGCCGACCTGGTGAAGATCGAGCCGTGGATGATCATCTCCTACGCGGAGTCGGCCATCGGCCAGGTCTTCTCGGCGAGTCCGAACTGGGGGATTACGGGCACCGCGGTGACCACGACCGTGGGGATGGGACGGTTCATGGTCACGACCACGACCTACACCGCCGGCATCGCCGAGGCGGTCGTGATCATGATCGGCTACTTCCTCGTCACCGCCGCTGCCGGCCTCTGGCTGTTCGAGCGGGAAGAATTCTCGTAGGGGCCGTCCGACCTGGCCCTCGTACCCGCCCGGTCAGGGGGTGGAGGACGGGGGAGGCGGACGGGGGGGCGTACGCCGGCGAGAGACGACCCAGACGACCCCACCTGCGATGACCGCGCCGACGACCAGACCGATGACAATCCCCAGTTCGAGCCCCGTGTTCGTGGTATTCACGGGGGTCTTGACCGGGGTCGCCGTAGCCCCGACGAGGAAGCTGGTGTTGGCGAAGCTCCCGAGGGCGTCCTCGACAGAGAGGGTCACGGTATAGCTTCCAACCTGCTCGAAAGTGTGGGTGCCGTTCGCCGTGGTGGCGTTGGGGGTGCCGTCGCCAAAGTCCCAATGGAATTCGTACGGCCCGTCGGCCGCGGGGACCGAGACGTTGAAGGTGACCTGAAGCGGAGCCACGCCCTCGGTAGGGGAGACCGAGGCGTCGACGGCCAGCGCCGGCGCCTGGACCACCACCTCCAAGGCGGCGGTGGCGACGTCCCCGAGCTGGTCCGTGACGGTCAGGGTGACCGCGAAGAAGCCCGGGCGTTGGTACACGTGCGTGACGTTGGCTTCGGTGGTGTTCGACGTACCGTCGCCGAACGACCATCGGTAGTCGTAGGCGGGGGCGCCGCCCCCGGCGGTGGCGTTGAAGGTGACGGTCAGGGGACTCTCGCCGCTCGCGGGGCTCGCCGTCACATCGACCCCGAGCGGCACCCGGTAGACCCAGGTGTCGGTCCCGAGGTTGTTCTCGCCCGCGACCAGGTTCTCGTTCCCGCTCACGGTGACGGCTCCGCCGACTGACGGGTCGTAGGCCAGACGGGCGTCCCACCGTCCGGGCGGGGGGGTGCCGGCGGTGGAC
>JASHOK010000002.1 GCA_030041175.1 Thermoplasmata archaeon | reverse complement strand
GGTTCGGCCGGGCCGCAGCCGCCGCGGACGGTGGCTTAGCTCGACATCCCGGGCGCCTGCTTGAGCGCCTTGATCTTGTAGTACTCGGGGTCGACGATGACCTCGCCGTTGACGCCCATCGTTTCGATGGTCTTCAGCGTCACACCGGCCGAGGACTTCGCCTTCTGCCAGTCGGGGATCGGGATGGAGAACTTCTTCTCGACCTCCGTCCGGTAGATCGGACCCGAGTTGTACGAGCAGAACGGAATGACGCGTCCGTCCGGCACCGCGTAGTGGATATCGCAGCGCATCAGCCGCTGGATATCGTAGTCGTAGGCGTCCTGGAAGTGCATATTCCCGAGGTAGAGCGTCCGCCAGGTGAACTTGGCCAGGGCCTCCTTGTTGCCCTCGGTGAAGATGGCCGCGATGACGCGGACGCAGTTCTTCTCGCTCAGCCCCTCCGGAGCCTTCGAGAAGTCGAAGTACTTCGACACCTCGTGCAGGAGCTTGGCCCCCGCCACGGCACCGCGGACCCGAGCGAAGCGGGCGTCCCGGTACTTCTCGATGAGCGTCTCGACGTTCTCGAAGAAGCCGTCCACGTCCATGAACCGGGGCAGCGGAGTGAGCTTCTGTCCATCCTTCGAGACGAAGGCGAAGGTCGCGCATCCGCAGCCGGGGTGGGTCGTGAGCGTCATCTTTTCTTCGCCGTGGATGATCGACACGAGCTCCGAGATCGGGGCAACGGACGGTACCGGGAAGAAGTCCGACTTCTCGAACGGTCCCTCCGTGCAGAGGATCCGGACCAGGTCCGACTGGGTGAATCGCATCTGGAACCGGTCCTTGTCCGGGATACGGGCCGTCAGCGCCACGGGCTGGAAGTTCACGCCGCGAACAACGTCGATGTTGTCGATCGCGAACTTGACCGTGGGCCAGATCTCCTTCTCGTTGAAGCCTCCGACCAGCGTGGGCACCAGGACGACCGAGAGGGGCTTGTCCGGCTTGCCGGCGGCGAGCTCCTCCGGCGAGGAGTGCGTCGACCGGGCGGCCTGGATCGCCTTCTCCTTGACCTTCAGGAGAGGGACGCCCCGGACCTTCCGGTAGATCTCGTCGTCGAGACCATCAAACTGGAGGTAGAGGGTGTGCAGCCCCGAGTTCCGGGCCTGCTGGGCAAAGCCGGCCTCGTTGGCAAAGCGGATACCGTTGGTCGCCACCTGGACCTGCTTGAAGCCGAGCTCGCGCGCCATCGAGCAGGCGTCCAGGAACAGCGGGGAGAGCGTGGGCTCGCCCCCGGAGAACTGAACGGCCACGGTCCCGACGGGCTTCTGCTCGCGGAGCGTCTTGAGCATGAAATAGATCTGCTCGCGGGTCGGCTCGTAGACGTATCCCGCCGCGTTGGCGTTCGCGAAACAGACCGGGCACTTGAGATTGCACCGGTTCGTGAGGTCGATCAGCGCCAGACCGGTATGGGACTTGTGGTGGCTGCACATTCCACAGGTCGTGGGGCAGCCGCGGAACTTGTCGTAGTACGGGTTCTCGTAGCCGACACCGTCATGCGCGTAGACCTCCATCCGGAGATAGAAGTCGACGTCGTTCGAGATGATGTCCCAGAAGTAGCCGTGGGTACGGCACGTCTTTTCCATGATGACCCGGTTGTCCTTCTCGCGAACGACGGCCGGGATGACCTTGATACACTCCGGGCAGACGGACGCCGTCTTCCGGGGCAGTCCGCGCGGTGCCTGGAACTCACGCATGACCCTCGCTGGCATTCGATTCCCCTTGGTTGGCCGACCCCCCCAGGGGGGCCTGGCTCAGCGGGCACACCTTCCCCAGCCTACATAATCAATCTGTCGTGTCCACCGCGACAGATTGAGGCTCCCGTGACGGAGAGTCGCACGGTCTCAATCGCTACATCTGGACACGGGCAACGCAAGAACCGCACGCGGGCTAATAACATCGGCCCGTTTGGCCCGTCCCGCATGGCGTCCCGGAAGTCCTCACGCACCCCGCCGGCCCGACGGAGAGCTTCGAGGGCGCGTCCTCGTACTCCGAGGTCTCGCCCGCGGGCGGTCAAGACCCCCGGGTTCGTGGGCCGCCCGGGATCCCCTGTACTAGACCACTATCCCCCGAAGCCGATGGAAGCGCCCGTAGGAACTCCCGTTGTAGCGGCAACGGCTCCTCCGTTGGCCCGTTCAGCTCCTCCCCGCCCTCCCCCAGCTACGCCCTCCGCGGCCCCGGCGACCGCAGCGGCCCCGTCCAAGGCAGCGGAAGGGTCGCCCAAGCCGTTGATCAGTCTCGAGGCGCCGTTCGACATTGACGAGTTCTCCCAGCTGCTCGGGCAGACGCAGGTTCAGGTCACGGTGCCCCGGGATAGCCTCGCCGAAGTCCTCCGCCGGGTCTGCGACTTCATGGGCTTCGGCATCTACGTGTACACCATCCGGGTCCGTCCCGGTCCGGAGGAGCTTCTCAAGACGTTCATCGTGGAGCTCCAGCGGGTCGACTTCTCGGCCCCGGACCGGGAGTGGGCACCCTTCCAGGACCGGGGAAAGGCCGACAGCCCGTTCGGACCGACCGGTTCGCGGTAGCGGACGGGTCCACGGGCGCCGAATCCGATATCTGCCGGACGGGTCTGGGCTTCCGAGAGGGCGCCCATGACCGCACATCCCAGTCCTGATCCGGTGGAGCTCGAACTCGCATCGATCCGCCAGCAGCTCACCGAGCTGCGGGCGGAGCAGCGAGAGATGAAGCAGGCGATCGATGAGCTCGTGCAAACCTTCCGCTCCCTGGCCATGCACCTCGGCATCGCTTCCGAGCCGTACCGGAAGTCCGGCGGCGCCACGGACCGTTCGAAGGGTTCGGATATTCCCGGATTCGCCTAGGCCGGCACTTGAGTGGCCCGCCGAGCCGGTGCTCCCGAGAAAGGTTAAGGTCCGCCCCCATCTCGCGGGCCCTCTCGTCCAGAGGGCGGAACTGCTGTGGCGATCCGGTACGATATCGGAGTGGAAGACCCGAAGAATCACCGCATCCAGGTGTCCGTGGACATTCCCGACGTGGTGGGGGCGACCGTCGACCTCGTACTACCAGCTTGGGTCCCGGGTTCGTACGACATTCGCGACCCGGCCCGGAACGTTCGGGGCCTCCGGGCGGCTCAGGCAGGCACCGGGGTCGCACTCCCGGTGGCGAAGCAGGACAAGGCGCGGTGGCGGGTGACGACCGAAGGAACCTCGCACATCGAGGTCCGGTACGAGGTTTACGCCCACCAGCTCTCGGACGACGGCTACGACGCCACCTCGGACCACCTCTACGTCAATCCGGGGATGCTTCTCGTGTACGTCGACGGACGCGAACGGGAGGCGATCGAGCTCGCAGTCCACGTCCCGGACCCGTGGAAGGTCTACACCGAGCTCGCGGAGATCGGTCGGAGCCCGGCCCGCTTCCGGGCCCGGGACTATGATGAACTGGTCGACTCTCCGCTCGACGCCGGAACACCGGTGGAACTGACGATTCACCCCAACGGGATCCCGCACCGGATCGTGATCTGCGGCAAGGGCGGGAACTACGAGGCGCACCAGCTCGAGACCGACGTGGGCCGCATCGTGGAGGCCGCTATCCGGATCATGGGGGGCTCCCCTCTTCAGCGCTACACCTTCTTCTGCCACCTCAGCGACGGCGGAGCCTACGGCCAGGGGGGCCTCGAGCACAAGGCCTCCACGTCGCTGATCGTGGGCCGAAACACGTTCCGTCCCGTCGAGGCGTACCGACGGTTCCTGGGCCTGGTGGCCCACGAGTACTTCCACCTGTACAATGTGAAGAGGATCCGGCCCCGGGTGCTGGGCCCGTTCGACTACACGAAGGAGAACTACACGCACCTGCTCTGGGCCATGGAAGGCTCGACCGACTACTTCTGCCACCTCATCCTGCTCCGCGCCGGTCTCCGAGCCCCCCCGAAGTACCTCGAGGACCTGGGCGCCTCCGTCCACGGGTACCTGGCCACGCCGGGCCGGAAGGTGCAGAGCCTGGAGGAGCTCTCCTTCAATGCGTGGATCGACCTCTACCGACCGTTTGAGGAGACGCCGAACGAGTCGGTGTCGTACTACGTCAAGGGCGACCTGGTCACGCTGTGTCTCGACCTCGAGGTCCGGCAGCGGACCGAGGGTCGACTCTCCGTCGAAACGATCTTTCAGACGCTGTGGAAGGAATACGGAATTCCGGACCGCGGACTCGAGGAAACGGAGTTCCTGACCGTCGCGAACCGGGCCACGGGCCTCGACCTGACCGACTTCTTCCAACGGTACGTGTCGGGGACGGCCGAGATCGACTTCAACGTCTTCCTGGGGTACGCCGGCCTACGGCTGCAGCCCCAGGAACACCCCGCGGGGAAGGAAGACGAGCCGGCGTCCAGCTGGCTCGGCATCAAGGTCAAGGACGACGGCGGCCGCGCCCGGATCACGACCGTCTACGACGACGGCCCGGGCCGGCGAGCCGGCCTCTCCCCCGACGACGAGATCGTTGCGTTGGACGGCCAGCGGGTCACTCCTGCGGACCTCCCCCAGACGCTCCAGCGCTATCCGCCCGGGAGCTCGGTCGAGGTGACGGTCTTCCGTCGCGGCTATCTCACGACCGTACCGGTGGAAACCGGCAAGGCCCCACCCGACCGGCTGCTCATCGTCCCGCTCGACGACGCGTCGCCGCTCCAGCGGCGGATCCACGAGGGCTGGCTCGGCGTCCCATGGGTGCGTGGGAAGAAGGACGACTCCGCGTCGGCGGCTTAGCGCGAGTCCCTCGGTCGACAACGGCCTTGAGCCCGTACCGCCACTCGCCCTCCATCGGGTAGAGGCGTCGGAGGATGAGCCGGACGCGGTGCCCGATGCCGACCTCCCCCGGCATGGCGTCCGTAACCTGGAAAGTGCCACGAACGCCGGGGGCCAGCCGTACGATCACGACATCGTAGGGCCCGGCCGTCGCCACCACCGGGTCGAACTCCGTCGGTTGGGCGCCCGGCCCGATGGTCGTGACGGCCTCGACCTCGAGCCCCTCTCGACCGAGAGCCTCTCGGCGGAGCCCATCCGCCCGGCCGCACTCGCTACACCGACCGGCGATCGGAAACGTCAGGGCCCGGCAGTGTTGGCATCGTTCCCCCTCGAGTCGCCAGCGGCTCGGAAGATTCTCCAGGTACCGCGGGTGAGGAACGTAGGCTCCCTGCGACACCGCATCCAGCTCGGGTCGGCGCTCGAGGAACGTCGGGCTCTTGGGAACGGAACCGGGGGGCTGCGGACCCCAGGCGCCCCGCCACCGAACCGGTCCATCGAGCCGGAAACCCGCGTAGCTGGTCCGGCCCCCCCGGACTTCTGCGACCAACCCCACGCGACCGGTTCTGAGGCGGCGGGCCAGCTCCCACACCGCCCCGGCAGCGCGCAGAGTCGCAGTTCCACCCACGGCGTCCTCGCCCGGGACGGGACTCGTGACCGATGCGCCCGGAGCCGCTTCCTCCCACGCGCCCTGCCACCGCATCGCAAGCTCGTCCGTGTCGAACACCACCTCGACCCGAGCATCCGAGGCCGGCACGCCGATGGACTCCAGCCATCCGAGAACGGTCCCCCTCATCGAGAGACTTCGCCCGGGCGCCGAGGCCCGGAGCCCGTGACGTACTACGCTGAGACCTTCCTCGGAGCCGAGCAGGAATGCGGCAGCGCCCGCACCGTGCAACCCCTCGCCGTCCGGGCCGGGAGCAGCCACCTCCGAGGCCACGACGGCCTCGCGGCCAACGCGTCCGTCCTCGTGGGCAGCGGCAGACAAGGCCCCCCACAGGCCTTCGGGGGTCGCCGGGTGGCGCCGAACCTCGAGGTGAGGAATCCCGAGCGCCTCGGAAAAGGCCCAGTCGACTTCGGGGCCGTACGCGCCGACGAGATGGAGGCGCCTCAGCTGGCGTTGGCCCTCGGGGCGGAACCTTGCGGCGAGGAGATCCATCGCGGCGACCGAGAGCGTGAAGGCATCCTCGTCCGGGGCCTCGACCCGAACCGGGCCCGACTGCCAGGCCGGTCGTATGCGGGCCGCCGCAAGGATCGCGCGGCTCATGCGCCCTCGGTGGAGAACAGGTGGACGGCCGCCGACGCGCCCGAACCCCCGACATTGTGGGTCAGGGCCCGCTCGGCCCCTCGGACCTGCCGC
>JASHOK010000089.1 GCA_030041175.1 Thermoplasmata archaeon | reverse complement strand
TGGAACGGTTGGACCGTCTGTGCACCCTGTTCGTGCATCATTGCGAGGTCGACTCGTCCGTCGATGATCTGTCCCGGCACGACCTCCTCGAGACCACCGGCTCGCGCGAGAATGCGCTCAGCCAGTGTCTGCCCGGCCCCGGACCCGTTCCCTGTCACGATGCCTTCGCCCCCAATCCCATCTCATCTACGAGCTTCCAGAAATCCGCATCGGACATCCCGGGCTGCTCGAAGAGCATACGGTACTCCTGGAGAAACGCCTCGAGCTCGCTCTTCGAGCGCTTCTCCGCGCTGGCCTTGAGCCGCTGCAAGAGGTCGACCAGCACCGGGTCGGGGAGCTCCATTCCACGTTCCTTGAGCTTTTCGACCAATGCGGCCTTTCCCGTGTGCTTTCCCAGGATCATCCGCCGCTGGCGCCCCACCACCTCCGGCTGCACCGGCTCATACGTCAGCGTGTGGGCGAGGATGCCGTGGGTATGGATGCCCGCCTCATGCGAGAAGGCGTTGTAGCCGACCACCGCCTTGGTGGCCGAGACGGGTACTCCGGAGATCTGTTCGACCAATCGCGAGAGCTCGTAAATGCGGGACAGGTCGAGCCCGGTGTCGACCCCGTACACCTTTTCCAGGCAGAGAGCCAGCTCTTCGAGCGGCGTGTTGCCGGCCCGTTCCCCGAGTCCGTTGACGCAGACATGGGGGCTCGTGACTCCTTCTTCGAGCGCGGTGAGCGCGTTCGCGGTCGCCAGCCCAAAGTCATTGTGGCAGTGGACCGACCAGTCCGTCGGCGCTATCCTCCGGCGGAACTCCCGCAGATACCAGCGGAACGTCACGGGGGTCATGATTCCGACGGTGTCCGCAATCACGAGACGGTCCGCTCCGGCCTCCTTGACCGCGTTGTAGAGACGCTCGACAAAGTCGAACGGCGCCCGGACGGTGTCCTCGGTCACGAACGCGACGTGCAAGCCGGCGTCCTTGGCTTGCCGGACCGAGTTCGTCGCAGCCCGGAGCACGTCATCCTGCGTCATCTTCAGCTTGTACCGAAGGTGGACATTGCTGGCCGCTACGAAGATCGCGATGTGCGTCGCTCCGGAACGGGCCACCGCATCGACGTCGCCCGGAACGGTCCGAGCCGCCGCGAGGATCTTGGCCTTCAGTCCGGCGTGCGCGACGAGGCGAACCGCCTCGGCCTCCTCGGCGGATACGACCGGTATCCCGGCGTTGATGACGGAGATGCCCATCTCGGACATGATCGTCGCGAGCCGGAGCTTTTCCCCGGGAGTAAAGTGGACCCCGGGAGTCTGCTCGCCATCTCGCAGCGTTTCGTCCCAGAACACGATGGGGTGAGGGATGTGCCGCTCGGGAGTGGTCTGAGCGTGAAAGTCCTCGACGAGACCCTCGTCGGCCATCGGCACTCAGCGAGCGGCCGATGCGACATAACCTTTCGCGAGCGGCGAGTGCGTACGTTAGCGTACCGCTCCACGCGGGCGGAAAACGGCCCGGAGTTCAGCGATTTTCGCTATCGGCCGCGGAAGAGTTAGACCACCGTTAAATACGCGCGCTCCCTCGAATCGTTGTCAACGGCTGCGGAGCGTATCGGGCCAGTATCAGCCATGTCAATTCCAGCTTCTCAAGCCCCCGCACACCCGGCCGACACGGAGAGTGCCCAGCGTCGGCCCCCGAAGGAGCTCGCCGACGTCTCGGTCATCGTCGGCGGCCAGGGCGGCGACGGGACCCTCACGGTGGTCGATCTGCTGGGCCGATACTTCCGAAAGCGCGGGCTGTACGTTTACACGTCGCGAAACACCCTGTCCCGGATCCGCGGCGGACATGCGGACGCCAACGTGCGCGCGTGTCGGGATCCGCGAGCTGCCATCAAGGCGAAGGCCGATCTGTTGCTGGCCTTTGACCAAGAAGCCATCGACGTCGCCCGACCCGAACTCGATGCGGATGCCCTGGTCCTCTATGACTCCACATCGTTCAAGGCGGACTTTCCGAATGCCCTCGGGTTTCCCTTCGCGACGCTCGCGGGAGGGCAGCTGGGCCAGCCGATTTACAAGAACACCGCCGCGTACGGCGCCATCACCGTCCTCATGGGCTTCGACGACGCCGTGGCCCGTCAGGTCATTGAAGAGCGATTCAAACGGCGCGGTGCCGAGGCCCTGGACAAGAATCTCAAGGCGCTGGAGATCGGTCGGCACGTCACACTCGAGGTCCCGTCTGCCGTCAACCGATGGACCCTGGCCGAAGGCGATGCGCACGAGCTCATCCTGACGACCGGCAATCAGGCGACCGCACTTGGGTTCGTGGTGGGCGGCGGCCGATTCTTCGCCGGATACCCGATCACTCCGGCGACCGAGATCATGGAGTACCTGATGCGATACCTGCCGAACTACCACGGAGTCGTCCGGCAGGGCGAGGATGAGCTCGCCTCGATCAACATGGTCATCGGGGCTGCCACTACCGGCGCCCGGGCGATGACATCCACCAGCGGTCCGGGCCTCTCCCTCATGACCGAGGGTATCGGCCATGCGGGAACGGCCGAAGTCGGCGTACTCATCGCCGACTGTCAGCGCGTGGGCCCCTCGACGGGCCAGCCGACCCGGCACGAGCAGTCGGACCTCGCCCACCTGGCTCACCTGGGCCACGGGGAGTTCCCCAAGTTCATTCTCTCGCCGGGGTCGGCAGAGGACTGCTTCTACCTGACGGTGGACGCCCTCAACCTGGCCGAAAAGTGGCGCCTCCCGGTCATTCTGCTCCTCGACCAGGCGTTGTGCCAGAACGCCTCGACCGTGCCCGCCTTCGATCTCACCCGAGTGAAGGTCGAGCGCCCCAGCGTGCTCAGTGCCGAGCAGGTCGCCAAGCTCGACACGTACAAGCAGTACGCATTCACGACCCACGGACCCGCTCCGTTCGCGCCGCTCGGTACTCCGGGGGTCACGTCGCAGATTACGGGAAACGAACATGACGAGTGGGGACACGTTTCCGTTAACCCCGTCAACCGGCACAAGATGATGGAGCAGCGGATGGGCAAGCTCCTCTGGGCCCGGGACGAGCTCCCACGGCCGCGATACTTCGGTCAGAAGGAGGCTCGAGTGGGCCTCGTCGGCTACGGCAGCACCAGTGGGCCCATCCTAGAGGCCATGGACCTGCTCGACACCGAGGGCATCGTGACGAAGTACCTCCAGGCCCGAACGCTTTTCCCGGTGCAGCAGGAGACGCTCGGCCCGTTCCTCGATTCCGTGGACTACGCGTTCATCGTGGAGCACAACTACACGGGTCAGCTCGCGCGGCTCATCCGGGAGGAGATGCCTCAGTACCACTCGAAGCTGCGCTCGATCCTGAAGTACGACGGCTACTCGTTCCGGGCGCCCGACATCGCCGCGCCGATCCGGGAGGCAGTACATGGTTCAAAGCGCTAAGCCCACGGCGAACACCTGGTGTCCCGGCTGCGGGGACTTTGGCGTGCTGGCCGCCGCCAAGAAGGCGATCCTCGACCTCAAGATCCCGCCCCACGAGGCCGTCCTCGTCGGCGGAATCGGATGCTCGGGAGGCATTCACAACTTCATCGATATCAACGGCGTTCACGCCCTCCACGGGCGGCTGCTCGCCCAAGCGATCGGGCTCAAGCTCGCAAACCCTCAGCTGACCGTCATCGCCGCCGGTGGCGACGGCGACGGGTACGCCATCGGCATGGGCCACTTCATGCACGCGTTCAAGAAGAACGCGTCGATCCTCTACATCGTCATGAACAACGAGACGTACGGTCTGACCAAGGGGCAGGCGTCCCCCACCTCCCGGCTCGGCTTCGAGGGCAACATCGAAGTCCCCTTCGACGCGATCCTCACGGCCCTCTCCATCCCCTCCGGCGCCTTCGTCGCACGGACCTTCTCCGGCGACCCGAAGACGATGACCGCCGTCCTCTCGGAAGCCCTCCAGTTCAATCGGGACCATCGCGGGTACGCCTTCGTGGAGGACCTTTCCCCGTGCGTCACCTACAACGACACCTTCAAGGAATGGCGGGAAAAGATCGTTAACATCGAAAAGCTGCCTGGCTATGACCCGACGGACCGCTCCGCCGTCTTCCGCCTCTGCTCGGAGACGATGCGCGCCGGCAAGATCCCGGTCGGTGTCATGCATCGGCCACCGAAGCCGACCGACGAGTCCAGCAACCCGCTCGAGCTCAAGCTGCTCCCCGACAACATCGGCCCGGCCCGCGCCGACATCGGACTCGAGCACAACCTGGCGGCCTACCGGACTCTTCTCGCGAGCGCCGGCTGAGCCCGGCCCGTTCGGAGTGAGCCGTGGTGCGGCGCCCCCTTGGCTGGTGGGCTGCGGCCGCGCTGATCATCTTCCTCGTCGTCGTTGCGGCACCCTTGACCCGTGCGGCTCCGGCACCGGCCGGAGCGACACTCAGCCTGGGTAGCAGTGGTACGCTTACCGCCGGACTTACCGTCGTGGTTGCGAACGGTTCGGCGCTGCGCTACGCGATGGACGGCTACTTCGGGCCGCTCGTCGCGGAGCTCCCCGGGACCAATTCGAGCCGTGCAGCGCTGCTGGCGACGATCAACGCGATGGAGAGCGACCCGCTGTTCGCCGGTCTCTTCGGAGATCACGACGGCCGAGTAGACAGCACGGTCGACGTCCCCCGATTCGAACGGCTCGTGCTGAACGAAGCTAAGCTGATCCCGGTCAGCGACTTCTCCGGACTGCTCAACCTTACCTTGGACGGGAAGGGCCCACTGTCCGACCAACTGGCCAACATCAGCTTCTCGAATGCTCCGGGGCCGGACAACTCGACGGCTCCGATCGGCATCACCGCCACCCTGACGCTGGCGTTCTCGTGGAGCGGGACGGGCTCATCGCATACCTTCGAGATCTCGTGGAACCTGCCCTCGATCCTCGGCAATCTGACGGTCTCCGTGCCGAACGTGAACGTGAGCTTCCGCACCCCGGCCGCGGTCACGATCACGTCGGTCCAGGGGCTCACGGCAACGCAAATCTCGAACGACCCCTTCGGCTGGGGCGCCGCCTCCGCATCGGGCCAGTACACCCCGCTGCCCGGGCACACGATCGTGATTCGGTTCGGACCCTCCTTCCCCACCGGAGATGTCCTGATCGGTGGAGTGGTGGCAGCAGCCGCCCTCGGCGGCCTCGGATTCCTCCTGCTCCGCCGCCGGCGTCGCAAGACATCTCCCTCGGGGGAGAAGACCGGTCCCGACTCGGGGGTGGGACCATCGTCTGGGTCGGGGTAGACGACACGGATAGCCCGAGTCGCGGCTGCACGACCTACACGCTCACGGAGCTCATCCGAACGGCCCAGGCGAGCGGAGTGGACCTCATCGACGAGCCGAGACTCGTGCGCCTCAACCCGAACGTTCCGACGAAGACCCGGGGGAATGCCGCCCTGGTCGCGCGTTTCGGCCACGGCCGCGGAGCCTCCCGTATCGTGGGGCAGAGCCCGGAGGGACCGGTCCGGGCCTTTGCCGGAGGATCGGACGTTTCTCCAGCGGAGTGCGATCGACTCGTGGAACGGCTGTGGGCTACGGTGCAGGACTCTTCGGCCCTTGGGGACCCCGGCACCGATCCCGCGCTCGTGGTCGCCCGCCGAAGGCCCCCGGCCGCGCTCTACTGGGAGGCGGTGCGGCGGATCGTCACGCCGGCCGAAGTCGATTCCTGGCTCGAGGGAACGGAGCCACAATGGCGGTCGGCTCCTTCGGGGCTCGGAAAAATTGGTGCCGCGGCGGCCCTGGCATGGCCCGGCGGACACCCTACCTGGGAGGTCATCACCTACCGCCCGCAGGCCCGGTGGGCGTCTCGTCGGGACGTCGACACGGGGTCGGTACTCCGGGCCGCGCGGCGGCATCCGCGACTCTTCCAGTGCTTCGACGCACGAACCCGGCGGCTCCTCATCGCCCCCCATACCCGATGCCCGATCCTGTTCGGGCTTCGGGCCACCGACGCCGGAGAGGCGATCGCAGCACTTCGCGAGGTCCGTTCAGAGCCGTATGACCGATGGATGCTCTTCCGCACGAACCAGGGGACCGGCGATCATGTCCGGAGGCCCTGGCCCCTCCCCTCGGGTCCGTACACGACGGGAACTCTCTCCGGCCGCCTCGTGAGCGTCCCGGTCTCTTCGCGGGGAGGGCACCTGTTCTTCGAGGTGGATGCGCGGCCGAATCTTCGCGTCCGTTGCGCCGTGTTCGAACCCACCAAGACGCTGCCCCAGGTCGTCCGGGCACTGCTCCCCGGGGACCGGGTCCGACTGTGGGGGGGGTCGCACGACGATGCGCTCTTCCGGGTGGAGGGGGTAGACGTGGTGGCCTGGGGTCCGCGTCGGCGTCCCGGCCCGAATCCCGCCTGCCCGGCGTGCGCGCGTCAGATGGGGTCTCTGGGACGAGGGCGGGGATTCCGCTGCGGCCGGTGCCGGCTCCGGCTCCCGCCGGAGCGGCGGGGAGTCGAGCCGGTGCCGCCGGCAATCCCGCTGGGACGCTACCACCCAACCCCCTCTGCCCGCCGACACCTGTCGCCCCGGGGGCCCGAGCCCGAAATTCCCCGGGGTCGGATGAATTAAGAGCCCCCGGACCGCCTGTCGAGTGCATCGAGCGGTGCGTGCATGAGTTCTAGCCGGTTTACGGGAGCCGATCGTCGGTGCGGGCTGGCGCAGTCCTGCGCCCAACCCAGGCGCCGCCAGCCGTAGGGGGCACTCGAAGTGGACTGTCCGGTCTGTGGTGCGGAGAACCCGCCCGGGGCCTCGAACTGTCAAGG
>JASHOK010000088.1 GCA_030041175.1 Thermoplasmata archaeon | reverse complement strand
ATGACCGGAGGCGTGAGCCTGGCCCTGGTTCCGGGCGATGGACATGCCCCCGAGCGCGTGGCGTTTCCGCAGTTCCTGGGAGAAATGGGCAGGTCCCGAGTCACGCGTGCGCTTCGGGCGTCGATCGTGGCGAAGGAAGGGAAGCTCCTGCATATCTCCCGGCGGAAGGCCACAGAGTCGGGTCTGGACTTTCTCTTCCTGGCTTTCCGGCGGCCGGCGAGCCGCGGTGCAGCGGCCCGGGAGACTGCCCTGGCAAGGGGCTTGGCCGTCACCCTCGGGCTAACGGCGGAAGAGATCGCCTATCTCGTGGGAGGTTCGCCGGAGGACGAGCGAGTCCAGCGACTTCTCGCCCCGGAAGGGGACGAGGCGCCCGGCCCGGCCGATGCTGCATCGACTCGAGCCCCGGACGAGGCGGCCGGGGGGAGCTCTTCGCCGGCTACTCCCGCGCCACCGATGCGGCAACGACGACTCGGAGAGTACTGAGCCCGCGAGCTTCGTCGGTCACTGGTAGCCGAACGTTCGCTTTGCGAGGTCCGACATCCGGTCGGGAGTCCATGGCGGTTCCCAGACCATGTCGACAACGGCTTCCTTGACCCCTTCCGCGGCCTGGACCGCCGCCTTCACTTCGTCGGCGAGGATCCCGGCGACCGGACAGCCGGGTGCCGTGAGCGTCATCGTGACCGTTACGCTCGTGTCCGACGCCCACTTGAACCCGTAGATCAGCCCGAGGTCCACGATGTTCATCGGAATCTCTGGGTCGTAGATCTTCTTGAGATTGGTTAGAATTCGCTGCTCGGCACCGGACCGCGGGTTCGAGGCGTCCCACGCGGAGGCCGGGCCGATCTTGGCACCGGTCCAGCCGGCGGCTGGCGCAGGCGCCGGCGGGGGCACCGGAGATGGAGCAGTACCGCTCATTGACGGACGATGGCGTGAGGGGCTATTATAGAGCGCCTAACGGACGCTTCCGCACTCGACTCCGGGCTCCGGTCTCTCGCCACTGTTAAGTCGGCCCGAGTACCGCGGTCGACGTGCGCGACGTCCATGCCATGGAACCGACCGCCGGCCGGTTCGAGCTCCATAAGGTCGGGGTCTCCGGCATCCGAAAACCGCTCACGGTTCGTCGGCCCGATCGGGTGGTCACCCTGACGACCGTATTCGAGGTGGCGGTGGACCTACCCTCAACCCGGAAGGGGTCGGACCTTTCGCGCAACGCCATCCTGCTCGCCGAAATCGTCGACGAAACCGTCGTACGCCCGGTACCCAGCCTGGAATCCGCCTGCGTCGCCATCGCTCGGGCGTTGCTGGAACGGCATCCGTATGCCCAGACCGCTTCGGTGGACGCCACGGCGGAGTACTTTCTGCGGCGAGGGATCGCCGAGGAGCGCAAGAGCTTCGAGGACTACACGCTCTTGGGGGCGGCGCGCAGCCAGAGGGACGGTACGAAGACCGCTGCATCCGTGACGAAATCGATCGGCGCGGAGGCCGTGGGGATGACCGCGTGTCCGTGCGCGATGGAAACCGCGCGCGAGGCCCTCGCCGAGGAGTTTCCCCGGCTCCGGGATCCCGAGCTGCAGGCCCTGCCGATGGTGACGCACAACCAGCGCAACCGGACCCGTCTGATCTTCGACCTCCCAGACGGAGCTGAAGTAGAGGCGGACGATCTCATCGAGACGATCGAAGCGTCGCAGTCTAGTCCGACGTATGCCATCCTGAAGCGCGGCGACGAGGCGAAGATGGTGATCCAGGCTCACCGGCATCCGAAGTTCGTGGAGGACGTGCTGCGTGACCTGCTACGCCGGGTCGCGACGCAATTCCCTCGACTGCCGGACTCCACCTTTGTGAGGGCCCGCACCGTGAGCGAGGAGTCGATTCACAAGTACAATGTCGTCGCCGAGCACCAGGCCTCGCTCGGGGAGCTCCGTCAGACCTCCGCCTCGTAGCCGTGGTGGGGGCCGCCACATGCTGTATTCGTGGGATTCACTGCGACGCCGTCCGGGTCGGATGGTGCTCACGGCGGTCGGCATCGGTCTTGCGACGTCGTTGGTCCTGGTGCTGCTCTCCGTGTCGGCCGGCATCCAGGCCAGTGCCTTTCGCCTCGCGACGTCGAGCGGTGTCGACCTGCTCGGCACGAGCGCCAACACATCCCTGACCTCGGAGAGCTTTCCGCCGCTCCCGGGCGCGCATCGGTTGGCCAGCGAGATCCCCAAAGCCGACCCGAACGTTGCGTCGGCGAGTCCCTGGCTGGTCTCGTCCCTGGTGTTCGCGAATGCCTCACTGTATGCCGCGAGCAATCGGTCGACGAATGGCAGCGGCGTGCCGTCCGGCTGGCAACCAGTCAGCGGCACTTCGATCGGGTGGATCCCGGACGACAACGGCGGGCTCGAAGTTCCCTCGTTGATCGAGGGTCGCAATCTCACGGCCCCCGGTGACCCGCACTATGCGAACGGTACCTTCCACGGGCCGGTTACGGACGAGCTACTGCTGAACAGCGCCCTTGCGGGACTCCTCCACGTTCAACCGAACGCGACGGTCTGGGTCAGCCTCCAGTCGCCGTCCGGTCCCGCCGCGCTTCCCGGCTGGTTCGCCTCGGCCACGGCGTTCCGGGTGGTTGGGATCACAGGCCCGTTCTGGTTCCTGCCGTCGGCCGCGCTCGGCATGTTCTACTTGTCGGAGCTGCAGTCCGTCACCGGCTCTGCGACGCCCTCCACCGATTACGCATCGCTGGTCCTGATCCACTTGACGGATCCGACGACCTCGAGCCACGATCAGGCCGTGCTATCCGCCGCCTTTCCAACGATCACCTTCTTCACGCTGGGCGACGTACTGAGCGCCGTTCAGCACGTCGTGAACCTCTACCGAACCTTCGGCACGCTCGTCGGGCTCATCGGGATCCTCGTGGCCACGCTGTTCACCGCCACCGTCCTCCTCATGAGCGTGGAGGATCGGACCCGAGAGCTGGCCGTCCTCCGGGCCATCGGATATTCCCGGGCGCGGATCGGGGGCTTCGTCCTCGAGGAGGCGGCCCTGTTGGCGGCGATGGGCCTCCTGGTGGGCTTACCGGCTGGGGCCGTCGGCGCCTACCTGCTGAACCGATTTCTGAGTCGGTTAGTGACCGGGCTGCCGACCGGCTTCACGTTTGTGGCGTTCAATACCTCGGTACTGCTGCAGGGCATCCTGCTCGTCCTCGCGATCGGCCTCGCGGCATCCGTGATCCCGATCGTGCGTGCGCTGCGGATACCCGTCGCGGAGGAGCTCCGGGCGCCGTGAACGCGTCCCGCTGGCTGGTGCACTGGCGCAACCTCCGGCACCGCACCGCCCAGACCGTGCTCGCCGTGGCGGCGATCGCCGTCGCCGTGGCGCTGCCAGTAGTCCTCCTGTCCGTCGGAGGTGGTGTCTACACCCACGAACTCGCATCGGTCCAGGACGCCGGGTTCTCGATCTCGGTCGACGCGGCGGCGGACCATGGGATTGCGGGCGCTCATGCCCTGGTGCACGAGATCGACGGACTTGCGGGGGTAGCCGCCGCATCCCCCATCCTCAGCGTGGCGGTGGAGATTTTCCCCGAAAACGGGAGCGGGGTCCCCGCGTTAGTCGAGGGCATCATACCATCCGCCTTCACCGCGACGCAGAGCTCTGCCGAACGGTCCCTCCTGCCCGCATCGCTCACGCTGGGAGACCCTGACGACACGATCCACTACGCGAATGGAACGTACGACGGCCCCTCCAGCGACCAGGTCCTGCTCTCGACGCCGTTGCTGCAGACCCTGAACATCACGCCCGGGAGCTCCGTCCTGGTCTCGCCGACGGCGAATCGGTCGGCCGGGATATCGGTCACCGTGGTGGGCGGGTTCGGACTGCCGCCGGGGCTTCTGGGGCCGTCCCCGCTCTTCGTCGCCTTACTGCCGCTATCCCAGCTGCAGTCCCTGGTCGGTCTCGGCCGGAGCCCGGGCGGGTCGCTGCTCGACGATGCCGACAGCATCCAGGTCGCCGTACTTCCGAGCCTGGCCGGCAATCCGGCCGCGGTCGCGCGGGTTGCGAGCGCCGTACAGGCGCTCGTGCCCTACTACTCGGTCACCTCGTTGACACAGCAGACTTCGGAGATTCGGGCTGCCCAGGCCGTGATCACCGGGTTCTACGTGGGACTCTCGTCGGTCGGTCTCCTCGTAAGCCTCCTATTCCTGGTCATCATTCTCATGCGACGGGTCGAGCAAGAGCGCACGTCGATCGGAATTCAACGCGCCATCGGCGTTCCCGGGTGGCGCGTTTCACGGGACCTGGTGCTCGAGGCCGAGGCACTGACCCTGTCGGGCGGTGTCGCCGGAATCGCGGGCGGAGTACTCGTGATCTCGGCCCTCGCCCGGTGGGGCTCGCCGACGGTCTCGGAGATCGCGAGTCTAGCGGTCTACGAACCGGTGACGCTGCTGGCGCTGCTGGCCGGCCTGCTGCTCATGGGGTTGCTCGCGAGCCTGCTCCCGGTCCGGCGTGCCTTGCGGCTGCCACTCCCGGAGGTGCTCCGGTGACGCCCGAGCCAACGGTCCTCCTCGAGGCGGTCCGACGCGTGTATCATTCCGGCGAGGCGGACGAGGTCCGGGCGCTCGACGGGGTCTCGCTAACGATCGACCCGGGGGAGTACCTGTCGGTCGAGGGTCCGTCGGGCTCCGGCAAGACGACGCTCCTGAATCTCGTCGGACTGCTCGACGTTCCTACGGAGGGCCGAATCCTCTGGCAGGGGCAGCCCGTCGAACGGATGGGCGAGCGAGACCGGACCCGGCTCCGGCGGACCGGCATCGGCTTCATCTTTCAACGCTTCTACCTGCTGCCCACGTTGACGGCTCTCGAGAACGTGGCGCTGCCCTTGCTGGCCCGGGGCGTGGCGGCCCGGGAGCGGGACACTCGGGCGCGGGCCCTGCTCGGCCAGGTGGGTCTCGCGGGACGGGAGCAGTCGTTTCCGCACCAGCTGTCCGGCGGCGAGGAGCAGCGCGTGGCGATCGCTCGTGCGCTCGCGAACGGTCCGCGGCTGTTGCTGGCCGATGAGCCCACCGGCGAGCTCGACTCGACGCGGGCGGCGCAGGTGCTCGACCTGCTGGAGGCCGCGCATCGCGAGACCGGCGCCGCGGTAGTCGTGGTCACGCATAATCCGATCGTGGCCGCTCGGGCGCGGCGGCATCTCGTGATGCGGGACGGACGCGTCGTCAGCGACACGGCCGGGGGCTGAGCCCGTGGCCCGGATCGCGATCCTCCTGACCGACCGCTGTCATCCCAAGGAGTGCCAGTGGGAGTGCCAGGCGTACTGTCCGCCGGTCCGGATGGGGCAAGAGTGCATTGTCGAGGGACCGCTCGGCAAGCCGATCATCTCCGAGACGCTGTGCATCGGCTGCGGGATCTGCGTGCACAAGTGCCCCTTCGACGCGATCAAGATCCTGAACACCCCGACCGCCGACGAGGCCGAGATCGTCCATCGGTACGGGTACAACGGCTTCCGCCTCTACCGGCTGCCGCTTCCGGCGCCGCAGGGCATCGTCGGCGTACTGGGACCCAACGGGACCGGGAAGTCCACGGCGCTGCGGATTCTCGCTGGCATGGAAGTTCCGAACCTGGGGGACTACGAACATCCGGGCAGCTGGGATCAGACGGTCGACCACTTCCGCGGCACGGCACTGCAGGCCCATTTTCAGCGCATCGCTCGAGGCGAGCTCCGGGCGGCGATCAAGCCCCAGTACGTGGACCGGATCGCGGAATCCGGTCAGCGGCTGTCCGAGTACGTGGCCGACGCCGGAGGCGACGCGACGGTGGCGCTCACCTCGGTCGGACTGGCCCCCCGAGCCTCGGTGCCTCTCGCCGAGCTGTCCGGCGGTGAGCTCCAGCTGGGCGCCATCGCCCGGACCCTGGCCACGGACGCCGACCTCTACCTGTTCGACGAACCGTCGAGCTATCTCGACATCGTCCACCGGTTGCAGGTGGCCCGTGTGCTCCGTCGGCTCGGGCAGCAGAAGAGCGTCCTCGTCGTGGAGCACGACCTCGCGCTCCTCGACTACCTCGCCGACAAGGCCCATCTCCTCTACGGCGAAGAAGCCGCTTTCGGCGTCATCTCCCATCCGCTGCCGATGCGAACGGCGATCAACACCTACCTGACCGGATACCTCCGGGATGAGAACGTACGGATCCGTCCGGAACCGATCCGGTTCACCGCCCACCCCCCGAAACCGCCGGCGTTGCGGACCGCGCGGGTGGAATTCGGGCCCATGGAAAAGCAGTACCCCGCGTTCCATCTGCGCGTCTCGGGCGGCGTGCTCTCGAAAGGGGAGACGATCGGGATCGTGGGTCCCAACGCGACCGGCAAGACCACCTTCGTCAAGATGCTGGCCGGCGTCGAGCCGCCGACGGCGGGCACGCCGCCGGCCGATGTCACGGTGAGCTACAAGCCGCAGTATCTCAAGGCGAATCAGCCGGCCAGTCTCCGGGACCGGATGTCCGCCCTCGCGAACGACCCGCAGTTTGACGTGGCGGCCCTCGAGAAGGAGCTCGTCCCGGCGCTGCGCCTCGATAGCGTCCTCGACGTCGCGCTCACGGACCTCTCGAGCGGTGAGCTCCAGCGGGCCGCCGTCGCGCTCTCGCTCGCGCGTCGCGCCACGCTCTACCTCCTCGATGAGCCCTCGGCCTACCTCGACGCGGATGAACGGATGAACATGGCCCGGCTCGTCCGCCGCCGGGTGGAGCACGAGAGCGCGACCGCACTCGTGGTCGACCACGATGTCTATTTCCTGGACCTGGCCTGCGACGGCCTCATGGTCTTCGTGCCCGAGGGGACTTCGGGTGCGGCCGGCCGGGGCGATGGGCCGTTCGCCATGCGCGAGGGCATGAACCGGCTCCTCCGAGAGGTCGAGGTGACCTTCCGGCGGGACCCGGAAACCCTGCGACCCCGGATCAACCAGGAGGATTCGGTGCTGGACCGCGAGCAGCGGGCCCGGGGGGAGTACTACTACGAAGCCGTCGCCTGACGGGGCCCGGGGGTCCCGAGGCTCGCGGGGCGCCCGGCCCGCCCCGTTCCGGATGGCCTCCCGGCTCTCGGCGGGCGTTCTCGGGCTGTACCTGATCCTGATGGGCGCGCTCGTCTACCTGGGCGCCCGCGGCCTCGTCAACCTCCTGGTCTCCGAGGTCCTCGTCGCGGCGCTGATCCTCTACCTGGGTCGGTATCTCACGACCCGGTACCGGCTGGATGCCGAGACCTTCGGCGCCCTCCGGCTGTTCGGGAGCCGACGGATGCGGCTGGAGGAGATCCGTCACGCGAGCCATGCGAACCTGCGGGACCTCGCGCCGGTGAGTTTCATCGGCAGCTGGGGGTGGCGCGGCCGGATGTGGAGCCCCCGGATCGGCCCGTTCGATACCGTTCACACGACGTCGGAGGGACTCCTGGTGTCGGGCGGCGACCGGGTGCCCGTCTTCATCTCCCCGAAGGACCCGGAGGCATTCCTCACGGAGCTCAGCCGACGGGTCCGGTCCTATCATCCGGACGTGGACATCGAAACGGGCCCGACCTGAGGCCCGACCGGTTCACTTCGAGTCGGTGTCCGTCGAAGAGTCGGACGTTTCGGCCGGGCTCTTCGCCTGCCAGGGCGTGAGCGACGCGTGCTTGCGGAGGTATCGGGCGCCGAGCCAGACTCCCAACAGGCCGAAGACGACGGCGAAGATGACGGCGAAGACGATGAGGTAGATGATGCCGGTGATCAGGCTGCTCAGGTCGATGAAGCCGAATTGTTGGCCCAGAAAGACGAGACAGAGCCCGACGACCAGGCCGCTCCCCGCTGCGCTGCCGCCTGCGGACATCTCAGCTGTTCTCCTCCGGCGGACCCGAGGAGGAGGCGGGCGCCGCGGAATCGGAGCTCGAAGTTCCCGAGCTGGCGGGAGTGCCGGAGCCCGTGGTCGGCGGCTGGGGCTTCCGGATCTTATCGGCGGCTCGGGGCCCGACGGTGGCGATCATGTAGAGCTCCGCGATCGTCAGCAGCAAGAGTCCGACCGTCGCCACCACGATGTCGTACGGCTGCGCGACCCGGACGTAGAAGTACTCGCTCCAGAGCGACGTCCCGTTCGGGTCCGCGAGATACGCATGGACCTGGTAGAGCCCCTGGAGGTACCACTTGAACGACGTGAGGTCGTACGTCATCGAGATCGTACCCCCGGTGGACGGGAGCGCGGTGGCCTCTACCTCCTGCTTCGTATACGCGGGGAAGCCGAGGAACAGAATCACGAGAAATGCCTGAGACACGGAAGGCCCGCCGGCAGCTCCCGTCCAGGTGAACTGGACCGTGGCGACGTCATCAAAGGTCCAGGCGATGGCCGAGGCGGCGTTCGGCGCAGTGTCCACGTTGACCGAGTTCCAGAGTACCGTGGTGGTGAGCGCGCTCGAGGCGGGGGTCACCGCAGGGGCCGGGGCCGCCGCGGCCTCGAGGAGAGTGGTGCCGTACGGAGCGAGGAGCAGGAACAGGAACCCGACGGCGAGCAGGGGCAGTAGTCGACCGCCCCGGCGCATCGAACCGCGGGCCAGTCTCCGCACAGGCGGCCCACTCTGACCCGGGCTAAGAATGTTGGGGTTCGGAACGCGGCGTCTGCATCAGTAGCGCGGCAGGGTGGGGTCCACCTTCTCGGCGTACGCTTCGATGCCGCCCCGGAGGCTTGCGACGTGGGTAAATCCCAGGTCCAGCAGCAGTCGAGTGGCGCGGCCGGACCGGTTTCCCTTGTGACAGTAGACGACGACCTCGCGCGCGTGAGTGAGCTCCGTCACTCGGTCGGGCAACTCGGCGAGTGGGATCAGCGTCGCACCCGGAAGATGGACGATCTCCCACTCGCTCGGAGAACGTACATCGACGAGCAACGGCGGTTCCTCCTGCGCGAGGCGCGCGGCGAGTCCTTCGGGAGCGATTTCCGGGACCGCACCGGCCTCCGGAGCCGTCGCGGGCGACGGGACCCCGCAGAAGGCGGGGTAGTCGATCAAGCCGGTCTGCGTGGGGTGGGTGCCACAGAGCACGCAGTCCGGGTTCTTCCGGAGCCGGAGCTCCCGGAACCGGAGGGAGAGGGCATCAAAGAGCAGCAGTCGACCCACGAGCGGCTCGCCGACTCCGAGGAGCAGCTTCACCGTCTCCGTGGCCTGGATCGTGCCGACGATCCCCGGGAGCACCCCGAGGACGCCGCCCTCCGCGCACGACGGAACCAGGCCGGGCGGCGGCGGCTCCGGATAGAGGCAGCGATAGCAGGGCCCCTTCCGCGCGTCAAAGACGCTCGCCTGCCCCTCGAACCGATAGATGGAGCCGTAGACGTTCGGCTTGCCCAGGAGCACCGCGGCATCGTTCACGAGGTATCGGGTGGGGAAGTTGTCGGTCCCATCCACGATGACATCGTAGGGGCGCAGGATCTCCATCGCATTCTCGCTCGAGAGATGCACCTCGTGCATCCGGACGACAACGTCCGGGTTGAGATCCTTCAGGCGGTCTCGCGCGGAGTCGAGCTTCGGTCGCCCGATGTCGTGGGTGCCATAGATCACCTGGCGCTGAAGGTTGGACGCCTCGACCCGGTCGAAGTCGACGAGGCCGATCTCTCCGACTCCCGCCGCCGCGAGATACAGGGCCGCCGGTGAGCCCAGTCCCCCGGCGCCGACCAGCAGAACCTTGGACGCCCGCAGCCGACGCTGGCCGCGGACGCCCACCTCGGGCAGCAGCAGGTGCCGGCTGTACCGTCGCAGTTGGTCGCCGGTGAGCGGGGGCGACGTTTCGACGCTGTCCGCGAGGGGGAGCTCGGACGGTGCGGGCCGCCCGGCCGGCGGGGTCGCGCCGGCTGGAGCGCCACCCGCGATCGCCGGAACGATGCTGACCACGTCGCCGGACCGCACCGGAGTGGACTCCCGCTGGAGATGGCGGATATCCTCGTCGTTGAGGTAAATCGAAACAAAGTTCCGGAGCTGTCCGGTTCCGCCGAACAGATGGCGCTCCAGCTCCCGGTGCCGATCGACCAACCGGCTGAGCACCTCTCCGACCGTGTCTCCGTCGATGTCGGTGACCGCAGCACCCCCGACGAACGACCGCAGAGGGCTCGGAAGGCGGACCTGAACGGACACCATGGCCGGACACCCGTCCGTCAGGAGCGCGATATTACTCCCTCCCTTACCTCTGCTTCACCGCTCGGGCACCGCCACCGGTTCGACCGTCCAGGGCACGGGAGAGAACCGGCGCTCGTCGGGGTCCAGCTCGAAGGCCCCGAAGTCGCCCGAGCGGCCCCCGACCACGGCGAGCACGACATAGGTGTACCAGGGCCACGCGTGGTCCTGGTCGAACTGGGAAGGGACGGCGGGATGGTCGGGGTGAGAGTGGTAGAACCCGAGCACAGCCTCGTCGGTGCCCTCGAGCCCCCGTTCCACCTGGCGTAGCTCCTCCGGCGGGATCTCGAATCGCCGGCTGCGGAGGCTCTCGTTCCGATTCTCCGCGGGAATCGTCCGGCGAACGCGTCGCTCGGGCCCGGGTGTCGCGCCTCCGTTCGGGCCGATCAGGAACCCGCAGCACTCCTCCGGGTAGGTCGCCTCGCCGTGCCGCCGGATGTCGCGGACGACGGTCGGGGGGAACACGACTTTCATGCCGGTCCCTCCCAGTGAGGGTCGGAACGGTACCGGTCGCCGCCGTCGGGCAGGATGACCACCGCCACGGAGCCCGCCGGCACGGTCAGGCGAAGGGCCGCGGCGACCGCGGCGCCGGAGGAGGTGCCGACGAAGAGGCCCTCCGCCTTGGCCAGCCGACGCCGGACGGCCTGGGCCTCCTCGGTGTCGACCCGAACGGTTTCGTCGACGACCGCCGCGTCGTACGTACCGGGCCGTAGGGCGGTCGGGAGATGCTTGAGGCCTTCGAGGCCGTGCAGGGGGCCGGTGGGCTCGACGCCGATCACCCGGAGTCCCGGCGACACCTGCTTGAGGTACCGGCCCGCGCCGGTGACAGTGCCTCCCGTTCCGACTCCGGCAATCAGATGCGTGACTCGGTGCCGGCTCTGGGCCCAGATCTCGGGTCCGGTTCCCCGAAGATGAGCCTCCGGGTTGGCCGGATGGTTGTATTGATCCGGATAGAAGTACTGCCGAGGTGCCTCGGCCGCGCGTCGGCGCGCATCGCGCTGGGCTCCGTCCGTACCGTCGATCGGGTCGGTAAAGATGACCGCGGCACCGAGCGAACGGAGAGCGTAGACTCGCTCTGGACTCGCGTTCTGGGGCAGACAGATTGCCACCGGAAAACCGAGACGCGCGCCGAGCATGGCGTACGAAATCCCGGTGTTCCCGCTCGAGGCGTCCAAGAGGGTCCGGCCGGCCGTGAGCTCCCCGGCGGCGATCGCAGACCGTACGATGGACTCGGCGGCCCGGTCCTTCACGGAACCGGTGGGATTCAGGTGCTCGGCTTTGGCCCAGAGTTCGGCGCCAACCGGAAGAGACGACGCGATCCGCCCGAGACGAAGGAGCGGAGTGCGGCCGACGATGCCCGCGCGGTCCCGCAGCGCATCCGGGGACAGTCCGGTAAGGGTCCCGGCGGTGCTCACCGTAGCTGGATCAGGTGGGTACACGTACGACCGCCGCGCGTGATGGAATCTTCGAGCTGGAGGCCGGACTGTCCGAGAAGCGCCTCGGTCAGATGCTTGTCGAACACTTCGCACAGCAGATACGCATGGGTGAGGGCGGTGTGCCGGAACACGCAGTTCGTTCGATTGATCCGAACCTCTCCGTCCGGCAGGGTCTCCACCTGGGCTCGGAAACCGAGTTTGTTCAACGCCGCTGTCACGGCCCGGATCCGCTCCTCCCGAGATCCCTTGGACGGTACCTCCGAGGCCACTTGGCGCGCCATCCTCCGCGCCGCCTCGGCAAACAGTGCCGACGTGAAGCCCTCACCCTCCTCAGCGAGAAGCTCCTCCATCACAGCGTCGAGCAAGTACTCGTACCGGCGGGGGAACAGGTCCTGTCCCTGCGAAGTCAGCACGTACCGCTTCTTCGGGCGACCGACGCCCTCTCGGTGGAACGACGGCGAAACGAGGCCCCGGTCCTCGAGCCGGTCCAGGTGGCCCCGGACGGCACTTTCCTGGATTCCGAGGTTCCGGGCGAGGTCCCGAGCGCTCCTCGGCGAGACCGCCAGGGCTTCGATGATCTTCCCCCGGGTGGTGTCTGCCAACCCGAACTCGGTCGCCACAGGCTCTCCGCCTACCGAGAAGAGGGGAGCGCGCTATATCGTCTTTCCCGAGTTTACGCACCGCAATATGCTTTAATACCGGACTCTACTCGAATCTCCAAGGATGACCATGACGGCACCGGCGAGTCCGCAGCACACCCTCACGATCAAGGACCTTCACGCCGAGATTGCGGGGAAGGAGATCCTCAAGGGCGTCTCGCTCGAGGTCAAGTCGGGAGAGCTCGCCGCCATCATGGGGCCGAACGGTTCCGGCAAGAGCACCCTCGCCTACTGTCTCATGGGCCACCCGAAGTACAAGGTGACCTCGGGGAGCGTGCGGCTCGATGGCCAGGACCTGCTCACGTTACCGGTGGACCGCCGGGCCAAGCTCGGCCTCTTCCTCGGATTCCAGTACCCCCAGGAGATCTCGGGCCTCTCGATGGCGAAGTTCCTCTGGACCGCGTATGCCCAGCGACACCCTGGGCCCGACGTGGACACGTCGGCGTTCGACTCGAGTCTCGCCACGCATCTCGGATACCTCGAGATGGACAATGCGTGGCTCAAGCGCTCGGTGAACGAGGGGTTCTCGGGTGGCGAGAAGAAGCGCTCGGAGATCCTGCAGATGGCAACGCTCCAGCCGACGTTCGCCATCCTCGACGAGCCGGACTCGGGCCTCGACATCGATGCGGTCCGCTCGGTCGGAGAGACCGTCTCCAAGGTCCAGAAGGAGAGTCCGGAAATGGGGATCCTCGTGATCACGCACTACCAGCGGATCCTGAAGTACCTCAATCCGGACCGAGTGCACGTCATGGTCGATGGGGTGGTGGCGCTGTCCGGCGGCCGCGAGCTCGCCGTTGAGCTCGAGTCGCGCGGATACGACTGGGTAAAGGCTCCCGCCTCTCCGTCCTGAACACGAGGAGATCGGCCCTACCCTGTCCATGGACCGAATTCGGTAACCTGGTCCCATGGATGTAGAACGGATCCGTAGGGACTTCCCGATCCTCCAACGGACGTTTCACGGCCATCCGCTGGCCTACCTCGACTCGGCCGCGTCGTCGCAGAAGCCCACCGCGGTACTCGACGCCGAGCGCGACTACTACGAGGAACGGAACGCGAACGTCCATCGGGGGGTCTACGCGCTCTCCGAGGAGGCGACGGACGCCTACGAGCGTGCCCGCGAACGCGTGGCTCGATTCGTCGGAGCCCACGATCCCTCCGAGATCGTCTTCGTTCGAGGCACCACGGAAGCGCTGAACCTCGTGGCCGCCGGCCTCGGCCAGACCCGGCTCCGGCACGGGGGCCGCGTGGTCACGTCGGTCATGGAGCATCACTCGAACATCGTGCCCTGGCACATGCTGCGTGAGCGCCAGGGCGTTGACCTGCAGTTCATCGATATCACCGACGAAGGGCGGCTTCGGCTCGACCAGTACGACACGGCGATCTCGTCCGATACCAAGGTCGTCACGCTTTCCCACGTCTCGAATGTGCTCGGAACGGTGAACCCCGTTCGCGAGGTCGCCGACCGGGCCCATGACGCCGGCGCCCTAGTCGTGGTCGATGCCGCTCAATCGGCGCCGCATCGACCGATCGATGTGGAGAAGCTGGGGGCCGATTTCGCCGCGTTCTCCGGGCACAAGGCTCTCGGACCGATGGGGATTGGAGTTCTCTGGGGCCGCTCCGAGCTTCTGCGGGAGCTGCCTCCGTTCATGGGCGGCGGCGAGATGATCCGGGCGGTCCACACCGACCGCGTCGAGTACGCCGACCCACCCGCCAAGTTCGAGGCGGGGACGCCGAACGTCGGCGGGGCCGTGACCCTCTCGGTCGCGCTCGATTATCTGGAGCGGGTCGGATGGGAGGATATGGCCGGCCACGAGCACGCGCTGCTCGACCGGGCCGTTCGCGGCTTCAGTGACCGCTTTCCGACCGGGGTCCGGGTCTACGGCCCTCCGCTGGGTCAGGGACACGAATCGGTCCTGTGCTTCTCCGTTCGAGGTGCGCACCCCCACGACGTCGCCACTATCCTCGACCAGGAGGGAGTGGCGATCCGGAGCGGACACCACTGCGCGCAGCCGCTGATGGAACGACTCGAGGTGCCCGCTCTCTGCCGGGCCAGCGTGTACCTCTACAACACTCCCGAGGAGATCGACCGACTGATCGATGGGCTTCAGAAGGTCCAAACCGTCTTCGCGGCCTGAGCGACACTGCAGACCTCCACTGAGGGCGGAGCAGTGTCGGCACGAGTACTACGCCTCATTTAAATACCGATAGGTGATGGAATTAACCGGGTGGGTATGGCGCAACCGGTCACCGACTTCCAGCCCCTCGATTACACGCGCTACGACTTCAAGGACCCCGAGACCTACAAGGTCCGGACCGCCAAGGGGCTTTCGCGTCAAATCGTCGAACAGATCTCCCGGCTCAAGAACGAGCCCGACTGGATGCGGGAGTACCGGCTGCGGGCCTACGACCATTTCGTCGACCGGCCGATGCCCGACTGGGGGCCGAATCTCTCGGACATCGACTTTGATGCCTACACGTACTACGCGAATCCTCTCGCCGAAGGGGAGACCAAGCGGAGCTGGGAGGACCTCCCGCCGGATATCAAGAACACGTTCGAGCGCCTGGGCATCCCGAAGGCGGAGCGGGAGTTCTTTGGGGGCGTCGGCGCTCAATACGATTCCGGGACTGTCTATCACAAGATCCGCGAGGACCTTCAGAAGAAGGGCGTCGTCTTCACGGACACCGACACCGCGGTGAAAGAGTACCCCGACATCGTCCGGAAGTACTTCGGGAAGATCGTTCCATTCAACGACAACAAGTTCTCCGCCCTCAACTCCGCGGTCTGGTCCGGGGGCAGCTTTGTCTACGTCCCGCCGGGGGTCGACGCGGGGATTCCGCTGCAGGCTTATTTCCGTATCAACGCGAAGAACGTCGGGCAGTTCGAGCGGACACTGATCATCGCGGATCGAGGGGCCAAGGTCCACTACATTGAGGGCTGCCTTCCGCTCGGCGAAGAGGTGCTGGTCGGGGACCAGTTGAGTCCGATCGAGTCGATCGAACGCGGGCAGCCGGTGCTCAATAGCGACGGTGTCGAGACCACGGTCGAGAAGACGATGGTCCGGCCGTTCCACGGTGAGCTGATCGACATCACTCCCGTTTCTGTGGGAAATCAGTTCAGCCTGACGCCGGAGCACCCGGTGCTCTGCATCCGGCGCTCGAAGGTCTCTGGGCGACCCCGGCCCAACGGCGCCCTGGGAGACGTGAACGTCGCTGCGCTGCTCGCCGCGTCCCCGGAGTTCGTTGCCGCCGGCGAGCTTCGACGCGGCGACTTCCTTCACTACCCGATCAACCAAACGGTCCGCGACGACCCGGCACTCGGTGAGGCCGAACTCCGGATCTTGGGGTACTACCTCGCCGAAGGCTGCGTGCAGCAGATCAACGGCTACGACGCGGTGACGTTCACGTTCCACATTGACGAACGAGAGTTCGTCGACGAGCTTTCCCACGCGATCGAGAAGGTCACGGGAAAGACGCCCTGGCGGATGCCGCAGCCCCAGAGGCACGCCATCACGATCGGGGTCTACTCAAGCGCCCTTCACGCGTTCTGCCTCCAGCACGCCGGGAAGTACGCCGAAGGCAAGCGTCTGAGCAAGGCCGTAATGGAGCTGCCCCCCGCGAAGCAGCGTCTTCTGCTCGAGGCATACTACAACGGCGACGGCAATCGCGACGAGCGATTCGGCACGGTCTATCGGGTCATGACCGTCTCCCGCCAGGTCGCGTTCCAGGTTCAAGAGCTGCAGGCCCGCCAGGGCATCTACGCGACCATCAACATTCGAGAGGCGTTCGAGGAGACCATGCCGGACGGCCGCCGCATCTCGCATCGGCGACTCTACACGGTCTATCACCAGGTGGGGAAGTTCGCGGAGGCCGTTCGACGCGCCGGCGACGCGTTCCTGGTGCCGATTCGGGACATCGAGCGCAGCCCGTACGACGGGAACGTCTACAATTTCCACGTGGCCGGAGACAACAACACCTACCTGGTCAAGGGATTCTCCGTGCACAACTGCACCGCCCCGATCTACTCCACGGACTCCCTCCACGCCGCGGTGGTCGAGGTCATCGCCGAACCGTACGCGAAGGTGCGCTACACTACCGTGCAGAACTGGTCGAAGAACGTCTACAACCTCGTCACGAAGCGGGCCGCGGCCGAGGAGGGCGCGCTCGTCGAGTGGGTGGACGGGAACATGGGCTCCAAGGTCACGATGAAGTATCCGTCCGTCTACCTGAAGGGCCGCGGCTCCCGCGCGGACATTCTTTCCGTGGCCTTTGCGTCCCAGGGCCAGATCATCGATTCCGGAGCGAAGGCCGTCCACCTCGCGCCCGACACCTCGAGCAAGATCATCTCGAAGTCGATCGCGATCCGCGGCGGCCAGACCAGCTACCGGGGCCTCCTGCGAGTCGCCAAGGGCGCGAGCGGCGTGAAGGCGGCGGTCCGGTGCGATGCGCTGCTCCCCGACGATTCGAGTCGCTCCGACACGTATCCCTACAACGAGATTCACGAGGAGGATGCGACGATCACGCACGAAGCCGTGGTCGGAAAGATCGGCGAGGAGCAGATCTTCTATCTCATGAGCCGGGGGCTCAACGAGTCGGACGCGATCCACCTGATCCTGATGGGCTTCCTCGCGGAGTTCGCGAAGGAGCTTCCGATGGACTATGCGCTCGAGCTCAACCGTCTGATCCAGCTCGAGATGACCGGCGCCGTCGGATAGACGCGCTTCAGCGCAGTTTGGTGTCGAAGCGCCACTCGGAGCCGCTCTCGATCCCCTGCAGATCCAGCGGAGGCAGGGCCGGGTAGCCCCCGTCCGTCCAGGTGAGGGCCCGTCCCTCCCATCGCGTCGTCAGGTGGGGATAGAGCAGGTCCCGGAGCCCGACGATGGGGGCCCGGTCCAGCACGTAGGATAGGAATCCTTCGCCGATCATCCGAACCGCCTGCGTATTCGGGATGCCGCGGGACTCGAGATAGAACACCCGCTCGGGGTCCACCGGAGCCACGGACGAAGAGTGGGTGGCCTTCACGTCGCGGCACAGGATCTCGAGCACCGGGATCGTGTCGGAGCGGGCCCCGCGAGAGAGCAGCATCGCATGCTCGGACAGGTAGCTGATCGTCTTTCGGGCATCCTTCTCGATGCGCGCCAAGCCCCGGCTCACGCCGCGGGCCTCGCCCCGGAACACCCCGCGCGTGATCGATTGCCCATGCGTGTCCTGCCCGACATGGGTGATCTGCATGTAGCTGTCGTAGGACTGCTGATGGTCGCCATAGAACGCCTGCAGGTCGGAGAGGTCGCCGCCGTTCCCCACGATATCCGAGTAGTTCCGTGCCCGGGTACGGAAGCCGCCGTAGCCCACCGACACCCAAGCGAGTTGGGAGTTCGCTCCCACCTGAGCCGCCCGGGAGTAGGACGCGACGACCTGCTCATCCGGGGCGTGGACCGTGACGTACGCCACTCGGGATGCCTCGGCGCTTTCCACCCGGTTGAGAGAGCCGTAGTAGCGCTGCCCGGGAGCCGAACCCGCGGAGTAGACCTCCTCGGAAAGGGCCACCCTCGACTGGGCTCCGGCATGGATGAAGCGTCGGACCGAGAGCGCCTCGAGCGGACGTGACAGGATCGTCAGGTCCTGCACGCGGACCGGAACCGGGCACCGGTCCGGGACGTGCAGATCGACCCCCCGATTGAGGAAGGCGACGGAGAGGGCCTCGAATTTGTCGATCCGGGTGCCGCGCAGATCCACGCCCGAGAGAAAGCCGGCGACCGACTCATCCCCGGCTGCGAGGATCTCCGCCAATGTCCGGACCCGAACCCCGGCGGCCCGGAGCGTCTCGGAGATCTCGAGGCGGCTCCCGGACGCATCGTGCACGATTCGCACGGTGTCCTGTCCGACCGGCGGCAGACTCACCGGCGCCCCCGAGACGCTCGGGGACACGCCCGTCAGGTCTGCGCCTCGAAGGTAGGCATACTGCCGGTAGAGCGGATCCGGCTCGACGGGAAGCTGACGGAACGCCTCGAGTGCGCTCTTCCTGGCGGTGTGAAATTGCGGCGGATCGTGGAGCTCGCTCCCCAGCTGAACGACCTGCTGCTCCTCGAACCAGCGATCAAACGCCGGGCCGGATGCCTCCATCGAATATACTCACAGGTGGGTGCTTATAGCGTGAACGGCGCCCCAAACCTGTCCTCGGGAAACTTCGTGGAAAAAATCGGAGGAGGAAGGGGTTAACGGGGCTTGCGGGGGGGAACCGCAAGCCCCGGGGGTTCAGCGTCCTACTCGATCCTGGCCACCTCTCACCACAGATTGCCCAGGGGATCCGAGGGCTGCTGCGGGGGTGCGCGCGGGGGCGGTGCGAGCTGTCCACTGGCGCCGGGGGGCACCGGGCCGGAGGCGGTCGAGGGCACACGCACGGGCGGCGGCGCACGGGGGCGCCGGCCGACCGCAACGGCGAGGACCGCGACCAGGGCGACAACGCCGATCACCAGGGCGACGACCTCGAAGGCCGTCGAGTGGAAGAGCTTCGTCAGCAGACCCGGGGTCGTGGTCACGCAGGTCCCGCCCGAGAGCAGGCTCGTGGCGCAGGACTCGGCGGCGGGAACCGTCATCGGCTGGGCCTGAACGTCTCCGCCCGAGGTCGAGCTGGCGTCGGCCGTGAGCGTGCTCACGGGCAGCGCGCCGGCCGCGGCCGGAACGAAGTTCGTCGACGCCGCGTCGATGCCGAGGTGGCCGCTGGACGAGTCGTAGTCCACGGCTGCGGTGGAGGCCGCCGGCGCTACGCCGAGGCCTTGTCCGCCGACCGCGTTGGGGTCGCCGTTGAAGACGTTCCCCTCGTGGGGCAGGATGATCACGCCGTCATAGAGATCGAACGGACCGCCCGAGAGCGACATCACGAGGATGTGCGTCAGCTGGTGGTTGGCCAGCGTGAACGCCTGGTTGTAGTTGGCCTGCAGGTTCACGGTGCCGTTGGCGGAGATGTCCTTGGTCCCGCCGCCACTGGCGGAGCTGTGGGGCCCCAGGAACGTCCAGCTAAGGTCGTAGGCGCCGCTGAACGCGTACGCCGCCGAGCTGTTCCAGCTGGTGCCGGGCTGAACGTTGTAGGGGATCAGCCCGAGTTCCGGTGTGAAGGTGACCTGGGCCTGAGCCGAGGCGCTCACGTTGAAGTACCAATGCCGGGTTTGCGCGGGGCCCGTGACGGTGAGCTCCGAGTGGAGCGCCGCCTGGGTCTGGCCGGAGGCGTTCAGGATCCCCAGCGCGGAGCTTGGGGTACCGTCCTCGTAGACGGTGCCTTGCCGCGTGAAGTTCCCGAAGGCGGTCGCGGTCTGGGTCGCGCTAGCCGTGTAGTTTCCCGTCCAGGTCGGCGACGCACAGTTTGGAGTACAGAGTTCGACGTAGAGCTGCGCCGCGGCCGTTCGCTGGGCCTCAATCTGGAACCCGGAGTTGGTCGAGTTGTTGGTCTGAGTGAACACGACGGTCCACCCGTAGAAGGCGTGGTACTGGAGTTCGAATCCAGTCCCGTTCGCGCCGGTGACGGTGACGTCACCGGAGATCGTCTTGCTGCCGCCGTACGCCCATTGCTGTACGGGGGAGCCCGAAGCGGTCACGACCGAGGTCGTGAGGCCACCTGAGGCCGCCGGGGCCGAGATCGGTGCCGCAAACACCGGCAACGCGATCAGCATTGCCAGCGTCATGGCCACGACGAGCACGGTCCCCAGCACGGGCAGTGTTCGGAATGTGGAGGGCGCTGGGGTATGTTCGGTCATCTTGGGGTTTCCTCCTGCGGCCGCATGGGCCGCCTCACGACCGCATCTACCCCGACAGGCTTACATCAAGAAATGTCCAACCGGAGATTGCCTGGATTGGACCCGGAAATCGAGTGGGGGAGAGCGGATCGGATCGATGCGGGCACTGACGGATGCGGAGGCCCGGTTGATCCGAGCCTTGCTCGCCGCCCCCGGCGAAAGCGAGCGGGAATTGCTCGACGAAACACGGCTCCCCCGCTCCACGTACCATGCGGTGCGAAAGCGCGTGTACGACGAGGGATGGCTGCGGACCCGGTTCGTTCCGCATCCCGCGTGCTTTGACCTTCCGCTGGCGACGTTCGCCCTGGCCCATCCATTCGCCGACAGTGCTGTCGACCTGATGGAGCGGTGGAGTCGTCCGGAGTCGAACGTCATACTCTGGGGAGGCGCCAGCCTGGTCTTCGCCGTCTACCTGCATCGCTCGAAGGACGAGGCCCGTCGCCTTGCCTCCTCCTTGGTGGACGAGTCTCTCCGGGGCCGAAGCTTCTTCCTAACCACGGCGACCGCCGCCTCGGAAGTGCCGGTCTACTTCGACTTCGAAGGCGTGTGGTCCCACCTGGCCGGCATTCCCGGAAGTTCGGAGTACCCGCGTCCGCTCTCGCCAGCGTACCCGGCCGGCGCCCACGTGCCGTCGGGTTCCCCCTCCCCCGGTCTTCGCCGGGCCGCGCGCAACCTGGTCCTCCGGCCGATTCTCGCCGACTACGAGGGCCGAGCCGGCCACTTCCTCGGTCTCCTCGGCCTCACCCGTCCGGAGCATCGGCTCCTGGAGGACGGCTGGGTCTTCCGTCGCATGCTCCCGGATTTCCGGGCCCTTCCGCCGTACCAGGACCGGCGCGCGGACCAGATGGTGTTCGTGCGGGGCGAACTTCTACCGGGCAAGGAGCCGGCCCGGCTGATCCGCTCGCTGACCGAGCAGTGTCGCGTCTATCCATTCCTCGTGGCAAGCGACGGGCAGTCCCTGCTCGTCGGAACGGTGGGACAATCCGGTCCGATGCCCGCCGCGTCGAACGGGGGTCGTCCGTCGGTGCTCGGAACACTGCAGGAGCACCTCCGTCGCATTGAGGTCGACTCGGAGTGGGTCGCTAGTCTGGCCCCCGTAGTCGATCATCGGTACGACCGGGTGCTCTCGGACGGGGCTCCAGGGCGCTGACCCAGAGGCAGTCGCTCGCCTGCCCGTCGGCCGGTCCTTATAAAGGCCAACGCGTACCACCGGTGGCTGCTTCAGCGGAGGTCCTGCCGATGGCCTACGACATGTACCAGGAACGGATTCTGCAGCACTACCGGACGCCCCAGAACTTCGGGCAGATCGATCATCCGGACTACTCCGGCGAAGAGAGCAATCCCCTGTGCGGGGACCACATCCGGATCGACCTCAAACTCGACCCCGGCCACTCCAAGGTCATCGAGGTCAAGTTCTCCGGCGACGGCTGTGCGATCTCGATGGCCAGCGCTTCGATGCTGACCCAGAAGCTTGCGGGACAGCCACTCGCGACGGTCGAGAAGGTCAGTCGGGACGATGTTCTCCAGATGCTCTCGATCCCGCTCTCCCCGGTCCGAGTCAAATGCGCGCTCACCGGCTTCACGGCCCTGGGCCGGGCCCTGCACGCGGAGCCGCAGACCGCGGAGCACGCCCAAGGGTGAGCCGTGGCCGGCGCGGTGGCGATCCATGTGGAGCCCGACACCTGCGTCCTCTGTGGCCTCTGTACCGGCGTCTGCCCTCCGAACGCCCTCGAGCTCGATCCGGACCGACTGACGGTGCTTCCCCACTGCACCGGATGCGGCTGGTGTATCCCCTACTGTCCCGTCGGCGCGCTGTCCGGCGGCCGGGCCCTTCCCCGGCGGCGAGGTCGACGTGCCTGAAGAGGTCCCCCGCGAACCGCCGGCGGTTGCGCCACCCAGCGACGCACCGCGGGTCCTGCTGGTCGACCCCTATGTCGCGCGGGAGGACCCGATGGAGCGGAAGTTCGTCGAGCTCTACCCGTCCCTCGGTATTCTGACGCTCGCGGCCTGGCTGCGCTCCCATGGCATTCGGACCGAGGTCACGGACCTCACGTTCGCGCGCGACGCGGAACCGGTGACGGAGCATATCCGGCGATTCCGCCCCCATCTCGTCGGAGTGCACACCAAGACGCTGACGCTGCCCCGAGCTCTCGAGATCGCGGAGCGTGCCGCGGCCGACGGCGTCCCGGTGCTCGCCGGAGGTCCCGATGCCGCGACTCGTCCCGAACGCTACCTGCGGGAAGGATTCGACGCGGTGGTTCCCAGCGAAGGAGAGCTCACACTCGTGGAGGCCGCCACGCGGGTGCGCGACGGGATTCCGCTCGCCGGCTGTCCTGGCACGGTGGCGCTCGTGGGGCATCGGATCGTCCGCGGACCGGCGCGGCCCTTCCTGAAGAACCTGGACGACCTCCCGTTACCGGCGTGGGACCTCATCGACATGGAGGCGTATCTCTCGGCCTGGGCCGAGAGGACGGGAGAGCGCCGGGCCGCCGTACTGACGTCTCGAGGATGCCCGTTCGACTGCTCCTGGTGCTCGAAGCCGACGTTCGGCCGAACCTACCGGCAGCAGAGCGTGCCGAGGGTGCTTGCCGAGCTCCGGGCGCTGCATGATCGGTACGGTGTTGACTACGTCCGGTTCTGCGACGACGTCTTCGGCGTGGACCGGCACTGGCTGGAAGCCTTGCTCGACGCGATGGTCCGGGACGGACCCCATCTGAAGTTCGAGTGTCTGGCCCGGGTCGACCTGCTGAAGACCGACCTGCTCGAGCAGATGAAGCGGGCGGGTCTCCAGCGCGTGTACCTCGGGGTCGAGTCCGGCAGTCAGAAGATGCTGGACTCCATGAACCGTGGGACGCGACTCAGCCAGATCGAGCACGTGGCGGCGAGCCTCCGGGAGCACGGCGTGCGGCAGTTCTGGTTCCTGATGCTCGGCTACCCGGGCGAAACGCTCGACGACATCGAAGAGACGCTGCAGATGTTCCGGCGCTTCTCCCCGGAGGAGTACTCGGTATCGATCGCGGTCCCGGTTCCGGGCACGCGATTCTATGACGCGGTCAAGGACCGGCTCCGGGGTCGGGCGTCCCGCACCGCGGGGTCCGGCGGTAGCTCCCTGCTCTACGAAGCTGCGTATCCGGAGACGCTGTACCGCTGGCAACAGGTCCGCTTCGCCTGGGAGGCCCGGCTCCGTCACGTACGGCACCGGTTCTCGCCCGAGGTGGCGGACCGGCTGTCCCGTGCGGCCGACGAGCTGCACGAGCGGGTCGCGAAGCCGCTGCTTCTCGGTCAGGCGGCGCGCGCTCGCTCCCGGGCGGGCCCGTCGGACGCCGAGCGGCTGCCGGTGGTCGCGCGCGGGCCCCGGGACGGCGGGCCCTCCGCCTGATCCCGCGATGACGGTCCGGGAGCTCCGGGCCGGCGATGGCGAGGCCGTCCGCCGCCTGTGGGACGACCTCGGAGGCTGGTACCGGAACACCTCCCCGGCGTCCGATGCCGACGTGGACCGGGCTCTCGGTCGGATCCTCCGGCAGGCCGCGGGGGCGCGTCGGCCGCGCCGGGGAACACCGGCCGAGGCGGCCTGGGTCGCCCTCTCGGGCGGCTCGATCGTGGCATGGCTGTATGCCCGGGCGGAGGCGGAGCAGAACTACGTCGTGCCCCTGATCGCTCCCGAGGATCCGAGCGGCTCCCTGGAGGAGCTCCTGGGATCGGCCCGCACCTGGTTCCTGGCGCAGGACGCCCGACGCTTCGTGATGGACGTGCCGGAGGGCCGGGCCGAGCTGCAGACGGCGGCCGAAGAGTCCGGCCGGCGACTCTGGCATCGGCAGGTTCTCGACCGGGGCGTGAGCGAAGCTTCCCCCAGCCCGAGCGGTCCCTCGGTCATCCGGGAGTTCCGCCGATCCGATCTCGCCGCGGCCCAGAGCCTGTTCGGCGCCCGGCATCCGGAGAAGCTCCCGCCTCCGATCCCCGTGGCCTTCCTCGATCTTCGCTCCGGCTGGTTCCGCGAGGCGACCACGGACGTGCAGCGGGGAATCTGGGTCGCGGCGGCGAAGCGGGAGCTTCTCGGTGTCGCCGGCAGTACGCACCGGCCGGGGGCCGCCATCGGATTCCTGGGGCCGTGGGTCCTCGCAGAAGCCGCCACGCCGGCGATGGCCGGGGCCCTTCTGTCCACGCTGATCGCCTGGCTGAGAAGCGCCGGCGCGCACCGGATTCGGACGACGTCGCCGGTGCCCCTCAATTCCGACGCCCGGGCCTTACTCCCGTTGGGATTCCAGCCGATGGCGGAGAGCGATCTCTACGAGCTGAAGGCCTGACCTCTCGCTAGGCTCGGGGCCGTCCATGCACCGGGCACGGGCGCTTGAGGCGGCAGTACCGACAGTGTTCCGGCTTGACCGGAGGGATCGGCTTCTGCAGGTGCCCGTATTTGCGGCGCGGCACGGCCGACCCGCTCCGGCCACCCCCGGAGGCCTTTGAGCGCTTCGGACCGTCGGCACGCGTCTCTCGGCGTCGGGAGAGCTTTTGAACCGACGGCGTACCGACGGACTGTGCCCCGCATTCCGGGGGCGGCGACGCCCGAGGGCACTTCGCGCTTCGCCGTCCGGGCCGTGGACCAGCGACGGCTCCCGACGGTCCACTTCCGGCTCGCTCCCGGAAACCTCCAGCTCTCGTCCATGGGCCTCGGCACCTACATCGGACCCCCGGACCGCGCCACGGACGAAGCGGTCGAACAGGCCACTCAGCTCTGCCTGCAGTCCGGTCGGATCAACGTCCTGGACACCGCGATCAACTATCGCTACCAGCGCGCCGAGCGGTCGCTCGGCCGGGGGCTCGGGCGCGCGATCGCCCGCGGCGACGTGGACCGCAGTGAAGTCTTCGTGGCAACGAAGTGCGGGTACCTCGCACCCGACGGGGAGTCGAAGATCTCCCCCGACCGCTGGGTCGAGACGGAGCTCGTGGCGAAGGAAGTACTCGATCCCGCCGACATCGTGGATGATTGTCACGCCATGAGCGTGGACTACGTCCGCGATCAGTTCGACCGGAGCCGCACCAATCTGGGTCTCGAACAGATCGACCTGCTGTACCTGCACAACGCGCCCGACGCCCAGCTTCCGGTCGTGGGGCACGACGAGTTCGTGCGCCGGCTGACCGACGCGTTCGAACTGCTCGAACGGCTGCGCAGCGCGGACCAGCTCGGGGCCTATGGGCTGGCGACGTGGGACTGCCTTCGGGCCCCTCGGTCCGCCCCAGGGTATTTCTCGGTCGAAGAGGCCGTCCAGATCGCCCGCACTGTCGGCGGAGAGGACCACGGACTCCGCTTTCTCCAGTTCCCGTTCAGCCTGGGCATGCCCGAAGCGGCGGCGCTGCGGAATCAGCCGGTGCGAGGAGAGCGGGTGACCCTCTTCGAGGCCGCCTCGCGGCTGGGTCTCGGGTGCTTCACCAGTGTCCCGTTGCTCCAGGGCCAGCTGGCTCGAGTAGGTCCCGTTTCGGACGGCCTGTCCGCCGCGCAGACGGCGATACAGTTTGCGCGGTCCGCCCCCGGGACGATCGGCCCGCTGGTGGGCCAGAAAGATCCGGCGCATCTGGCGGAAAACCTCCAACTGGCCGAGCACAGCCCCTGGGCCGCTCGCGAATTCCAGAGCTACCTGGCCTGAGACGGCGCATCCCCCGGAGATTCCAGGTCGGTCAGCCGCCGGATCTTCCGTTTCGCTGCGCGGACGGGGGACACCGGTACACCCGTCTCCGGGGGCTCGGTCGCCGGCGCCGGAGGAGCCACCGGTCGGCCCCCCTCTTCGATGCGAGAGAGGCCGTCCTGCTTCCGGACCTCGAGGACCCGATCCGCCACGCCCTCGAGCTGAGCTTCATGCGACACCAGGAGGACCTGGGGAAGTCCCAGGGTCTCCAGCAGGTCGCCCATCCGGAGCGTCTGTTCCTGCGAGAAGCCCTCCGTAGGTTCGTCGAGAATGAGGGTGTCGAGCCGGAGATGCCCCGCTTCCCGGACCGTCCGGCCCAGCGCGAGCCGGTAGGCCAGGGCGAGTGCCGTCCGCTCCCCCCCGCTGAGCGCCTCGGCGGGTGTGGCCTCCCCGGCGACGTCCACCCAGGGCGCGAAGGCCTCGTCGACGCGGGCCGCGAGCGCCGGATCGTCGACGAGCGCCGCGAAGTACCGACTGAACAGCGCCTCGAAGCGGCTTCGGCCCTGCTGCAGCCGCCGTCGCTCGAGGTCGAGCATCGCGGAACGGAAGTCTCCGTCGACCCAGGCGGCCAGGGACCGGAGCTCGGACCCCCGACGGACGAGGAGCTCCCGTTCGTGCCGCCGCCGTCCGAGTTCGTCGAGCCGGGCCGCTGCCTCCGCTGCCTGGGCCTGCGGCCGGCTCGACTCACGGACCGCCGCCTCGACGAGCCCCTGCAACCGCTCGACGCCCAACTGGGCCGCGGCCCACGGCTCTTCGGGGCGGCCCAGAGCGGCGAGCCGGGTGGTCTCCGCGGCGATGCGGTCGCTCAGGTCACAGCGACGCACCTCCCGGTCGTTCACGAGCCGTTCCTGAGCGAGGACGTCGCTCCGTGCGGCAGGCAGCTGCCCCTCGATGGCTTTGACGCGTTCGCGCCGGCTCGCCTCGGCCCGGTCCCGTGCCTCGGCGAGCTCGATCTCGTGGTCGATCCGTTCGAGTTCGGCGCGGGTCAGATCATCGGCCCCGAGCCGAGCGGTCAACTCACGGCGAGTGGTCGACAGGAGGTCGTGCTCCACGTGCTGCTCGTCCCGCAGGGCCCGCTCGCCCTCCTGTCGTTCCTGGAGGGCTCGCTCCCGTTCTCGGGCCTCCCGGCGCCGGAGTTCGAGCTCGGCCCAGCGGTCCCGAAGGCGTTCAAAGGCAGCCCGGGTTTCCATCGCTCGCTCGAGGACGTTGACCCGATCCGTGGCGCGCTCGAGCTCCTCGCGAAGCTCCCGGACGCACGTCTCCTGCTCGTGCTGATGCGGTCCGAACTCGGAAGTCTCCACCGGCCGGTGGCACCGGGGACAGACCCCTCCTGCCACCAGCGATTCCAGTTCGGACAGTTCGGAGACGGCCGCCGCCAGTCGCCGGTCCAGGGACCGACGTGCCTCTTCGAGCTCGCGTCGTTCGGCAGTGAGTTCCGACGTGGAGCGGCTTTCCTCGCAGCGTGGCTCCTGCACCGGTTCGACCGCTTCCAACGTCCGACGCGCCTGCCGGGCGCCGTCTAGCTCGAGCTGGGTGGCATCGAGCTGGGCTTGTATCGTCGAGTTCCGCGTGTTCCACTGAAGCAGTTGGCCCTCCACCGCCTGAGCCTGTCCCCGGAGTCGCTCCAGCTCGGCCCGCTGCGTCTCCAATGCGGCTCGTTGCTTGCGGAGGCCGGCGATGTTAGGCGCGGGCGGTGAGGGCGGCTCCCGTTCCCGCTCGAGCTCCGTCTCGAGCCGAAGAAGGCGGTCCCGGCTACCGGCCAGGGCAGCGCGGTCGGCCCCCAGGTCCTTCGCGAGTTCCCGGAGGAGATCGGTGACGTGCCCCAGGGCCTGTCGGTCGGCTTCGACCTTGCGCCGCTCGGCGTCGGCCAGTTCCAGCGACCGGCGGGCATGCTCCAGCTCGCTGCGCAGCGATTGCTCGCGGTCCAGCAGCTGCGCAACTTGTTTTGACGCGTCCTGCTGGAGACGGCTCCAGGTGGCGACCTCCTCCTCGATCCCCCGGTGCCGGTCGGCCTGCTCCGCGAGCGAGTCGGACTGTTCCCTCAGCGCCCGGCTTACGGCCCGAGCGTTCTCGGCGGCCAGGCGATACTGCTCGACGCCGAGCGCCTTTCGGACGGTATCCATCCGAGCCTCGACATCCGGATCGAGCACCTCGCGCATCCGTTCCTGGGCGAGGTAAACGGCCCAGCGCCAGACGTCCGAATGGGCGCGCGGGTTGGGGTTGTCCGGGAAGCCAAGCAGCTCGATGGCCCACCGCCGAAGCTCCGTCGCCGAATAGTCGGCCCGCTGTCCGTCGATGGCGAGCGAACTTTCGGTCGCGTCGAAGGCGTCCCGCCCCTTTCGGGACTTTCGGACGATCCGGCGCCGCAGCTCCCATCGACGTTTTCCATCGGTGAGCGTGAGAGTGACTTCGGCCTCCCGCGCCCGGTGGCGGACCAGATGCTCGGGTTCGACCTCGGAGAAGCCGAAGAGGGCCAGTTCGATCCCATAGAGCAGCGAGGTCTTTCCGGCGCCGATATCCCCGGAGAGAAGGGTGGTGCCGGGCGTCAGGTGGATGTCCGCACTTCGGTAGCTGCGGATATTTCGCAGCGTGAGCCGCTCGATGTGCATGGTCAGCTCGGGTCCTCCGGTCCGGCCCGGTCCCGGAGACCGAGGACCCGCTGGGCACCCGTAACCCGGGCGGTGCGGTAGTCTTCCTTGGCTTCGCCCTCCGCGATGGGGGTTCCCAGTTCTCGGATGAGCTCCCGGACCTTGGTCGCCGCTATGTCCGCGGGGATTCCCGGAAGCGGTGGGGGGGGCAGCGCTTGGAGGACATCTTGGTCGGCCGCGTCCAGGGTGGAGTCGGGGATTACGGGCTCGGCACCCGGCGAGGCCGGCGGGAGGAGATCCCCGAGGTCCCAATGGACCGTCGCCGCGCCCCGCGTCGTCGCGGCGGAGCTCGAGTCGGCAAGCCCAAGGTCGGTCGCACGCGCGGTGGGGTCCACTCCGGTCAAATGCGGGAACAGCAGGGCTCCCGGAATCGCGTGGGCCCGGAGCTGCTCCCGGACCTCCTCACGGGCCTCCTCCGTACTCTTGCCGCGCAGGTCGACATCGAAGACCTCGATGCTCCCGGGACGGAGCGTCTCCACGAACTCCGCGGTCGGGCTTCCTCCGCGGACCGTAACGATCACGACTCCCCGATGGCTGAGGCCGCGGGCCGCCTGCTCGACATCGGTCACCGATGTGCCGAAGACCGCTCCCGGGTTCACCAAGAGGCCGCCGGCGGGTCCTTGTCCCGTGTAGCTCCGGTGGATATGGCCCCCGGCGTAGTAATCGGCGGGAGGAAGGTCCTCGACGGCCACCCCGCGAATGTGCGCCCGGAGTGCCTCCGGCAGGTACTCGTTGACGGCCGCATGGAACATGAAGATGTGGAAACCGGGTGTGCGGCGGAAGTCGCTGGCATCCATCGAGCGGTAGTAGGTCCGGTCCAGCCCATGCGATCGCCCGGAGATGCCGGCGATGACCGCGCCGGTCGGCACGTCGAGCAGGAAGGGGAGCGTCCAACGCCCCTCGGTGGGACGTACGGCCTCCGGGGCAACGCGGATGAAGAGGCCGGACTCCGCGAGCACATCCAGCCAACTCGTTCGATGCGCGACGTAGTCGTGGGAACCAAAGATGGCGTAGATCCGGACGCCCGATTCGGCGAGCCGACGGAGCTCGGATGCCACGGGCACCACTTCATCCGGATCCGGCACCGGGGTGTGGAAGAGGTCTCCCGAGATCAGCAGGAACTGTGCGTGCCGCTCCGATACGGTCCGAAGCGCGGCCAGGACGCTGTCCCGAAGGGCGGAGCGGATCGCCGGGTCCCGGGGCCACGCTCCGACGTGCGCATCGGCGAGGTGTGCAAAGACGAAGTCCGGGGCGGCCATGCACCACCCCTAGCGACGTCGACCGGTAGTGGGTATCGTCGGCGGCGCGGCAGGTGGAGCCGCACCCGGCTCACGGGCCCGCTTGGCGAGGGCAGCCAGGAGGCCGGCCCCGAGCGCGAGAAAAACAAGGCCCTCGCCCCACGGATCGACGTTCGCCAGCGCCTGAACCGGCGGCCCCGCCGGTGCCGGAGCCGGGGCCATAGGCCGACTGACAGGTCGAGGGGTGACCGCGGCGGCGGCCGCGAGCGCATTCGTCCGGGCGAGGAGCGCAGAGACCTGGCGCTGCTGGATCGCGAACAGCTCGGTCGCCTCCTCCATCGTGATCTGCCGGTTCCGTAGCCGGCCGACGAGGTAGGTGTAGCGGGGGGACGGCGAGAGTTCCTCCGGAGGCGGTGGCGGAGGCGGGGACGGCGCCGGGGGTGGATTTCCGGCCGCCGTCGGGTTGTACACGGACGCCTCTCGGCTTCGAAGCCTCAGCCCTATTCAAGCGTTCGCTGATGACGTGAAACAGCCTCCGTTCGGCCGGGAGGAGTTATAGGCGACCGCGCGCGTTTGCGCCGCATGTCCCGGGGAACCCCATCGCCGCCCTCTACGGACGGGCCGCGACGCCACCTGCACGTTCGCTTGGCTGACGAGCACGCATCGATCTTCGACCACGTAACGGAATATCTCCAGGAAGCCGGTAAGGCGCCCGACTGGTACTGGCGGACGGCCGGCCGGCTCGAGGGAGAAGACGACTCCGAAGACCTCGAGGAGCTATTGTTCAGCGCGTTCGAGGCCGGTGCCTCGCTGGCCCACGATCATCCGGAGGAGCTGCGCTTTGACTGGGTGACCGATGAGGAGTGCGAGCGGCAGCGGCAGGCCGAGGAAAAGGGAAACCAGCGCGACGAGGCCCGCAAGGAGCGGTCCTCGCTGAGTCACTACGCCTGACGCCGCGCGCCTCGGCTCCGAAACCTCCTGAACCGGCAGTTCTAATAGGCTTCGACGACCCTATCCGGCGTACCCCGGAGCGGAGCCGCCTCGCCGGGGTAGCCTTCAGGGAGTCTCCGGGAATCCATGCCAGCGCCGCGGAAGAAGGGTGCCTCCCCAGCGGAGTCCACGCCCCGCCGGGAGCCCACCCCGCCGGTGCCGCCACCGTTCGAAAACGTGGGAGACTGGCACCTGCCGACCGAGATTCGGCGATTCTTCCGGAGCCGCGTCGGTCAGTCCTTGCTGATCCGTGGCGCACCGGGCACCGGCAAGACCACGCTCGCGCTGAGTCTGCTCGCCGGGCTCCAAGGTCCGGGCTTCTACGTTTCCACCCGGGTCTACTACCCCGAGCTCATCGAGCACTACCCGTGGCTCCGGGACCACCTTCCCGCGGACCACGTCATTGACGCCGAGGCGATGTGGCCCGGCCCGGAAGGTCGGCGCGAGTATGCATCTCTCATCAAGCAGTTCACGCAGCTTTCTCCCGAATCGGAGGAGTTCGGCAACCTAGACCGCTTTCTCACGCTCCCCCCGGGCGTCCAGGAGGTTTTCAGCCGGTTGCCGGATGGGGAGCGATCGGCCCTCGTCATCGACAGCTGGGATGGCCTGATCGAGCCCTATCTCGCGAGTCCCACAGAATCCGCCTCTCAGGTGCACCGGTTGCGCATCGAGAACGCGCTCATCTCGGTCCTCTCCAAGGCGAATGTGCACACGATCCTGGTGCAGGAGACCGCCCAGTTCACGTCACTCGAATACCTGGTGCACGGTGTCATCGAGCTCCGCCGAGACGACCTGGAGGGCATGGTCGTCCGAGAGCTTCAGTTCCACAAGCTCCGGGGGGTCCCACTGCAGTCGGCCTCTGTCCTGTACTCCCTGGATGGCGCCCGGTTCACCTCCGTACCGCGGTCCTATCCGCAGGCCGAGGCCGCTCGCGACGAGCGCTTCCAGGTGCGCGAGAACCCGCCCAACGGGATCTCCTGGGGCATCGGCGAGCTGGACCGGACCCTCGGCCCCCATCGGGTGGGCGAGCCCGCGCTCATCGAATACGAGGCCCGCGTGGACCGGAGCGGGCTTCGGCCGATCGCGGACCGGACGGTGGCCCAGGCGGTCGGCAGCGGCTGGGACGTAACAGTTCTGGCGGACCCGCCGTTCTCCCAGGCGGGATTCATGGCGGAGCTGGGCCGGCTGGTTGACATCGGGAAGGTCCGGGACCGGCTCGCGACGTTCACGCCGCCGCCCTTGGTAGCCCCCGGTGCGGTCACCCCCCCGGCCACACGACAGCTGGTGGACCAGCTCAAGGAATCCATCACGCCCCGGTCCCTCGTTGCCGTGGTGCTCGGCGCGCTCTCGTCGTCGTTCGGCACGGTGCCGGAGTTCACCGACTCGGTCTCCGCGCTCTGCGCTCGGGCCCAGGAGCGGGGAGGGATTCTCCTGCTCATCGGCTCCAGCAGTACGCCCGGGATGCCGGAGATCACCTCGGGGGTCCGGACGCATATCCGCGCGACCCACCACCGCCGCGCCACGCTCGTCTACGGGGTTCACCCATCGACCCCTGCGGTCGCGGTCTTGACGAACAACCGCCGGGGAGAGTACCCGGGCACCTGGCTCCTGACCATCCGGTAGGCCGGGAGATCGCCCGGGCGGGGCGTCCGACCGACCTCAGAACTGGATCACGTGATGGAGGACGATCAGCACCACGAACAGGATGGAGATCGTGTTGACGACCTTGATGAGTGGATTGATCGCCGGGCCGGCGGTATCCTTCGTCGCATCTCCGACCGTGTCCCCCACGACCGCCGCCTTGTGAGCGTCGGAGTGCTTGCCGCCGTACTTCCCGCTCTCGATGTACTTCTTGGCGTTGTCCCACGCGCCTCCGCCGGTCGTCATCAGCAAGGCGAGCGGGAGTCCGGACAGGATGACGCCGAGCAGTAGGCCGGCGAGCGCGTAGGGGCCCAGGATGAAGCCGACCGCCAGGGGAACAATGACCGCGATCGCCGCGGGAACCGCCAGCTGTCGGATGGCGGTCTGCGTGACGATGTCGACACAGCGTCCATACTCCGGCTTGTCGGTGCCGGCCATGATGCCCGGCTTCTCCCGGAACTGGCGCCGGACCTCGAAGACGATCGCCTGCGCCGCCACGCCGACGGCGTTCATGAGGAAGGACGTGAAGAAAAAGGGCAGCAGCGCCCCGATGATGAGCCCGGTCACGACCAGCGGGTTGGTGATCGTGAGCTGGGCGACCCAGGAGGTGTACGGCGTCCCCGCCGCACTCGCGGCCGCAAAGCCGTACGCCGCAAACAGGGCCAGCGAGGCCAGCGCGGCCGACCCGATAGCATACCCCTTCGTCACTGCCTTCGTCGTGTTGCCGACGGCATCCAGGGGGTCCGTCACGGCGCGGGCTTCGGCCGGAAGGTTCGCCATCTCCGCGATGCCCCCCGCGTTGTCGGTGATCGGTCCGAAGGCATCGATCGAGATGATCATCCCGGTGACCGCTAGCATGCTTGCGGCGGCCAGCCCGATCCCGTACAATCCAAAGTATCCGAACTGCGCCGTGTCGGTGACAGAGCCCGTCGCCGACCAACCAAGGGCGAAGAAGGAGCCGAGAATGGCGCCGACGATGACGAGCCCCGAGATCCACGTCGACTCGAGTCCCACCGAGAGGCCCGAGATCACCACCGGGCCTCCACCGGCCTGCGCCGACTCCGCGATCTTCTCCACGGGATGGTAGCTCGAACTGGTGTAGTAGTCGGTGGCGAGGACGATACAGACCATGACGAGCAGGCCGAGGACGGTTGCGACGAACACGCCCGGGCTGCCATGCATCAGGAGCGAATCCAGAACGTAGAGGCCGATCACACCGACGGCCGTAGTGACTCCGAGACCCTGGTAGAGGGCGCCCATGATCGATCCGCCCGGCCGCATCCGGACGAAGACCGTGCCCACGATCGTGGCGATGATCGCCCACGCGCAGACCACCAGCGGGAACAGCACCGCATGCGGGAAGGCGCTCAGGATCGGGTAGACGCCGCCGACTTTGATCAGCGCGGCGATCAACATCGCGCTCATCGCGGTGACGACGTAGGTTTCGAACAGATCCGCCGCCATTCCGGCGCAGTCTCCGACGTTGTCACCCACGTTGTCCGCAATCACCGCCGGGTTTCTGGGGTCGTCCTCCGGAATCCCGGCCTCGACCTTGCCCACCAGGTCGGCGCCGACGTCGGCGCCCTTGGTGTAGATTCCTCCACCCACCCGTGCGAAGAGACTCATCAACGAGGCGCCGAACAGCAGGCCCACCATGGCCAGCACATCGCCGCCCAAGGCCGTGTAGAAGCCGATCAGCTCCAGCAAGGCGAAGCCTGCCACGGACAGTCCCGTGACCGAGCCTCCGCGGAACGCGAAGCGCATCGTGGCCGGCAGCTGGCCCGCTCGTGCGTGGGCCGCCGTACGGACGTTGGCGCGGACGGAGACGAACATGCCGACGGCGCCGGCCAGCGCGCTGCCCGCGGCACCGAACACGAAGCCGACGGCCAGGTCGCCGGCGAAGCCGAGGCCTTTGACGCCCGTGAATCCCACGAAGATGACGATGGCGAGGATTGCTGCGACGGAGAAGACGGTCTGGTATTCCCGTCGGAGGAAGGCGACGGCACCCTCCCGGATGGCGAGGGAGATCGACTTCATTTTCTCGTCTCCTTCGTCTTCGCGGAGCACGAGGATAGACTGGACGAAGGCGTAGACCAGCGCGACCAGCGCCGCGCCAAACACCGAGAGCTCGAGGTCGAGGGTCGAGTACGTCATCCTGGGCGCACCAAACTGTCGCTCGGGCTGTCCGACAATTATTAAACCCTTACGAACGGCGCGTCCCGGTGCTCGATGAAGCGCCTCGGTTCGCTCAAAGGGCTTTCATACTCCTGGAGGCCTTTTCTTTCGGCCGATGCAGTCGAGCCCGCTGCGATCGACCAGTCGACGCACCCTCCGGACGCTCTGTCCGAAATGCGACCGGATGATGGAACTCCAGCGGATGCGTGAGCATCTCCGCGAGGCCCATCACCTGGAAAGCGCAGAGCTCGAGGACGTTTTCCTGGAAGCCCGGCGCGACGCGATTCGGGGCATGGTCCACGCCCGGGCCTAGCCCGCTCCGTCCGTTCGCCCTTGGAAGATTCTCAGGCTCAGCGCCGCCAGCTCGTGCATCCGGACCCCTCCCGGATCTTTCCGCGCGTCGACGCCCGACACCGAGATCCCGGCGATCTGAATGGTGTGCTCAGCGTCCCAATGGGCGAGCTCGTCGACGAGCCGTTTGCAATCCGGTCCCGAGAGTCCTCCGGAACTCGGGCTGCCCGCTGCCACGGGGAACTGCTTGGGATCGAAGACGCTCGCGTCGACGTGCACCACCACCCCGCGCGTCGTTCGGACCAGCTTTCCCAATGCGCCGGTGAAGCGGGCCAGTCCCCAGGTCCCAGCGAGTTCGTCAGGGGGAAGCAGGGTCATCCGGGTCTGCACGAGGGCCGTCGCTTCCGCCGGCAGGGCATCGCGGACGCCGGCCAGGATGATGTCTGACTCCTGGACGAGCGGGAACCGGTTTCGACCGAGGTGCGTCATCGAGGGCGGGCCGTGACCGGTGGCGAGGCTGAGCACCATGCTTGCGAGGTCCGCCGGCGGACTGTCCGCCGGGGTTTGAAAGCGGGCGGCGCCGTCGAGGGCCAGCAGCCCGCACCGGTCGGTCGACACCCGGCCATCCGACAAGCCGGCCAGCAGGCCCAGCACGACCGTGGAGTCCCCCCCGAACAGTACGGGGACCGAGCCGGCCCGGACCGCCTGAGCGACGGCTGCGGAGATAGCGGCCAGGGACTCGCGGACCCTCCCCTCGTTCTTCGGGACGCCGGGGCCGGCGACGTAGTCGTCGGTACCCGGGGGCGGAAGCTGGACCTCTCCGGCATCCGTGGCCTCGACGCCGAGTAAGGACGCGCCGGCTACCGCGAAGGTCCGAAGCGGACCCGCGGAGGCTTCCACTCCCAGCGTACGGAGAGAGCTCCGGAGGGGTGCACTCAGGACGGCGAGCCGTCGGGCGTCCGGCACGCGCGCCTATTGGCCCACGCCTATAGAATTCTCGCCGGGGGCTACGGGTCGTACTCGCGAGCCGCGATCCGCGTTCGAAGTTGTTCCACGAAGGCACCGGGGGACATGCTGCGTTGCCCCTTCTGTCCGTGCGTCCGGACCGCAACCGTTTGCCCGGCGATTTCCTGCTCTCCGATGACCACGATGTACGGAACGTGAGCGACCTCGGCCTCCCGGATCCGCTTCGAGAGCGTGTCCTGGCTATCCGTCGTCTCCGCTCGGAGCCCGGCCTTCCGCCACTCGCCCGCAAGCTCCCCCACTCGGGCGATCTGACGTTCCGTGACGGGCAGGAGCCGGACCTGCACGGGCGCGAGCCAGGGCGGGAGCCAGCCGGCGCAGTGCTCGAGCAGGACTCCGAAGAACCGCTCCCAGGACCCGAGGATGACCCGGTGGATGACTACGGGAGTGTGAAGCGTGCCATCGGTGCCCTGATACTGTAGACCGAAGCGCGTTGGGATCTGGAAATCGAGCTGGATCGTCCCGCACTGCCAGGAGCGACCCAACGAGTCCCGGATGTGGATGTCGATCTTCGGACCGTAGAACGCTCCCTCGCCGGGCGAGACCTTGTAGCCCGCGCCGGAGGCATCCAGCACGGACTTGAGGGTCGCCTCCGCGCGGTCCCAGGTCTCGATCGTTCCCATGAACTTGGTGGGGCGGGTCGAAAGCTCGCAGGTCCACTCGAGCCGGAAGGTCCCCATCGCCCGCTTAATCCAGTCGAAGAGCGTCTGGATCTCGCCGGAGATCTGGTCCTCCGAGACAAACAGGTGGGCGTCGTCCTGTACGAATTCGCGGGCCCGGGTCAGGCCGTGGATCGTCCCGCTCGCCTCGAGCCGATGCAGCGGAGCGAACTCGGCGAGCCGCATGGGGAGCTCGCGATAGCTCCGGGACCGAGTACGGAAGGTGAGCATCGCGCCCGGACAGTTCATCGGTTTGATCCCGAACTCCCGGTCCTCGACCGTCGTGAGGAACATGTTCTCTCGGTAGTGTTCCCAGTGGCCACTGGTCTCGTACACGGACCGCGGGTAGACCAGCGGAGTCCGGATCTCGGAGTAGCCGGCCTCCGCGAGGTGCTCTCGCACGAAGGCCTCCAGTTCGCGCACGACGATCATCCCTTTCGGATGCCAGAACGGAAACCCCGGAATCTCTTCGGAGAAGGCGAAGAGTTCGAGCCGGGGGCCCAGCACTCGATGATCCCGAGCTTCCGCCTCGGCTCGTTGCTTGAGGTAGGCCTCGAGCACCGGACGAGTCGGGAACGCCACACCCCGGATGCGCTGGAACGTCGATCCGGGCACGCTCCCTTCCGGAGTGATGGCCGAAAATCCCAGAATATGGAGTCCCTGAAGCCACCCGGCATCCGGCACGTGCGGCCCCCGACACAGGTCCGTGAAGGTCCCCGTCCGGTAGATCGTGACCGGTTCTCCGTCTGGCACCTCGGCGATGTAGCGCAGCTTGTGAGGGTTGGACTGGAACAGCCGGCGAGCCTCCTCCTTGGAGACTTCGACGCGTTCGAAGCGGTCCTTGCGCCGGACCGTCTCGGCGATCTGCCCCAGGATCTTCGGAAGCTCGTCCGCCGTTAGGGGTCGCATCTCGAAGTCGTAGTAGAACCCCTCCTCCGTCGGCGGCCCGTGCGTCGGCAAGGCCCCCGGGATAAGCTCCGTGACCGCCTTCGCGACCAGATGGGCGGCCGAGTGCTGAAGGATGTCCCGGCCCGGCGGGTCCGTGAAGCGGAGCGGGGCAAGCTCTCCGTCCGCGGAAAGCGGCCGGGCGAGGTCGACCGGCTTTCCGTCGAGCAGGGCCGCGAGCGGCGGGGAACCCGTGTCGGCCTTCGCCTGGCGGAGTGCCTCGCCGGCGGTAGTCCCGGAAGGCACATTCAGCTCCGGACCTCCGGTGATGCGGAGGCGGATCTGCGAGCCCTCGGACGGCGGCATGCCCTGACAGGGTCCCGACTCCGCCGGCGGCAAAAAGGTTTGGAACGGGCGTCGGCAGATTCGGGAGTTGCCTCCTTTCGTGCGGGCGGTTCCGCGACCGCTCGCGAGCCAGGGCCTAGCCTGGGGGCAGGAGTCGCCGGCCCCACCGCAGGACTGGGCCCCTCAAACTATCGAAAGCTCGAAATGTCTCTCGGCCCTGGCTCGGAACCGGACGATCGATGCGCTCCGCTCTGGTCCTGCTCGCCATCGGGAGTCTCTTGGCGGGGTTTGGCCTGTATGTGATCGACGTCTCGGCATCGGAGTACCTTCGGTACCAGCGAAATCTAGCGATGTGTACCACCCCACTCTGTGGTGCCGGGCCGCCCTCGCTGTGGTCCGGGGTCGCCTTCGGCGCAGTATTCGTTCTCATCGGGGCGGTGACGCTCACGGTGGGGGTTGTCCGGCTTTGGCGCGTACGGAAGCGGCGGTCGTTGTCAAGCCCTGCGTAGCCCACCAACGTTCGGCAATTCTGCAGCGTTCAGGTCGCATTCCCCTGGGTCGCCCACCTGAGTGTGACGGGCTCGGGACACTCGTTCTGCCCGCAGGTTTCTGACGTCCGGTCAGCTCGCCCATCAGTCATCATCGTTCAGCTGGTTCTAGGCTTCATCATCCCGGACGACAGAGGACCGCACCACGGCCGTGAGGAGCTTTCATCATTCGGAGGCGCGAGGAGAATCAGGTGCAAGGAGCTCACGTGGCGAAGCGTCGAAGAGGCAACCGGCGACGCCGGACTCCCTCAACCGTGACCCTAGGGATGGCTCGGGGGGGCCCTCGACCCAGAGCGGGCCGGCGGCCGATGCTTGCCGAACGAGGGACCAGTCGACAGGGGTTTGCCGACTGCGGAGGATCACGTCCGAGACGCCCACGGTTCGGGCCCCCGAGATCGCGTCGGCGGCCGACATCCCGTCCCAGTCGTTCCCCCGCGGCCGGACCCGGTCTCCTTCGATTTCTACGGCGAACAGGATCTCGCTCGACAGGCGCCAGGCCCGTCGGAGCTGCTTGGCACTCAGGAGGTAGCCCGTGCTGAGAATCGTGCGTTGGGCGCCCGTGACGAGGATATCGATGACCTGGTCACCGGTGCGGATTCCGGCGTCGACCCAAAGCTCGCCGCTCCGCGAGAGTTCTTGAAGATAGTCCAGCTGTGGCCGGTTTCGGCGGACCCCCTCCAGGTCGACGACGCAGAATCGGTGGTACTTCGCGACGAGAGAGTCCGCGACCTCGAACGGATCGACCGGCTTGGCGTCCTGACCAGTGATGGGCTCGAACTGCCCATCCTTCGGCGAGACAATCCGACCCGAATCCAGGTACGTCGTCGGCACCATGACCGGTCGGTTCTCCCGGGGTGGGGCCGGCGCCAGCGGCTTGGCTCCGGGCCCGTCCATACCGAGGCGATTCGGGGCCGGCTCAAGTGCTTTGGCGGCGGACCGGGCCCGTGCGCCGAACGCCAACGATTATCGCTTCGAGGTATCTCGGTCGGTCCGCCAGGAGGCGGAGGGCAGCTGACGGTGGACCGTGTTGGCAACAGCCGGCCGCTGAGGAAAGTCCCCTCTCCGGAAGCCATGGGGGTGGGCGGGAACCCACCGGGCGAGAGCGCGAGCCACGGAGCAGAAACGACACAGCCCAGAGGTACGGTGAAGGCGTTGCGCCGGAGGATCCTTTGGGATATGGTGAAACGGCCGACTCCCCAGGAGCAAGCCCGAGGAGACGGGAGGAAGAAGGCTTCCCGACCGTCGAGGAAGGCGCGCAGTCGAATGCTGCCTGAAACAGAAAGGGGCTTACTACCGCGACCTGGCCGCCCCGGCGAGCAATCGCCGGGGTGTTTGCCCGCTTAGCCCCCGGTCTCCGCTTCTACATTCTCGGGGGCATCCACCCTCGCCACGACCACGACACCCGCCAGCACGGCAACGACGCCGAGGACCTGGACGTCGTCAAAGTGTTCTCCGAAGATGAGGACGGACGCTACGAGCGCGACCACGGGCGTGAGAAAGGCCCAGGTGCTGATCGTGTGGGCCGGATACCGCGCGAGGAGGGCAAACCAGGCGACGTTCGCGAAGGCGGTCCCCACGAGGCCCAGCCAAAGGACCGACTCAAGGAAGGGAGTGTTGACCACAATCGTAGGATGCGGCTCCAGCAGCAACGCTCCGACGAGGAGCACTCCGGCTCCGCTGGCGAGCTGGACTCCATTGGCGCTTCGAAGAGCGCTGCTGCGGATCCGAGCCTTGAGTCCGACCGTTCCTCCCGCCCAGCAGACCGCGGCTACGAGCAGCTCCGCGACGGCGACCGGCGGAATCCGACCGGAACCCCCGACCCAGGGCTGCTCGAGCAGCACGATACCGATGAACCCAATGGTCACGCCGAGCCACGTCCAGCGCGCCGGCTGCTCGCTCAGGAGAAGGGCGGAGAGGATCACGACCCAGAGGGGGAAGGTGTAGACGATCACCGCTACTTCGCCGGGCGAGATCTCGCTGGCCCCTTGGAACCAGAGGCCAAAGAATAGGGCCGTCGTGGGAATCCCGAGCAGCAAAGAGTCCCTTCGCTCGAGACGGGTGAGCGGGGTACCGGTCCGCCATGCGACCAGCCCCGCAGCGACCCCCGCCGTGCCGAGCAGCGCCCGGAACGTGGCGAGCCATAGCGCCGGGCTCGACTGGATCCCGATCTTCACGAAAATGAAGTTGAGCCCCCAAGCCACGACCATACCGGCGTAGAGCCCCGCGAGTGCCCATCGGCCCGGAGGGGAGGCGGACATGGAGTTCCGGCGAGACAGCGGGGACAATGATTATGTCCGCCCCCTCAGTGCGCGGACCGGATGTCACTGAAAGGCCGCGACCTGATCTCGATCCGGGATCTCTCCCGCGAGGAGATCGAAGAGGTTCTCAAGGTCGCGCATCGGATGATCCCCATCGCCGAAGGGTCCAAGATCGACCGCCGATTGGACGGAACGCTGCTGGCGCTCGCGTTCCTCGAGCCCTCGACCCGGACTCGCCTGTCGTTTGAGACCGCCGCGCAGCGCCTCGGGGCCCGATGCATCACGATCGCGGACCCGACGACGAGTTCCGTGGTGAAGGGAGAGACGCTCTCCGATACGATCCGGATGCTGTCGAATTACGCCGACGCGATCGTCCTGCGGCATCCGAACGAAGGAGCCGCGCGCCTGGCGGCCCAGACGTCCGACAAGCCGGTCATCAATGCCGGCGATGGCGCAGGTCAGCACCCCACCCAGACGCTCCTCGACCTGGCGACAATCCAAGAGGCGCACGGGACGCTGAACGGTCTGCGGGTCGTTCTTCTGGGAGATCTCCGCTATGGACGAACCGTCCATTCGCTGGCCCACGCCCTCGCGCTGTTCGGCGCAGAGATCGTGCTGATCTCCCCGCCAACACTCAAACTGCCGGACGAGGTGACCGAGCATCTCGATCAGATGGGTGCCAAGGTCCGGGAGGAAGATCAGCTGCACCGGGCCGTTCGGGATGCCGATGTACTGTACGTGACCCGGATCCAGAAGGAGCGCTTTGGCGACGAGACGGAATACGCGAAGGTCGCGGGTTCCTACCGGATCGACAACGCCGTGCTCGCCGGGGCCAAGCAGCGTCTCATCGTGATGCATCCACTTCCCCGGCTCGGGGAGATCGCTCCGGAGGTGGACGGAAGCCCCCACGCGGCGTACTTCCGGCAGGCATTCCTAGGAGTGCCGGTCCGGATGGCGCTCCTCTCGATGATCCTCGGCGCGAAGGGGAGTTGACCATGGCGGCGCCGCGCGAGCTCAAGATCACCCCGATCAAGAACGGCACGGTGATCGACCACATCGGGAACGGTCTGTCGCTCGAAGTGCTCCGGATCATCGGAGTGAACGAGCTGGACAAGGATTCCACCGTCTCGGTGGCGTTGCACGTTCGCAGCCAGAAGATGGGCTGGAAGGACATCGTCAAGGTCGAGAACATGGAGCTCTCGCCCCGCAAGGTGAACGCGATCGCGCTCATTGCGCCCACCGCCACGATCTCGATCATCCGGGACTACAAGGTCCGGGAGAAGCGGACCGTCGATCTGCCGGAGCACATCGTGGGTGTCGCCCGGTGCCCGAATCCGAACTGCATCACCAACCGCGGAGAGCCCGTCGAGAGCGAGTTCGAGGTCGCCCGCCGTCGACCGGTCGTGCTCCGGTGCATCTACTGCGAGCGTCAGATGGACGACTTCCTCGAGCACCTGATCTGACCTCGCCGTCCGATTGGCCCGATGACGACCAGCGCGCTGTTCGTCTTCGGATTCGTTTTCCTGGTCATCGGCGGTCTCGAGCTTCTGGACCGGACCTTCTTCGCTCTCCTCGCCTTCAGCTCGAAGCATCCCCCAGCCCCGACCTGGGCCGGCGCTGCCGTGGCCTTCCTGACGACGAGTGCGCTTGCCGTGCTCGTGGGAGGAACGCTCGAGGCGGCCTTCCACCGAGAGCTGACCTGGGTCCGCGTGGGCGGCGGACTGGTTCTGTTGGGCTATGCGGCCTTCCTCTACTTTGTCCCCGAGTCGGACCGGCAACCGCCCACCGGGCGCTCCGCCTTCGGCGCCGCGTTGCTGCTGATCCTGCTGCTGGAACTCGGGGACACGACCATGATTTTCACGATCCTGTTCGCCGTCGAATTCGGCCAACTTCTCGTCGTGTTCGCGGCCGCCGCGCTGGCCTTGGCCTGCGTGGCCGGACTGGCGGCGACCCTCGGTTCACGGCTCGGCGCCCGCGTTGAGCCGCGGGTCCTGGAGCGACTGGTCGTGGTCATTCTGGTCGTGGCGGGGGTGCTGACGATCCTCTACGCGTTGGAGCCGGGTCTCTTCGGGCGTCTGTTCGGCTAATCGCTCGCCGGCTTGGACGCGCGGGCGAGTTCGGTGAGCAGCGCCGGGAGCTCCCCTGCCAGGCGGACCGGAAGATACGGCTCGAGCCCTTCGGCCTGAAGCTGCTCGATCCTCCGCCGGGAACGGTCGAACGACCCCATCTGGAAGTTGAGTCGGGCGAGCCGGAAGAGGGCCTGGGCGCGGGTCCTGGGGAGCTGGCAGTATCCCGCATGGGCAAGGATGTCGAGCCAGTCTTCCCGAGCCTCTTCGATCCGGCCCTGCAGCTGGGCCAGTCGGGCCTCGAACCCCCAGAGTCGGAAGAGCGCGGGGCTCGGCGGCACGAGGTGGAGGGTCTCGACGAGGTACTGACACCGCCGCAGCGGGGAAAGGACGGCCTCCGCCATTCCCTCCGCGAGCAAGAGCTCGACCTGCTGGCTCTGGAGATGCAGCTCCAGCCAGAGCGTTCCCGTCCGTTCCGCCACGACGAGACCCCGCTGGGTGACGGCCCGGCCGGCCTCCCGTCCCTGCTGGAGTTCGGTCCAGCGAGCCTCGACCACGGTGGCGAGGATGTCGAGCTCGGTGAGATGGCTCCCCCGCAGCAGGTGGCGGATCGTCTCGAGGCTGCGCGGCAGGTCCGGAGCGGCGTGATCGGCGTTCCAGAGCTGGATCAGGGTGTCGAAGAGCAGGGCCGCGATTCGCGCCACCTCGTGCTCCGGGCCCTCGGAGAGCCGATGCGCCTTGCTGACCTCGGCTTCGGCCTCGGAGATCCGCGCCGCGAGGAGCTCGAGGTAGGCCAGCAACGTTCGCGAGACCGCTTCGGGGCCGGCCCACTTGAGGTTCTCGAACCGGTCGGCGGTCTCCGAGAGGAACTGTCGGAACGAAG
>JASHOK010000007.1 GCA_030041175.1 Thermoplasmata archaeon | reverse complement strand
GGTGCCGGGGTGGGGGTAACCGTTCCGGTGAACTGGACCGCCAGAACTGCCAGCGTGAGTAGAAGAACAGTGGCCGTCAGAAGTCCCAAACGTGGCTGGCCTGTGCCCGGCATACCAGCCAAGAGGTTGGTCTACCTCCTGCCTAAAAACCCTTCGGCGTCGGCGAGGGTCATAATACGTATGGATGCGCCTCGGCGTTCCGGCCACGGGCGTCTTAGACCCGGGGCGGCCACGGCGGTTCGGACCGGAGGGGACCTTCGGGCCCCGTGGCGGGTGTCGAGGGGACCCCCCTCAGTCGTGCAAGACGCGGTTCACGGTCGGGGGGCCTGAGAGGAGCGTAGACAGCCGGCCCTGGATGCCCCCGGCGATGGCCTGCCGGTGAAAGGCGTCCTCGGTCTCCTTGGCGTCGCGCGCGTCCGCGTACGTGGTCACCACGACGTATCGGTGCGGAGTGTCCAGGGCCGCGCCCACAAAGACGCCCTTGAGCCGCGCCCGGTCCTTGACGAACTTGACGTATTGGTCGAGCAGGCGCTGGCCCTCGTATTCGGTTCCCGGACGGAAGTCGTAGATCCCCACGGTTGTGATCGCCATCTCCAGCCTCCGGTAGGTCGCACCGGGCCTCGTGGCGTCGTCCCCCCGTTAAAGGTGCCGTTCGACCCGCAGCCGGGGCGGCGCCTACGGCCGATCGAGCAGGCGCACGAGGCGAAAGTAGGCGTCCGGCGCCAGGGACTCCGGCCGTAGATGGCTCCAGTCGGTGGGCCACTCGGCACGGGCGGCCACCTCCTCCGGAGAGAACTCCCGCCCACGCGGCCCCAGGACCCGGGGCAACAGGTTGCCGAGCTGCTTGCGTCGGCTCGCGAACAGGGTGTCGAGAACATGCTCGAGTGTCGGCAGCCGGCGCGCCGGGAACGGGAGGGGGTGCCGATCGAAGGTGATGAGCCGGCCGTCGACCTGGGGCATCGGATAGAAGGCCGACGCCGGCACCGCTTGGTGGGTTTCCACGCGGCCGTAGGCGGCGGCTAGGATGCTGAGCCGCCCGTACGTCTTCGACCCGGGACCGGCCGCGAGCCGGTCCCCGACCTCCTTCTGGACCAGGGCCACCAGGTGAGGCACGCCGGCGGCGAACCACCGGAGCAGCAGCGGGGTCGCGATCGAGAACGGCAGGTTTCCGACGACCGCGCGTACCGGGGGTACCGGCTCGCGGAGCGCATCCCCCTCGACGACGGAGATCCGGTCCCCGAAGTGATACCGAAGGAAGCCCGCCAGGCGCGGTTCCTTCTCGAGCACCGTGAGCGGTCCGACTCCGCGACGCAGCAGGGCCCGGGTGAGGATCCCGAGACCTCCGCCGACTTCGAGTACGGGTGCACCCGGCGCAGTTCCGACCAGAGCGGCCTCGGCATCGGCGACGAACGGGTCGACCAGGAACGACTGGCCGCGCGCACGGGCCGGGGCCAGTTCGAGGCCCTCGAGCGCCGCCGCGACTTCCTCCGCGCTCTCCGGAACGTGGGACGGTCCCCGCCGGACCTTGCCCCGCTCAGGCGGGGACGAAGAGCCGGTACTTGTCCTCGGCACCCTGCAGCTCCTGGATGATTCGGCCGACGATCAGCTTCTCCGGATGCTTCACGGGCGTCCGAGCCTCGATGTCCGCGAAGCCCGAGAAGGGGCCCCGCCGACGCTCCTCCACGAGCGCCCACATCGTCTTCTTGCCGATGCCGGGCAGCAGCTCGAGCAGGTGGAATCTCCGCGAAACCGCCTCGGCCTGGTTGTAGAAGCGAAGGAACCGGGCCGGGTCGCCGGTCACCAGCTTTTCCAGCGCGACCGGAAGCTCTCGCTGGGCCTCGGCCGTCAGTTCCTCGTAGGAGAGTCGGCGCCGGACGTGGTCGATCGGCGGGGCCTGGCTTCCCACCGGCACGAGCGGAATCCGGTCTCCCGGCGTCAGCGGGACGCCGAACTTCGGCAGGATCTCGAGGAGCTTGAGCTCCGACTCGCCGAGGCCGAGGGCGACCGGTTCCTTATGGTAGCCCCGCTCCGTGGAGCGGCCTTGGGGCAAGTAGTCTAGCACATACGCGTAGGTTTCCGTGGTCGCTCCCCCCGCTCATCGGTGCTGGGCTACGATCTCGAGGAGATGGGTCAGCTGGGTCTCCTCGAGGAAAACGCGTTCTTTCGCAAACAGCAGCCGGACCTCTTCCGGATACTGGGGCAGGATGTCGGCGATCTTGACCGCGAGCGCCGCATCGACGAACGGGAGGCTCCGAAGCTCCTCGAGCAGCTTGGCGGTCTGCTCGGGGGTAAGCCGCGTGAAGGCCTCCGCGTGCTGGAGCGCGAGCTGGGCCTCTCGGGGAAGGGTTCGCTGAGCCGCCTCGTCCGAGAGGAGCTGCTTCACCGTGGCGAGCGGCACCGGGTCAGGCATGGGCCTCCGCCGAGCCGCCGGCCGGGATCAGGTGAACGGCGTTGGCTAGCAGCTGCTTCCGCTTGTTCCCGTCCCGGAACTCGATGCGGAATGCTCGGCCGACGCGGCCGACCACGACGGCGACTCGTCCCTGGTACCGGGGATGCGGTTGCCCTCGAGGGTCGGAGGCTTCGAGACGCACGATGACTCGCGCCCCGGGTTCGAAGGTCTGCAGGAAGCGGGTCACCGGCGGCAGGCCGCGCTCGCGGACCTCCTTCGTCAGGCTGCCCCGGGTACGGGAGCGGAAGCCCTTGGAACTCTTCACCATCGGCGATGTCTCCTATCCGGTACGGTCGTGGATCTCCAGAACGTCCAGCGCCTCGACGGTCAGTGGGACTCCGACGAGCTGGGCCAGGCTCGGGTCCGTGCGGCCGCCATCTCCGTCCACCCACTCCTTGATGTACGTCCCGCTCTCGGCGCGTAGCTCGATCGTGAATCGGTCCGGGCTCGACTCGACGAGGCGCGCAGCCAGGATCCGACGCGCGCGAACGCGGTCGGCCCGGCGATGCGCCACGCGGGTCGGGGTCCGCTGCGCGATCGGGCGGCCCGCCACGACTGACAGGGCCTCATTAACCTTTTCGTCCGAGGTCTCGCCCCGGACGATCACGCGGTAACTCTTGTTCGGAGCCGCCTCCTTGATCCGGATCACTTCGGCGCCGTCCGACCAGACCAGCTCCCGAACCGCGACGCGTCCGGCCGCCGTCCGATTCACCGCTTCCTCCAGCTCCGGGAGGTTCAGCTCCCGCCGATGCGGCCGGAGAACCTCCAGGACGAACGGCCGGCCGGCGCCCAGCATGCGGGCGTTGATGTCCTCGCGTCCCATGCCATGAAAGCGGGTCCCCTCGCCGCCGGAAGCGGCCAGGAACGGGGCGCCCACCAGTTCCTCCACGCTCGAGGCGTAGGTCTTGCCCGTGCCGGAACAGAAGTCGCAGCCTCGGCCGTGGCACCGTCGGCAGGGCCAGCGCGTTTGCGGGAGCGTCCGGTCCTCCTTGAGGTACCGTCCCCGGACGTAGATCGGCTGGACCGTGAGCTCCACCCGGCCGGCCGGCAGGTCGGCGAGCAGCACGAGGTCGGCTCCGGCGGTTGTTCCCTCGGCGCCGGTGGCCTTCTCGACCCGCTTCCCGAGCTCCCGGTTGAACGCCGACCGGGCGCTCTCGCCCCAGGAGGTTCCAGTCTCGGTCCAGAGCGACTCTTCATGCGCCAGTCGTTCCGGATCCCATCGAGAGCCGCACGTGAACCGGTGAAACTCCCAGCCGGCCGTCGCAGCGGCGACCCGGCCGAGCCAGGTCTCCCACCGATCGAAGGCGCCGCCGCAGAGGATGCAGGGCTGGGTGAGAACCGGGAGCGGCCGTCCCAGCGCCACCGTCAGGAGCTGGGCTCGCTCCGGGTTCGTCAGTCCGTGACCGTACCGGCCCACGAGCCGGCCGAAGCACTCCGCGCACAGCCCCCGATCCAACGCCCGTTCCGCCACTCGGAGGAGCTCCGGGCTAACCTCGAACGTCGTCCCGGCCGCCACGGGAGAGGAGGTCTGCATGGGGGCGCGACCGACCGGAGGGGCCCTCAAGAGGTTACTGGAACTCCGGGGGGCCTTCCCGGTTGCCGAGCTTGTCGGCGGATAACTACATAGCGGCGCGGCCGCTCCGTGACCCAGGGCCGATGCCGGCGATCACCGAGAGCGAGCTCACACGGGCGATCGAACGGACGCTCGTCGTGAAGGGAAAGCTGCCCGCCGAACGGGCCCGGCCGATGGCCCGGATGGTTCTCGGATACTTCGGACCCGAGGATGCCGTGCTCGACAACAAGCTGTCGAGCGAGGACCGAGACGACTTCTACAAGATGGAGGAGGAGGGGCTCCTGACCAGCGAGGAGGAGGACGCCACCGTCAGCCGCGGCAAGACGTGGCGGATCCACTACTGGCTGCTCAAAAAGGGCCGGATCCGCGACGCGAGCCAGATCGGCGCCGAGGCACCCCCCACCGAAGACGGAGCGGTCTACCGGGAAGTCGGCGACGAGGCCTGGAGCCGGCAGTCCGAAAAGCCGGCGGCGCCGCCGCCGTCCTGAGCGTTCCGGAGTTTACGAACCGCCGGCCCGTGGTGGCCGCTTCGATACCTGCGGCGAGGTGTACGGGCGACCCCCCATCTGAACCGCCGGATAGTCGTTGTACTGGACCAGGGTGCGCACGTGGTCGATGGCCGCGATGGCATACAGAATCGCGACCAGCAGGCCCACGTCCGAGGCGTATCCGGCATACTGCCCAAGGCCGAACAGCTTGGCGAGCACCGCGCCGGACGCCAGCACGTTGAAGCTCGCGTGCATCGCGACCGCCAGCAGATAATAGGCGCCGGACCCCGGGCCCTGCACCCCAAACTTGCTCCGAGCATAGCCGTAGCCGAACATTCCGGTGCTGCTGCCGTGCAGCAGCACGCTCGAGATGCTCCGGACCAGCACGAGAGCGATCGCCGGGGCCAGTCCGCTCACGAGGAAGAGCGAGAGTCCGTAGAGGAACGTTTCGAAAAAGCCGAATCCGAGGCCCACGCTCGCCCCGAAGACCGGCCCATCGGCCAGCGAGCGCAGATTGGCCGAGTTCCGCACGACGCCGCTCGCCTTGAGTCCCTCTTCGACAAAGGGAGCAATGACGAGGACGAGGAAGAGTCCGCCGAGGGTCGTGTTCCCGTTCAGGAAGACGAATTCCGGCGCCGGGACGGCGCTCGAGAGGGCCGTTCCCGCCTCGACGAGCACCAGTTCAATGATCGCCGCGACGATCGTGGCAAAGAATGCGCCGTAGGCGAAGGCCCACAGCAGCGGGCTCCAGGCCTCTTTGGAGTAGCGCTCCGACGACCGGATCCACGCCAGATAGACGAGGGCCGGCAGGAAGGCGACGATCCAGAGAACGATCAGGTCGTCGATGGCGCCCAGGTCGACCATCAGGCCGCTCCGCCGCCCGAGGCCTTCGACGAGTATGAGTAGAACCCCTCACCGCTCTTCCGGCCGAGCTTTCCCGCCTCGACCATTCGGCGGAGCAGCGGACAGGCCCGGTACTTCGGGTCGCGGAACCCGTCCCAGAGCACGTCCAGGATCGCGAGCAGCGTGTCGAGTCCGACGAGGTCGGCGAGCTCGAAGGGACCCATCGGATGGTGGAAGCCCAGCTTGTACGCCGTGTCGATGTCGTCTCGCGACGAGACGCCCTCGGACAGCATCCAGGCCGCTTCGTTCACCAGGACTCCCACGGCGCGGGTCGTGACGAAGCCCGGGGAATCGAGCGAGTGCACCACCGTTTTCCCGAGGCTTCGGGCGAAGGTGACGGCGGCCTCCGCGATCTCGGGCCGGGTCCGGTGTCCGGGAATCACCTCGACGAGTTCCATCTGGAGGACCGGGTTGAAGAAGTGGATGCCGACCAAGCGCGTCGGATCCGAGAGGACCGACGCGATCGACGTGATGGGGAGGGAGGAGGTGTTGGTGGCGAGCATCGCCGCGGGAGATGCGGCCGCTTCCAGCTCCTTGAACAGGGCGCGCTTGAGCTCGAGATTCTCCGGAGCGGCTTCGATCACGTACTGGGCCGTATCGGCCCGTCGGAGTCCGATCGCGGTGTCGATGCTTTGAACCGCGGAGGCAGCCGCCTCCGGAGTGACCCCTCCCCGCTGGGAGGCCCGGTCAACGGCCCGCTGGACCCGGTCGACTCCTCGCTGCACCAGCGACGGATTGACGTCCTCGAGCGTGACCGCGTAGCCGGACAGGGCGCACTGGGCGGCAATGCCGCTTCCCATGAGGCCCGCACCGACCACAAACACCCGAGGTCGCACCGAAGCGCGGGGGTCACTGGGGGTCGACGGCCCCGGAAGGTCCGTCACGGTGGCGCAGACGCGGAGGCCATTACAATAGGGTTGCGAGTTGCGGCGAGAAACTCGCAGGCACGACAGAGGGTCCCGGTCGAGGGTTCGCCACACTCCTGGCATCGCGCGGGCAGCGACGGATCGGCTGCACCAAGCAGCAAGGGCGCCAGACGTTCCTGGGTCCGTAGGAGAGCCTGTCGAGTCCCCGGGATCGCCTCCTCGAGGTCCCAGACGGCCCGCCGGTACACATTCCGCGCTGCGCTCTGGCTGTGCGGGCATTCGCCGTGGTCGAAGGGAAGTCCCCGGAGGTGGGCGTAGAGGAACACTTCGCGCTCCGGGATCTGAGCCAGGGGCGCGATCCGGGGCACCATCCCGAGCTGCCGCTGCCGGTGGGGGGCCATCCGGGCGAGGCGGTCGAGATCTGTCCGGGCCAGGTTCATCAGGACGGTCTGGGCGAGGTCGTCCAGGTTGAAACCGAGCACGAGCAGGTCCGCGTCCAGTTCTCGGGCGGCCCGGTTCAGCAGTTGCCGACGCCAGACCCCGCAGTACGCGCACGGGATCGTACCCGGCAGCATCCGGACCGCTTGCTCCGTGGTCGTGCCGTAGGCTTCGGAGAAGCGTACGACTCGATGTTCTACTCCTAGCTGCGCCGATAACGCCCGAGCCTGCTCGAGGGTGGATGGACGATACGAGGAAATGCCCTCGTCCACGCTCAGCGCGACGAGTCGGACGTTCGACCGGCGCTGGAAGTAGTGCTGCGTCAGCGCCAACGCTACTGCCGAGTCCTTTCCGCCGGAAAGGGCGACGGCAATGACCCCGCCGCGGAAGCCCGGAACCTGCCGGTGGAGCTCCCGGCGCGCCCTCTCCTCCACCGAATCTCGGAAGTGCGCGTCGCAGAGGTGTGCCCGACGGTAGGGCTGGTCCACGACCGCGTCGTCGGAACAGAGATCGCAGCGCACGGAGCGCCGAGTACGGCCGAATATTTGAGTCCCGGACCGCCGGTACGAGAATCGGTGCGCCGATGCTGCTACTCCATGTTAACTCTTAATTAACCGAAGCCGGGCCAACAGAGGTCCGATGGCCTCTGCCGTCGTCCCTCGGACCCGCGCCGGGCGCCCGCGGCCCCCCGGGGGAGCCGGGGCCGGGGAAGCCCCGACGTTTTCCGTGGCTCCGGTGGTCGACCGGTTCACCCGATTGCTGCAATCTCAGGAGAGAAGTCCGTGTACCGTCAAGCAGTACGGGCACATCGCACGGATGTTTCTCGGATACGTCCAGAAACCGCTCGAAAACGTGGCACCGCAGGATCTCAACGCGTTCCGGGAACACTTGGTCTTGGAGCGACACTACAGCAAGAACTCGCTCTACACCACCGTCCGAGGGCTGACCTGCCTCTTCCGGAGCTTTGGTCTCGCCACGGCCGAGCAGCTCGAGGCTCCGCGTCGGCCGGCTCGTCTCCCCCACTACCTCACCGAGGAGGAGACCCACCGGCTGTTCGCCGTGGTTCACGACAATCCTCGCGATTCAGCTATACTGCACGTTCTGGCCTACTGCGGCCTCCGCGTCGGCGAGCTCTGCCGGTTATCCGTCGAAGACGTTGACCTCGCATCGAACGTGCTCCACGTTCGGTCGGGCAAGGGCGACCGGGACCGGGAGGTCATCATTGAGGAGAAGACCCGGGCGGCGATCGACCGGTACACGACCGAACGAGCCTTGGCAGGTCAGACCGCCGGCCGGCTCTTCCCGGTGAGTCCGGTCACCGTCGAACGGATGGTGCGGTCCACCGCAGAGGCGGCGCTGATCAACCGACGGGTGACGCCCCACATGCTCCGGCACACGCTCGCGACCACCTTGCTCAGCCGCGGCTGCGATATCCGCTACATCCAGAAGCTGCTGGGTCATGCGTCGGTCGCGACGACACAGATCTACACTCATGTCGACACCCAGGCGCTCCGAGACGCGTACAGCCGGGCGAAGCCGGAGTACTGAGCCTCGGGGCCTCAGCGTCCTATGACGACCGGAGCCTCTCCAGCTTCTCGAGGAACTCGACGCCTTCCCCGGTCGTCATAGGCTTGCCGTCTTCACGCACCAGCGGTAGCCCGGCGTCCTTACAGGCAGCTTCCGGCGTCGCTCCCTCGAGCAGGCGCCGCAGAGCCCGTCGTTCCTTGGAGCTGAAGAGGAGACCGCCGAGGACGAAATCCTCGAACGCTTCGTAGGCGATCGGACAAACGGCCCGGACGGCCTTGCTCATCTCCACCGCGTAGAGCCGGATCTCCTCCTGGGCATGGGCATCCAACCGGAGGGACAGGAAGTGGAGCAGGTTCCAGAGATCGATCTTCCAGTACCATTGGGTGTAGTAGGCGACCGGGAGGATGATCCGCGCCGTTTCGCGAGCCACCCCGCCGTCGAGCGCCTCCGTGTAGGCGGCATAGGCCTCCTGGCTCACCCGGTCCATGGCACTTCGGAACTTTCCCGCGACCTCCGGTGAGACTGTCCCTTCGCTGCCCTGCCGATTCCGGGTGGACTGTTTTCGCACGCTCTCCCCGAGCGGCATGTCGTATTCGTCGGGCTCTATCGAGTAGCGGAGCGACGCTTCATTCAGAGAGGCGGTACGATGTCGCACCATCTGCCGAGCGACGTAGATCGGGAGCCGAACCAGAAACTTGAACTCGACCATTTCGAAGGGCGTGGTGTGCCGGTGCCTCAGGAGATACCGGATCAAGCCCCGGTCGTCCCGGACGGACTTCGTCCCCGCCCCGTAGGAGACGCGGGCGGCCTGAACGATGGCTGCGTCGTTACCCATGTAATCGATCAGCGTCACGAATCCATGCGACAGCACGGGGAGTTTGACGCCGACGAGCCGGTCGGCCGCCGGGACGGAGGGCCGGGTCATCGGTGCGCCGTCCTCGGCCATGGTCCGGGCGAGTCGCTCCGTGGAATAAACCCTCTCAGTATGCGCTGGTTCCGAAGGGACTGCCCCGGCCGTCCGTCGGGCCAAACGGTTTTGTCGTTCCCCGCTACCCGACCCTTCTCGGAGGTTCCCGGTTACCGATGGCGAGGATCTTTATCGGGGTCGCCTGGCCCTACTCCAACGGCCCTTTCCACATCGGCCACCTGGCCGGCGCCTACCTTCCGCCGGACATCTTCGCCCGATATCACCGACTGGTGGGCGACGAGGTACTCATGGTGTCGGGCTCCGACATGCACGGGACACCGACGACCTACGCCGCCGAGAAGGAGGGCGTACCGCCCCGCGTCGTCGCGGAACGTTTCCATGAGATCAACAAGTCCTCGTTCGAGCGACTCGGGATCTCCTATGACCTCTACACCCACACCCACACGACGATCCACGAGCGAGTCACGCAGGAACTGTTCCTCCGCCTGCTGCAGAACGGGTTCATCGACCGACGGACCGACGAAAACCCCTACTGCCCCCAGGAGCGACGGTTCCTGGCGGACCGGTACCTCGTGGGACGGTGCCCCTTCTGCGGTAACGAAGCCGCCCGGGGTGACGAGTGTGACCAGTGTGGCCGGATCCTCGAACCGAAGCAGTTGATCGAGGCCCGCTGCAGCGTCTGCGGAACGGCGATCGAGTTCCGGACGACGGAGCACTTCTACCTTCGAATGGACAAGATGCAAGCCGGTCTCCAAGAGTACGTCAAGGGCAAGGACCACTGGCGGAGCACCGTCCTCACCGCCACGCAGGGTCTGCTGCAGGGTGGCCTCAAGCCCCGGCCCATCACCCGTGACCTCACCTGGGGGGTCCCGATCCCCCTCGATGGGTACCCGACCAAGCGGATCTACGTCTGGTTCGAGGCCGTCATCGGCTATCTGTCCGCCTCCCAGGAATGGGCTGTCCGGAAGGGAGAGCCGGAGGCCTGGCACCGGTTCTGGGACCCGCAGGCCGAGGTGCGGCAGTACTACTTCGTCGGTAAGGACAACGTGTTCTTCCACACACTCCTGTGGCCCGGCATCCTCCAGGCCGCCGGCGGGTTCCAGTTACCCTACGACGTGCCCGCGAACCAGTGGCTCCAGGTGCAGGGCCGGAAGATCTCGAAGTCTCGGCCCGCCGACGTGGACGCCTTTGCTCCTTCGCTCCTCGCGCACTATCCACCGGACGTGATCCGGTTCTATGCGACGGCGCTCGCACCGCAGAACCGGGATACGGAGCTCGATTGGGACGAGTTCCAGCAACTCTCGGAGCAGGTGCTGTCGAATCAGTACGGGAACCTGGTGCAGCGGGTCCTCGTCTTCGCCCGGGACCAGTTCGACGGAAAGATTCCGGTACCGCCGAAGAATTGGGACGTGTCCGGTTCGGCCGGGATGGGGGACCGCATCCGGAGGGCGCACGAAGAGGTCACCGCCGATTACGAGGCGGTACGGCTCAAGGAGGCGCTCGAACGGACCTTGACCGAGATCCGGGAGGCCAACCGATGGTTCCAGGAAGCGCGGCCCTGGCAGGCCTCGCCCGAAGACAAAGCCCGGACCGTGTACGAAGGAATGTGGCTCCTCAAGGCGGTCGGGCTCTGGCTGAGCCCGGTGTTGCCGTTCTCCTCGGAGCAGCTCTGGCGCATGGTCGGGTTCGGCCGGGGACCCGCCGCTGGCGACTGGGCCGGTGCGCTGACGCCCCCACCGCCCGGCCAACCACTCGGGGCAGTCCAGCCGCTCTTTCCGCGAGCGACGGCAGCCCCCGTCGAGCCGGAGTCGGCCCCCGTACCCTCCGAACCTACGCCGGCGCCCTCCCAGGATTTCGTGACGATGGCCATCCAGGCCGGAACGGTCCGAAGCGTCGTCCCTCATCCCTCCGCGGACAAGCTCTACGTCATCGAGCTGGACGTCGGGGGTTCCAAGCCGAGGACGGTGGTCGCCGGCCTACGACCTTTCTACGGGGAATCCGACCTGATGGGCCGGCGGGTGGCCGTGCTCGCCAATCTGGAGCCCCGGACCATTCGTCGGATGACCTCCCAGGGGATGATCCTGGCCGCGGATACCGGCACGAAGGTGGAAGTGCTCACGTACAATACCTCCGTTCCGCCGGGGACCTACGTGTCGACCGCCGACGAACACACGGGTCCCATCTCCTACTCGGTCTTTGAGTCCAACCCGCTGCTGGTGGGTACCGTGACCGGCGTCCGTGACGGTCGGCTCACGATCGACCTCGGGGACCGAACGATCTACGTCGACGGAAACTGGCCGGCCGGCAGTCGAGTGGTGGTGCAACTGGACGGTCCCGGCGGGGCGCGGGGACGGGTAATCCATTTTGCCTCCGGAGACCTTTTAGTCCCGGGCGTCGACCTACCGTCGGGAACCCGAGTGCGATGACCACCACGGTTCGGCTGGACCTGCATGTGCACAGCGGCTACTCTGTGGACTCGCGGCTCTCCTTTGACCAGATCCTCGAGCGGATCACCTACGAGGGATTGCAGGGCTTCGCGCTGACGGACCACGACACCACGGCCGGCCTCGCGGAGCTCGCCCAGCTGCGTCACAGCTACCCCGGCTACTGGTTCGTGCCGGGGGTCGAGGTGTCGACGCACGAAGGTCACCTGCTCGTGTATGGCGTCCCGGAGGCGCCGCCCGCCCATCGGTCCCTCGCCGAGACGCTGGACCGGGTGGCCGCTCTGGGGGGTGTGGCGGTACTGGCCCATCCCTTCCGATGGGTTCACGGTGTGGGACGGCGGATCGCGACCAACGCTTCGGTGCAGGGCCTGGAGGGCCGGAACGGCAAGAACTCGGAGCTGTCGAACACCCGGGCCGAGCTCCTCGCCGCCCGGCGGTCCCTGGGCTGTACGGGAGGCAGCGACGCGCACGAGCCGGCGCTCGTCGGCCGAGCTTTCACCGAGTTCGACACCGAGGTCACCAGCCTCGACGACCTTCTGGAGCATATCCGGAAGGGACAGACCACGGCTTCCGGGGCCTCGCTGTCGTTGGCGGGCCGCGTGCGGTCAACGGTCCGCGACGGCCTGCTGCGGACGTTCCGCGGCTTCCGCCCGGTAGGGCCCCGGGCCGTCCACCCCGACCGTTTTTAACACGGGCCCCCTCCGCCACCCCGCGCCAAGGTGGCAGAATGGTTAATGCGACGGACTGCAGATCCGTTTCCTGGGGGTTCGATTCCCTCCCTTGGCTTTCCCTCTGACGACTCGCCCGAGTGCCGCCCACCTCGTCCGGACTCATGGCCCAGGAGTGGATCGTGCCGGCCGGCCTCACCCGTATTCGCGGCGCACCTGCGAGAGTGTCGGGGCCTACTCCCGGACGGCAAATCCCGCCAGGCTGAGAATGTCCGCGTGTCCGCGAGCGACATCTCGGCGGGCCAGGGTTCGCGGGTCGAGAAGAGCGAGCTCTGACCATGCCTCCGGTAGCTCTGCCGCTCCTTCGGGCCACTGTCCGCGGAAGATGAAATGCACGTCCCAGTGGGTACCGGCCTCGGGATCGATCGCCGAGGGATAAGTCTCGGAGAACACCTCCGGGCCCGTGAGCACCGGACGCGACCACGCGAGCTGCTCTACGGCAATCCGCTGACCCGCCGCCGCCGGCGACTCGAATTCTTGGAGATGCGATGCCGGGAGAATCCAGCGCTTGCCGATGGTGGCAAGGTGGGAGGGCTCTAGGGTCGCCATCGACTCCCACGGAGCCTGGGCGTTCGGTCTCCCGAGGAGCACCTTCTCGGGCGTGGACGCGGCCGTGAGAATCAGGAACGCGGACAGGCAAAGGCCCCCCTCGGGAACCGCCCAGAAGTGGCGGCCCTGGATCTCGCGTTCGGTCGGACGGTAGCGGGCAAATCGGGGTTGCCGGCTCCGGCGCTCGCCTCGCCCGGGCCTCTCCCGGTCCTCCTCTCCGCCGGTCATTCGGTCGTTCGACCCACTCCGTCGCCCGAGCATATTGTCGATGCTGCGGGTCCTTCGCAGTGGGTGCCCGTTCCCGGCCCCCTCCGGTCGTGCGTCGGGCTCGGCACCGGGACCCCGAGGGGGTGGGTCAGGCTTATCTTCCCGGTCTATATCCCATCCCCCCCGAGGGGATATGTCCGAGAACCAGCGGCACGCGATCGAGGCTCGTCTCGCGCGGATCGAGGGCCACATCCACGCCGTGCATCGAATGGCGCACGAGGGGCGGGGGTACCCGGATCTCGTCCATCAGATCGTGGCGATCCGGGGCTCCTTGGACTCGGTGCTCCAGGCGATCGTCGAGGACCTCGTCCAGGAGTTCGTGACGACCGCGTCGAGCAAAGGCCGCGCGCCACCGGTCGTGGAAGCGCTCCGCGAGGTCGTCGCGAGCGCGCTCTGACCGAAGCCGGTGCGCCGGTAGGTGTCCAGACCGATGCCGGTCCGTCCCCACGGCGAGGGCGAAGCGGGAGATCGCGTCCTCGGCGGCCTCCGCCTAGCGGTCGAGCTATCGCTCGCGATTCTCGCGATCGAGGCGGTTGGAGCCTACCTGTCGCACAGCCTCTCGCTCACCGTGGACGCCGTCCATGATGTTCCCGACATCCTCGCCTTTGCGATCTCCTGGACCGCCCTCCAGGCCACCAAGGAAGGCGCGACCGGCGACTTCACCTACGGGAAGCACCGGCTGGAGGTATTTGCCGGACTGTTCAACGGGCTGCTCGTACTGGGCACGGGGGTCATCTTCGGGTACGAAGCGCTCGCCTCGCTCGTGCGGTCCACCTCGTTCGCCGGCCCCGTCGACCCGGTGTGGATCCTGCTCGCCGCGGTGCCCACTCTGGCCCTACGCGTGGTCAACCTGCGCGCCCTGGGCCGGTTGCCCGGCCGAATCCGGGACCTCAACCTCCGAAGCGTGATCGTCCACCTCGCGAGCGACGTGGCTATCACGGGCGCTCTCCTGGTTGCGGGAGTCCTGATCCTTGTCCGCCCGGTCGATGGGTGGGCGGACTCGGCGGCCGCGTTGGCCATCGCGGGAATCCTCGTCTATGAGAGCGTACCGCTGCTGCGCGGAGGCTGGGATGTCCTGACGGAGAGGATTCCCCCCGGCATCACGCTGGACAGCATCAGCCGCGCGGCACTCTCGGTACCCGGGGTGACCGACGTGCACGATGTTCACGTCTGGGCCGTCTGCAGCTCGCTGGTATGCATGACGGCCCATGTGGAGGTCCGGGAGATGACGCTTCGAGATGGGATGGCGGTCGTTCAGCAGCTCCGGGACCGGATGGAGCAGGACTTCGGGATCGTGCACGCGACCTTCGAACTCGAGGCGCCGTCGTAGGCCACTTACCGCGAGCGGCGGACCCGCACGCTTCCATCGGCCGGCTTCTGCCCGATGAGCAGCCCGCGTCCCGGCGTCAGGCCGTTCCGCACGAAACGGGCCCGCAGTCCTGCCCGTCTCAGGAGATCCACGAGGCGTCGGGGCGGAACCATCAGGCCGACGTCGGTGCCCTCGAAATAGCGGACACCCTGGCCCAACCGACCGATGAGGTAGTGGTAGTGGACGTGCGAATGGGCCCCTCGCCGAGTGGAGTGACTCATCCGCGCCACCAGCACCGGTCCGTCCCGTTTCGAGACCAAGTGCACGTGTCCGCTCCGGAAGATCGCCGGATCGATCCACGGTTCGACGATCACCACGCCCTCCGGCTTGAGGTGTCGGGCGAAGTTCGCGAAGGCGGCGCCGACCTCTCGATCCGTCTCGAGGTGGCCGATGGCACTGAAGAGGCAGCTCACCACGTCGAAGGACTCGTGGAGGTGGAAGCTCCTCATGTCCCGTCGAAGCAGGCGGATGCCGGGGAGGCGGCTCCGGGCCACCCGGAGCATCTGCGGGCTCCGGTCGATGCCGGTGACATCATACTCGTGTCGAAGGAACTCTAGGTGCCGACCGGTTCCGCATGCGACGTCCAGCCATGATCTCCCCCCGGAACGCCCGAATCGTCGTGCCAGGGCCTCGAGGCGCCGGCACTCGGCTCGGTAGTCCTTGTCGCCCACCAGGAGGTCGTAGTAGTCGGCGAGGCGGTGGAACATGAGCGGTCCCGACGTCATCGCACCCTTCCGGCGAGTCGAGAGTGTTCGGCAACTTAGGGGATTTGGGGCCCGTGCCCGAGGGGCCCGGGAGGCAGATCCCTGTGGAAACCACCTCCGGAGCGGACCAAAGGTCGAGTTGTCCGGCAGCGTTTAAGTCGGGGGCCGGTATGGGCTGGCGCGATGGCTCCGTCGGCCGCTCCGCGCCAGAGGGCGTCGGTTCCTCCGCTGCGCCGGCCCCGTGGCCGCTGCCGTTCCGCCTCTGACCCCTTCGGTCGGCGGCGGAATAATCCGGCGTAGAAGGCCCCTGCCGGCGGGCGATGCGACCCCGCATCGCTCGGGAGGGCCTTCGGTAAGAGGAAAACATGAGCGGAGCGACCGCACACGATGCCGAGAAGACGGAGCGAGAGCACCGGCGGCTCCGACTGGAGCTGCTGAGCGACGTACTAGCGGAGACGACCCGATTCTTTCACGACGAGGGTTTCCTCCAGCTGCTGCCCGTCATGCTGGGTCGCAGCACCGATCCGCTGGGACCGGACCCGGGCTCTTCGGTGTTGACCACGGTAGAGGTCGACTATCTGGGCCAGCGATTCTACCTGATGAACTCGATGATCCTCCACAAGCAGCTTGCGGTGCGCGACGTGGGAAAGCTGTGGATCCTCTCTCCCAACGTCCGGCTGGAACGGGCCGAACGGGCAACTTCGGGGAAGCATCTGTTCGAGTTCACCCAGGCCGACTTTGAGATCCCTCGGGCTACGGGGGCCGAGGTACGGTCACTCGTCGAACGGTACCTGGCCGGGCTCGGGAGAAGTTTCGAGGGCCACCCGGCACTCGGAGCCTTGGGAGTCCCTCCGCCGCGATTCTCGCCTCCGTTCCCCGTGTACACGACCCACGACCTGGAGCGGGACTACGGGTCCGACTGGGAACGGGTTGCCTCCGAGGCCCACGACCAGCCGTTCTGGGCACTCTGTCACCGCCGCGAGTTCTATGACCGAGAGGACCCGGCCGATCCCGGACACTTTCTCAACTACGACCTCGTCTACCCGCTCGGCTTCGGGGAGGGGCTCTCGGGGGCGGAGCGGGAGTTCGACCCGGAGCGGATCCGCCGTCGCATCGCCCGGGATGGGATCCCCCCGGCGGCGTTCCGGGCCTATCTGGAGGTGGCGGATCGATTGATTCCCTCCGCGGGGGCCGGCTTCGGCATCGAGCGCCTCGTTCGTTTCTTGTGCCGGGCGCCCCATGTGGGCGACGTTCAATTGTTCCGACGCGTACCCGGGGAGCCTGTAAGCCTCTGAGCGGTTGAGGGTGCCCGTGCGCGCGATGGTCCTTCACTCCGTGGCGCGGGTCGAGCAAGAGCCGCTCCGGGAGGAAAGCCTAGCTATTCCCGAGCCGAGTCCCTCGGAGGTGCTCGTTCGGGTCGACCACTGCGGAGTCTGTCGAACCGACCTCCACATCGTGGAAGGAGAGCTGCCGCCAGTGCGAGCGAGCGTGGTCCCGGGCCATGAGATCGTAGGCCGCGTCGCCCGGGTCGGCGCCTCGGTCCGTCGGTTCCACGAGGGGGAGTGGGTGGGAATTCCCTGGCTCCACTGGACGTGCGGTCGCTGCGAGTTCTGCACGACCGGCCGGGAGAATCTCTGCCTCGAGAAACAGTTCACCGGGTACTCGGTGGACGGGGGCTACGCGGAGTACGCGGTGGGGAACGAGGACTACATCCTTCCGCTGCCGGCTCGGCCGGCGACCGAACTCGCGCCGCTCCTCTGCGCGGGGATCATCGGGTACCGGGCTCTCAAGCTCGCACTCCCCCGGCCCGGGGGACGCATCGGCTTCTTCGGGTTCGGCGGGTCGGCGCATCTCACGCTCCAGCTCGCGTCGAAGCTCGGGTACGCCACGGTCGCGTACTCCCGCAACCCGGACCACCTCCGCCTCGCCCGGGAGCTCGGAGCGGTCGAAACCGTGCTCACGTCGGACCCCTCTCCCGTCGCCCGTCCGCCCTCCCTCGATGCGGCCATCGATTTTGCCCCGGTGGGGGAGACCGTGCTCCCGGCGCTCCGCGAGCTCAAGAAAGGCGGTACCCTCGCGATTCCGGCCATCCACATGAGCCCGATTCCGGCGATCGATTACGACCATCTCCTGTTCGGCGAGCGCAAGATCCTGAGTGTAGAGGCCAACACCCGGGCCGATGCGCAGGAGTTCCTGGCGCTCGCGATCGAGCACGGCCTCCGGAGCACGACCGTGTCGCGTCCACTCCGAGAAGCGAACGGGGCCCTTCGCGACCTCAAGGCCGGACGCGTCACCGGCGCGGTGGTACTCGACTGCGCGTAGGGGCTAGCCGGCGCCGGCCCCGCTGGCCGGGCTCCCCTGCCAGTCCTCGAGGATCGCCTGGGCGGCGTTGTGGCCCGGGGCGCCGAGCACGCCGCCGCCCGGGTGAGCGGCCGAGCCGGCCAGGTAGAGCCCCTCGACCGGCGTCCGGTAGCGCGACCAGCCATGCACGGGTCGGAAGGTGAAGATCTGGTCGGGCGTGATGTCCCCCTGGAAGATGTTCCCGCCCGTCATCCCCAGCACCGCCTCGATGTCGGCCGGTGAGACGACCTGCCAGTGACGGACCACCTCGCGGATGTTGGGGGCATACTCGGCAATCGTATCGAGAACGGTGTCGGCCACGGCGGGTTTGGCTGCGTCCCAGGTCGAGCCATCCAGTTTCGTTGGCGCGTACTGGACGAAGCAGCTCATCGTGTGCTTGCCCGGCGGTGCCACCGAGTCATCGTGGACGCTCTGGAAGACGATGTCCATGAACGGCCGCCGGGAGAATCGGCCGTGCCAGGCATCGTCGAACGCGGCCCGCGCGTAGTCCATGTTCGGGATGATGTCGATGAACCCGCGGTGGTGCGGCCCCGGAACGCCCGGGGCGGCCGTGAAGTCCGGCAACCCGTCGAGTGCGGCGTTGAATTTCAGCGCCGACCCGCGGCTCCGGATCGCCGACACCTGGGACCGGAACTCCGGTTCCAGCGAGTCGGGTGGCAACAGTTCCAGGAAGGTGTGCCGGGCGTCCAGCGAGGACGCGACGGCGCGCGCATCGATCTGCTCGCCGGAGACGAGCTCGACCCCCACCGCTTTGCCGTCCCGAAGCCGAACCTGGCGCACCGGCGCATCGGTCCGCACGGTGGCCCCGAAATGCTCCGCCGCGCGCCGAAGCGCCTGAGAGATTCCGCCCATCCCGCCTCGGGCCAGGCCCCACGACTTCGGGTGTCCGTCGATGTTGCCCAGTTTGTGATGGGCCAGCACGTAGGCCGTTCCCGGCGCGTCGGGCGGGAGGAACGTGCCGATGATCGCGCTGGTGCAGAGCGCACCCTTGAGCTCCTCGGACTCGAACCACTCGTCCAGGATGTCGGCCGCGCTGCGAAGGAAGAGGTCCCGCACGAGGTCCTCGACCGTGTCGTCCGGGACGATCTTGAGCAGCTCGGGCAGCGGGACCGGGGCGGAGAGTAGGAGCGGGTCGATGAGCTCCACGACTTGGGTCCAGTACTGGGAATACTCCGGATAAGCGCGCGCATCGCGCTTCGAAAATCGCGCGATTTCCTCGGCCGAACGGTCGTCGTCGTTCCAGAGAGTCAGCGACCGCCCGCCCGGTAGCGGCACGAACATCTCTGGGTCGAGCAGATAGGTCTGGTAGCCGAACCGGCGGAGCTCGAGTTCCTGAACGATCTGGGGACGAAGCAGACCTGCGGCGTAGGAGAAGGTACTCACCCGAAAACCCGGCCAGGGCT
>JASHOK010000087.1 GCA_030041175.1 Thermoplasmata archaeon | reverse complement strand
ACCCGCGCCGGTCCCTGGGGGTTGAGAGGCCTTGAGCACACTCCGCAGGTCCTCCTCGATCCGCTCGAGGTACGCCTCTGCGAACCGCGCCAGCGGGTCCTCGGGCATCTCCGATGCTTCGGGAAATGGCTGCTCGGCGACGAGCCCACGGAAGTGGCCCTCGCCGAGCTCCTCCGCGAGGTGTGGGGTCGTCGGACTCATGAGCCGGATCCAGACCTTGGCGACCGTGGCGAGCGTCGCGCCCGGCCGGCCGCCGCGCGCGATGTACCGACGAATCCGGGAGGGGAGGTCCACGTACACGCTGTGCGCGACCTGCCGGAAGTCCATGCGCTCCAGCGCTTCGGAAGTCCGCTCGACAATGCCTCGAGTCTCGTCTTGCAGCCAGGCATCGAGTTCGGGCGATGCCCCTTCCCCCGGGGCCAACGCCTCCCGGCCGAGTCGTTCCACATCCGCCAGGCGGTCGGAGGCGTGCGACACCAGGGTGGGCAGCCACTCGATGTCCTGGAAGGGCGAGGCCGCCATGGAATACATGAGGCGCAGGGCATCCGCGCCGTACTGCTCGAGGGCGTCGCGGAGCGGCGGGATGGCCCCACCTTTGGCGGCCACATCCTTCTTCGATACCTTGGCGCCGCCCTGCATCGTGAGCCACCAGTAGACGAACAACCCGCGGGGCTGGAGCTCCGGGGCGAGGAGTTGGGCGTGGGTATACACGAACACCGGAAAGTGGACCCGTTTGTGTTCCTTCCCGCCGATGTTCACATCGAGCGGATACCAGTACGTGAACTCGGCCCGGACCTCGTCCTGGAGGCCCCGATCGATCGTCGGTTCGCCCGGACCCTCCCCCAGGAACACGTAGTCGAAGAACGGGGGGGTGAGCGACGCGACCGGAATCCGGCCGGAGGACACGAACCGGCGGACCACGAAGTACGCCGTGTAGAACGTTGAGTCGGCGATCGGCTCGATGATCCAGTCGGGGTCCCGGGGGAACGGGGTCCCCAGCCATCGGCCCTTGCGGGTGCACGGCCGGTCCTGGAACCAGTTGAGGATCTCCGGCAGCTCCGACGCGTACTCGGGCGGCTGGATCGACATCCGCCCCAGCAGCTCTTCCGTATTCCTTTTCCATGCCGGGTCGCCGTAGTGGAGGAACCACTGGTCGGGCACCCGGCGGATGACGACCGTGTGGCCGTTTCGACAGATGACGGGCTCGGAGAACTGCTGCACCAGGAAACCGCCACCGGCCGCCTGCAGACGCCGGGTCGTTTCCTGCCGGGCTTCCGCCACCGGGCTCCCGGCCAGGGGGCCGGCGGTCAGCCGACCGCGAGCCAGTTCGACGCGGTAGAGCCGCTCCGTGGCGGACTCGACCGCATGCGCGTCCGAGAGGCTCTGGGCGTGCGTGGCGCGGACGGCCCTTTCCGCTGGGGCCCCGGCACCCTTCAGCAGTTCCCGTTCGGACGAGCTCAAGGCGTCGGCGTCGACCGTGATGATCGTCGGTACTTCCGGGACGAGCTGTCGTACCTCCGGGGGGAGCGCTGCGAGCGCAAGCCAGTCGGCCGGAGCGTGGGCCGGGACCGACATCACGACCCCGGTGCCCTGGGTGGGGTCCACGATCGGACTCGCGAGTACCGGAACGCGCGCGCCGCCGAGCGGCACTTCGACCGATTGGGCGATCACCCGGTCCACGGGGACGGCGTGGCCGATCGTTCCCCCGTGCTGTTCCACGAGGAGTTCGGCCCCGGAGCGACTCACGAGGTACGCTCGCTCTCCGTGATGCCAGACGACGAGCGGCTCGCTGGGATGGACCCACAAGTTCGTGACCCCGAAGAGGGTCTCGGGCCGGAGCGTGGCAGTGAGGAGGAAGCGCCCGTCGTCGAGCCGGTACGGGACGGCGGTGTACTCGACCCACTCCGCCTCTCCGCCCCGAGAGAGGTCCGTCTCCGAGGGGTCGACCGAGACGGGGCCGCAGACCGGACAGACGGACGTGTAGTACGGTGCTTGTACCACGAGCCCGGCCTGGTCGAGTCGCCCGAACTGCCACCGGATGAACGCCTGATAGTCGTCGTCGATCGTCGTGCAGTACGCGCTCTCGTCGATCAGGAGTCCGACCTCCCGGAAGACGCGGAGATAGGACGTTCCGAGAAACCGCGCGGCGGTGGCCGGATCCGTGAGCGACGGCCAGACCGACTCCGGGACTCCCTGGTATCGGAGCTGCGCTAACGTCGAGGCGTCCTGGTTCGCCACCTTCTGGGCGAAGGTGACGGCCGGAAGCCCGGAGGCGTGGGTGCCCGTCGGGAAGAAGACCTGGCGGCCCCGCATCCGGTGGTACCGATGCAGGGCGTCGGCGTAGGCGAGACCGCGCAGATGCCCGATGTGGAGGAAACCGCTGGCGCCCGGATAGGCGACGAGGGCGAAGAACTTGGACCGCCCCGGAACGCGCCTCGCGGTCGCCAGGCCGGCCCGTTCCCAGGCGGCCTGCCATCGGGTCTCCCGGGCACGCTCCATGGAGGAGGCTCCGAACGGAGGCCGCTATTTGAGACGTTCTTTTTCGATGGGTCCAAGACCGCTGACGGGCGGCAAACGCTCTTACGGCGTCCGCCGTTGAAACCCCTGATGCGGATCATCGAGGTTTTTCATTCGGTCCAAGGCGAGGGTCCGCTGACCGGCCTCCGCACCTCGTTCATCCGAACCGCTCGATGCAACCTGCGCTGTGTGTGGTGCGATACGCCCTATTCGTTCGGTCCCGGCCGGGAGCGGTCGATCGCCTCGCTCCTCCGGGAAGTGGGCACCCACCGGACCCGGAATGTGTGCCTGACGGGCGGGGAGCCGCTCCTGCAAGGCGAGTCGGTCGACCTCGTCCGTGCGCTGAGCGCGAAGGGGTACACGACCGTGATCGAAACCGGCGGGTCGCTCGACGTGGCGCCCTATCTGAACGTTCCGGGAGTTGTTCTGAGCGTCGATGTCAAATGCCCGTCCTCACACATGGAGTCGCACAACCGGTGGGCGAACCTGCCCCTCCTCCGCCCGACGGATGTCGAGAAATTCGTGATCGAGGACCGTCGCGACTACCTGTATGCCCGCCGGACCCTCCGCACCCATCCGTGCGCGGCGCAGGCCGTCTTCCAGCCCGTCTGGGGGAGCGATGCCGGGCGCCTCGCGGACTGGGTCCTGCACGACCGCCTCGACGTTCGGACGATGCTGCAGGAGCACAAGGTGCTCTGGGGCGACGTCCCCGGCCGATAGACGGTCCCGATCGCTCCTACAAAAGGTGATTAGCCACCGCACCTGCCTCGGCCCCGTCGATGGCGCCGGCGAGCTCGAACTCGGGGCGCGAGGTCCAGGTCGGGCTGGAGAGCCCGTTCGGCAAGGCCCGCGCCATGGTCTTCCCCCGTTCCGTTCTCGCCGGGCACGGGGTGCTCGAGGAGCTCGGCCGGTCCTGCGTCACGTTCGACTTTCCCAAGCATGGGTCGGTAGTGACCGGCCCGCGGACCCGCGCGATCGCGGGGGACCGGGCCGTTCAGATCCTGCAGGACGCCGGCTTCACCGTTGACCTGGTCGAGGCTGGCGAGGCGACGCAGGCGGAGATCGACCGCGTGACGGACATAGCCCGCACGAGCGAGTCCCGGTTCCTGGTCGCCGTCGGCGGGGGGAGCAAAATCGACATCGCGAAGCTCGCCGCGACACGGTTGGCTGTGCCGTGGGTCAGCGTCCCGACCTCTGCGGCCCACGACGGCATCTCGTCGCCCCGAGCGTCGGTCCGTGACCAGAAGGGCGTTTCGAGCGTCGAGGGAGTCGTGCCGATCGGAATCCTGGCCGATACCTCGGTGATCGTTCAGGCTCCGTTCCGCCTGCTCGCGTCGGGCTGCGCGGACGTCGTGTCGAATGTCACCGCCACCCTGGATTGGAAGCTCGCTGCACGGCTCCGGAACGAGGAGTTCTCCAGCACGGCCTCCACGTTGGCCGAATATGCCGCGCAGGAGATCATCGACCATGCCGCGCTCATCAAGCCGAGTCTGGAGGAGTCCGTCTGGATCGCCATCCGGCCGATGATGATCTCCGGCATCGCGATGAGCGTCGCCGGCTCGTCCCGGCCCTGCTCGGGAAGCGAGCACCTGTTCAGCCATGCTCTGGACCGCGTCGCTCGTACGCCCGGGCTTCATGGTGAGCAGGTCGGCGTCGGGGCGATCATGATGCTCTACCTCCACGGCGCCGATTGGCGCCGGATCCGGACGGCCCTGCACACGATTGGGGCTCCGACCACCGCGCGCGAGCTGGGCGTGACGTCGGAAGAGGTCGTCGAAAGCCTGGTGCTGGCCCATTCGCTCCGGCCGGAGCGGTACACCATCCTGGGCGACAACGGTCTCACCCGGGAGGCCGCGGAGAAGCTGGCCCTAGTTACCGGAGTGATCGGGTAGCCGATGGTCGAGATCACCTTGCTCGCACACGACCAGGCCAAGGTCGGTACGGAATTCGTGTACATGGGAGGTGCGCCGGTCTGCCGGACCTGCGCGTACCGACACGCCTGTCTGACGCTCGACCCGGGTCGCCGATACACGGTCACGAAGGTACGGACCGTGCAGCACCCGTGTGCCCTCCAGGAAACGGCGGCGAACGTGGTGGAGGTGATGGCGACGCCCCGCGCCCTGGTCGTGGAATCGATGAGCGCGGTGGCCGGCGGCTCCGTCGAAACGGGCCGATATCCCTGCAATCGCCTCGACTGCTCGAACTGGCAGATCTGCGCCGGACCCTCGCTCCCGCCGAAGCAGCGCTTCCGGATCCAGTCCGTCCAGCCGGGCGCCGCCGAGTGCCTCGTCGGGCGCAAACTCAAACGCGTGGAAGCGGTCTAG
>JASHOK010000086.1 GCA_030041175.1 Thermoplasmata archaeon | reverse complement strand
CTCCCTCGCCTCCGCGGCCGCGCTGCGCGCCTCCGACCCGGCCACCTACCGGAGGAAGGTGTACAGCTCCATCGCGAACGAGGCCCGAGCGATCCTTACGTTCCTGGAGCGCGGTGCCCGTGGCTTCGAGTACGGCAACGCCTTTCGCGCCCGCGCCGTTGAAGCCGGCGTCCCGAACGCCTTCGATTTCCCTGGCTACGTGCCGAAGTACATCCGCCCGCTCTTCGCCGTCGGCAGCGGCCCTTTCCGCTGGGTGGCGCTGAGCGGCAACCCGAACGACATCCGGGCCATCGACCGGATGATTCTGCGCGAGTTCGCCACGAACTCCCACCTGTGCCGGTGGATTCGACTTGCCGGCGAGCGGGTACAGTTCCAGGGTCTCCCAGCCCGGATTTGCTACATGGGGTACGGAGAACGGGAACGATTCGGACATCTGGTGAACGCGATGGTGCGCTCAGGAGAAGTGTCGGCGCCAATCGCGATCGGGCGCGACCACCACGACACGGGGAGTGTCGCTAGCCCGTATCGGGAGACCGAGCAGATGCGGGACGGCTCGGACGCCATTGCAGATTGGCCGATACTGAACGCCCTGCTCAACGTGGCCGGTGGCGCCTCCTGGGTATCCGTGCACCACGGGGGGGGAGTTGGGATTGGCAACTCCATTCATGCCGGTCTGGTGCTGGTCGTCGACGGCACGGACGACGCGGATGAGCGCATCTCGCGGGTCTTGCACAACGACACGGGCATCGGGGTGGCTCGTCACGCCGACGCGGGATACCCCGAGTCCCGAGCTCTCGCCGCGCGGGCGCGGTTCCGGATCCCCTGACCAGACGCTGCGGCTCGACGCCGCGGACGCAACTAGAGCACCTTGGCGGCTTCGTCGAGGATCCGGCGGTCCGTATCGAACCGCACCAGCGTCCGGGCCACCGCCACCGGTTCCCATCGCGCTTCGTCAAAGATTGGTTCGAGTGTCGTCCGGCTCCGGACCGTCGTGGCGAGAAAGTAGACCGAGGTTTTGAACACGTTCAGCTGGCGCTTCGGGTCGTAGAACCGGTAGCTCACTTCGCCGACCTCCTCGCGAAGGTCAAGGTCCGTGAGTCCCGCCTCTTCCCGGATCTCCCGGCGGGCGGCCTCCAAAAGGCTCTCGCCCGGGTCCACGTGCCCCTTCGGGAAGCCCCACCGGTCCTCGGTGCGCTCGTGGAGCAAGAGCACGGTGCCTTCCCGCACATGGGTCACGACGGCGCCGGCCGCGAGTTCGGCGACGGAGGGTCGGTCCGCTCGGAACGGCTGCGACCGGGAGGGCACGGCAGTCCATCGGCGGGGCCTACTAAGACCTCTCCGCTTCCGAACGCTTATCCCTCCCACCCCGCTCGGCGCCACGCTGCATGCTCGAGCCCGGCGAAGAGTACCACGACCTCGCCACCCTCATTCGCCGCAAGGCCCAGAAGAACGGGGACCGGCCCGCGCTGAAATTCCCACACCGGACCCTCAGCTACGCGGAACTGGACCGAGCGAGCGACCGGGTGGCGGCCGGTCTCGCCGAGGCGGGCGTCGAGGCCGGCAACCACGTGGCGGCCCTGCTCTACAACCAGCCGGAGTTTCCGCTGCTCTGGTTCGCCGCCGTCAAGCTGGGAGCGGTCCTCGTCCCACTGAACACCGCCCTGAAAGGCGACCTTCTCCGGTACGAACTAGATGACTGCCAGGCTCGTTTCCTCGTCCTGGACCCATCGCTCCTGTCGGCCTACGAGCCGGTCCGGTCCTCCCTGAGTCTGACGAGGGAGTGGGTGATCGAACGCGAGGACGCACCAGAGGATCTGCCCGCAGGAATGTCTCCGTGGAAGGAGGTTCTCTCCGCTCGTGAGCCCCCGGCTACGCCGCCCCCGCGACCCTCCGACCCGGCCGCGATCCTGTACACGAGCGGGACGACCGGCCCTCCGAAGGGCGCCGTCATCCCGCACGAAAAGTACCTCACGACCGCCCGAGAGATCGGGCGCCGGAGCCGGCTGACACCGGATTCGGTGTTGTTCACCGGCCTTCCCCTGTTCCATTGCAACGCCCAGGAAATGACCACCCTGGCAGCGCTCCTCAACGACGTGACGGCCGCCTACGAGGAACGGTTCCACGCGTCCACATACTGGGAAACGGCTGCCCGGAACGGCGCGACCCACGTCTCGCTGCTGATTGCGATGGTGAACATCCTGTACAAGCAGCCGGAGAAGGCGACGGACCTCGGGCACGGGGTCCGCGTCGCATTGACCGCGGGAGCGACCAAGGAGGTCTGGCCGAAATTCGAAAGCCGCTTCGGAGTCCAGATCATCGAGCTCTACGGCATGACCGAGTGCGGCTGCACCACGCTGATGAATCCCCCGGACGCCATCCGGGTGGGCTCCGTCGGTACCCCGTTGGGGTTCGTAGAGGCCCAGATCGTCGATGACCACGACGAACCGGTTCCGCCGGGGACACCGGGCGAACTGCTCGTTCGGCCGCGGGAGCCGTTTACGATGTTCCTCGAGTATTATCGGAAGCCGGAGAAGACGGTCGAGGCGTGGCGGAACCTCTGGTTCCACACCGGGGACCTGATGAAGCAGGACGCGGACGGCTACTTCTACTTCCTCGACCGGAAGAAGGACGTCATCCGACGCCGAGGGGAGAATCTGGCCCCCTATGACGTCGAGAGCGTCCTGAACCAGCACCCGTCGGTGTTCGAATCGGTCGTCGTCGGGGTGCCGGCCGAGGTGGGGGAGGAGGATGTGAAGGCGTTCATCCAGCTGAAGCCGGGTCTCCGGGTCGACCCGGAGGAGCTGTTCCGATTCGCCGCGGACCGGCTGCCGTTCTTCATGGTGCCGCGGTACGTGGAGTTCATCGCCGAGATCCCGAAGACGGCGAACCAGAAGTCCCAGCGGTATCTCCTCAAGGGAAAGCTCACCGGCCGCGAGTCCGACCGGGAGGCTCTCGGGATCAAGCTCCGGCGGTCGGGGTAACGTGCCGACGGGCACCGGTCGACCGGTCGTCCTGGTCGACGCCAATGCGCTCCTGCTCCCGTTCACCTCCCACTTTCGGCTCGAGGAGGAGACCTATGCACAGGTCGACGGGGCTCGGATCCAGGTGCCTTCCTCCGTCCTGGGGGAACTCGAGCGCATCGCGGAACGCGGGAACCCCAATGCCCGAGCGGCCCGGGAGTTTGCTCGACGGTTTGAGGTGGTCCCCACGGCCTCGATGGGCGACGATGCCCTCGTGGAACTGGGCCGTCGGCTATCGGCCTGGGTCCTCACCGGCGACCGGGCGCTGCGGGCCCGCTTGCTCGCCGCGGGCGTCCCGGTGCTCTTCCCGCGCGGAAAGTCTCACCTCGACCGAGCGGTCGCCCCGCATCGGCACGTCGCCGTCGGACGGCGAAGACGCTCGACTTCGGGTAAGGGTTAAAACCGAGCCCCAGCTCGCTGGGTCTGTCTGGCGTAGACGGACCCCATGAGCGACGACCAGGACCTGCTCCTTCCCGATTATCCTCAGGAATTCGGTTCGGGCGTCATCGGCGTCTGTGACATCTGCGGGAAGCGCCAGGCCGTGATCGTGCTACAGAAGGAACGTTTCAAGCTCTGCGTTCTCGACTTCCTCAACAAGACCTGGACCACGTCCACGGTCAAGCCCGGCGCACCGTTGCCACCCTACCGGAGTGATCGGATCTGGTTTGACACGTCCATCACGAAGTCCGGACACGCCTCCGCCATTCTGCTGACCCCCACGAAAATCGTCCGTCATCCGATTCTCCTGATCACGCCGGACGTGTACGGCGTGACGACCGTCCTGCTCGACGCCGGGATCCGGTTTGCAAAGGCCGGGTTCGAAGTACTGATTCCTGAGGTCGGCAATGCGCCCGGCATCGGGTTCCCGGAGCATCTGGTGACCCGAACGGGGGCTTACCTGGGCGGCGGAGTCCCGCTGCGCTCTGCGAAGACTCGAAAGCTGCTGCTCTACTTCCAGGACGCCCTCGCCTACCTCCGAACCCGTCCGATGGCCGACACCGACAAATCGGCGCTGTTCGGAGCCGGATTCGGAGCCGCACTCGCGCTCGGCGTGGCCGGGGAAGAGCAAAGGCTCAGCGCGGTCGTACTCGCGTATCCGGCCCCTGTCCGGCCGAGCGGTTTCGTCACGCTCGTCTCCGCGCCGATACTCTTCGTTCACGCAGGGCGGGATGCCGCTTCTCGTCGCTCGAAGACTGCGGTGGCCGCGGCCGCCGGTACTGGGGCGACCTCGGTGGAGTTCGCCGAGTATCCCACGGCCCGTCGAAACTTCCTGGCCCAGGACATGGGCGCGTACGACCTTCCGCTCGCCGAGGCGGCCTGGAGCCGCGTGATGGACTTTCTCAAGACTCGGCTCCTGCCGCCGCCACCCAAACCCCCGGCGCCGCCTACGCTGCCGGTGCCACCCGCCGCTGCATCGCCGCCCACTCCCCCGGATGCGGCCCGGGCCGCTTCGCACACGTCGGCTCCCGGCTGACGCCGAGCGTGCGCGGTTACCCCGACCGGGGTACGTTTCCGGCGGTGTCGAGCAGCTCTTTGGCCGCTCCCACGAAGCGCATGATCTTCGCCGGGTTCCCGGACATCTTGATCGTTCCCCCGAGGAAGGCCTTCACCGGATCCAGTTCCTTCCGCAGCAGCCGGTCCCAGTTCTCCCGGGTTGCGCGGAATACGAACTCGGCGCTGACCGACGTTGGGTCTTCGACGAATCGCGCCTCTTTGCAGACTCCATGCGAGAGATCGAGGTAGATGCCCGGCCCGTGGGCCGCCTGGGCGTCCCCGAGGATCTCGAACAGGATGTCGCCCTCCCACGCAGCGGCCGCCTGAGCGTAGGCCTCGTTCGCATTGATCGCTTCCCGGAAGTCTACGGCCCAGCCGGACGAGGGGAATGCCGCCATGGGGATCAAGAGCGACGGGCGTCGACGCCACAAAAGGGCTCCGGGGGTGGACCCGTCCTCGGCGGTAGTGTCAGCGTACCGAACCAATTATAATCCCGTCCAGGAACCCGCCCGGACGTGTCGCTCGACCTTCCGATTCTCTTTGGAACGGTCCGCTCGGAGCGGCGATCCATCTGGGTCGCTCGGTACGTCGAGCGTCGGCTCGCGCAGCGAACCGGAGTGACCACCCGACTCTGGGACCCCCGGGAGCTGCCGTTTGGAAACCTGGATCGCCGGGAGTGGGAGATGACGGAGCGTCCGGCGGTCGTCGAAGAGTTCGTACGGGCGATGGATCGGGCCGATGGGTTTGTGATCGTAACGCCCGAGTACAACTTCGGGATTCCCGGGACGCTCAAGAACCTCCTCGACCACCTGTTCGACGAGTGGAACCGCAAGCCGTTTGGCTTCATCACCGCGGGTGCGGCATTCGGTGGGGTTCGAGCTCAGGACCAGCTCCGGCAGGTCATCTCCGGGCTGCATGCCATAACGATCCCGATGGCGCTCGCCGTCCCGCGCATCGGCGAGACCTGGGGGCCCGAGGGGCCGGTGGGGGACCGGGAAGCCTGGGACGAGCGGCTAACCGCCTTCTTCACCGAGCTCGAGTGGTACGCTCGCGCCCTCCAGGCGGCCCGCCGGGAGGGCGACCACGCCTCGGCCGTCGCCTAGGTGTATTCGTAGAACCCGCGGCCGGTCTTTCGGCCCAGGTGTCCGGCATCGACGAGGCGACGCAGCGCCATCGGGGCCCGATAGCGGGAATCCTGGAATTCCCGGTACAGCGTGTTCAGGACCTCGAGGCTGACGTCGAGTCCCACGAGGTCGGCGAGTTCGAACGGTCCCATGGGCATGCCCGCTCCGGCCTTCATGGCCTGGTCGATGTCGCGGGCGCTCGCGATTCCCTCCTGGAGCACGAAGCAGGCCTCCGCCATCACCGGGCTGAGGATCCGGTTGACGACGAAGCCGGGCGCCTCCTGTACCCGGATGGGCACCAGCGGGAACCGGTGGTTCCGGAGCCCCTGCAGGAAGTCGATTACGTCGGTGACGACATCGTCCCGGGTCTCGACGCCGGCGGCGACCTCGACCAGCGGAAGGGTGACGGGCGGGTTGAAGAAGTGCGTGACGAGGATCTGCGGGGTGTGGCGCAGCCCCCGAGCCAGCCGGGTGATCGACAGGGAAGACGTGTTGGAACCCAGGATGGCGTGCTCCGGCAGCACCGTGTCCAGCTTCTCGAAGAGCTCGCGCTTGACCTCCAACTTCTCGAAGGCCGCTTCAACGACCAGGTCGACATTGGCGAACTCGTCCCAGCCGGTCGTTCCGTGCACCCGGCCGACGACCTCCTCGGCCCGAGTCGGCGTGAATTTGGGGGCGAGACGGGTTCTGAGGGTCGTCGTCTGTTCTGGCGTCAGTTCGAGGCCCAGCTCTCGGAGCCGGTCGATCTCGCGGTCGGCGCGCTCGGCGTGGAACTTGAGAAGTTCGTCCACGTACTGGCGCACCCGGGCCAGCCCCTTCTCGACAAGTCCCGTGTCAAGATCCTTGAGAACGACCTCGATCCCGTTGTAGGCGAACACTTCCGCGATGGCCACTCCCATCGTCCCGGCGCCGACGACTCCGGCTCGCTTGACGTGCATCGCTGGCTCCGCGCGCCGAGCGGTGGGCGGCTACATAACGGGGAGGCCGCGGCGTTCCGTCCGTCCCAATCTTTAAACCGCCCGCCGGGACTCCCTCGCGTGCGCGGGGATGGCCCAGCCCGGTAAGGCGCTGGATTGCTAATCCAGTGGTGATTTCACCTCGGGGGTTCAAAGGAACGCCGGCGACCCCGGCCTTCGGAAAGTCCCCCTCCCCGCGTGCCCCGGCCGGCCCGCTGCGTCACCCGATGCGGTAGGTCTCTCCGTCGCGGCTCACCGTGCACTGGTCTCCCACGGCGGGGAGGGCCCCACGAACGACGCACAAGAGCCGGATGCCGCCCGCCACCTCCACCAGAGCCAGGCGGTGCGGCGCGCTCCAGCCGGAGCTCGGAGCGGTGAGCTCCGTCGCTGCCAGCACGCGCCCTCCGGGGTCGATCTCGAACGGTTCAGTGTGTACGCCGCCGCACCGGGGACACGGTCCGGTTCGGGGCGTAAACTCCGCCTGGCAGCTGTCACAGCGAAGCATGACGAGCGCCGGGTCGGGCACCTAGCTCGCCCCCCCGCGGCCGAGGATCGTGACAAAGTTGTGACTCCCGATTCCCCCCACCGAGACCGCGAGCGCGGTCCTGCCCGGGCTCGTCAGCTGGGTACCGCCGGCCGAGCCCTGCAGCTGGCGCGCCAGCTCCACGATCTGCGCGAGGCCGGAGGCACCGACTGGATGTCCGCGACCGAGCAGGCCCCCCGAAGGATTTACCGGAAATCGACCGTCCGGGGCGGTGGCGCCGTCGAGAACCCAGCGGCCTCCTTCTCCGGGTCCGCACACCCCGATGTCTTCGAGCTCGATCAGAAGGAACGGAGCGAAGGCGTCGTGCAGCTCCGCGAAGGCGATCTCCTTCCGCGTCAACTTCGCCATCGTGTAGGCCCGTTCCGCCGCCATTCGACTGGCCCGGAACGACGTGGGATCGCTCCGATCCGTCACGGAGAGAAGGTCGAAGCCCTGGCCCAGGCCCAGCACGCCCACCTCTCCCTCGCCCCGAGACAGCACGACCGCCGCGGCGCCGTCCGAGATCGCCGAACAGTGCAGCAGTCTCAACGGTGAGGAGACGACGCGGCTGCTCGCGACCTCGCTCTCGGTGACTGCACTCTGGAAATGCGCGGCGGGGTTGTGCGCCGCAGCCGCCCGACCGA
>JASHOK010000001.1 GCA_030041175.1 Thermoplasmata archaeon | reverse complement strand
CACGCGTCGCCGCCATCTACGTCGATTTCTCGAGGGACGGTATCCCGGACGCGAGTGGACGCTCAGCCCGCTGGATGACCCGTGGGGAGGCTCGGTCCGCCCGGGTGCCGATGTCATCGTTGTCTCGGACGAAACTCGTGGTGCCGTCCGGACGATCAACCGGGAGCGGCGCCGTCGGGGCCTGAAGCCGCTTGCCGCCGTCGTAGTGCCGCTCGTACGGGCCGGCGATGGAGCACCGATCGCGTCGCGCCGGATCCGGGCCGGCGAGATCGACCCCGAGGGACGTCCTCGGTCAGCCGGGTCGAAGACCCGTCGTCTCGCGCGGCAGAAGGGTTAATCCCCCGCGAGCCGCTCGGGCCCCCGATGGAGACCTACCTCCGGGTCAGCTTCCACAGCGAGGGCGCCAAGCCCCAGGAAGTGGCGGAGCGCCTGGAAGGCTTCGGGTTCGTCCCGACGCAGGGCAACTACGATTTCCTCTACGACTGGCGCGGCCCGGCGACGCCGGACCAGCTGCTCGACCTGAGTGACGAGGTCTCCCGGCTGCTACGCGGCTACCGGGTGCTCTTCGAGATCGAGACCGTCTGATCCGCGGGGCCGGAGCCGCAGGGTCCCTGAGCGTGCCGCGTCGCGCCCGGTCAAGCTTAAGCTCGGGCGAATCTAGAACGGCCGCCGTGGGAGTCTACATCGTCAGGCCGGCCCTACGGGCCCAGCTTACCCTCGACCGGCTGCTCGTGACCTGCCAACAGGAGTTCGGGGCCGGAGAGCGCGCCGCGGACACCGTAACTACTCACTACGGGGCGATCGACGGCCTGACCGCCCGAATCGGCAAGGGCGAACTGCAGATCGACCTCCGGATGAATCCCAAGGTCGCCCCCGACGTGGCGGCCGAGACGATCCGTCGGTACAACCGATTTCTCGAGACGCTGACCGGCTACACCGCCAAGGAACGGGCCAAGAAGGCCCAGAAGGCGGCGAAGGCTCCGTCGGCGGGTTAGGCCGTGGCCACTGCGCCTCCCTCGCCTCCGGGGCCTGAGCTCGACTGGCTCCGGTCCGAAGTGTCGCGGTTCTTCCCCGTCTACGAGACGCGCGTCACGCCCGTCTCGCTGGTGCTCCTCGTTCACGCGGACCCTGCCACGCTGGAATCCAAGTTCGACCTGCTGCGGCAGGACCTGTGGCCGAAGTTCTACGTGCCGCAGCTCCGGTACGAGCAGGGCGAGTACATCGTCGAGATCGTCCGCCGGGGTCCCCGGAGCACCTGGGGCTTCTGGGTGAATCTCGCGCTCTTGGCGGCGACCGTCTTGTCGACCGCCTTTGCGGGCTCCTTTCTCTGGATGTCCTATGTCGGCACCACCACCCTCTCCGCCACGGATTTTGTCTGGGGCGGCATCTACTTCGCAGCGCCGCTGCTGGCAATCCTGGGCTTGCACGAGCTCGCGCACTACCTCGTGGCCCGGCACCACCACGTGGAGGCCTCGCTCCCGTACTTCCTGCCGGTGCCTCCGCCGTGGCTGATCTTCGGGACGTTTGGCGCGTTCATCAGCCTCCGGGAACCGATCCCGAGCCGGAAGGTCCTCTTCGACATCGGTGCCGCCGGCCCGCTCGCCGGGTTCCTGGTCGCGATCCCCGTGACGATCGGCGGAATCTTCCTGAGCGTCCACGCCCCGGTGCTCTCGCCGCTCAACTGCGGCCCGACGATCCTCGGAGTGAACTACGGCGACCTCCTCATCGGTCTGCCCCTCATCTGGAGCTTCCTCTCCCTCTTCGTGCCGAACGCGGCGGCGATCATCAGCCTCCACCCGCTCGCCTTGGCCGGCTGGGTTGGGCTTCTGGTTACGGCGATCAATCTCCTGCCCGCCGGTCAGCTCGATGGCGGGCATGTCTTCCGCGCCCTGTTCCGGGACCGGTCCCGGTACGTGAGCTACGCCGCGATCATCTTCCTCGGACTGGTCGGGCTGCTCACCCTGTACCTCGGCTGGTTGCTCTTCGCCGTACTGATCATCCTGCTCGGTGTGCGACACCCGCCGCCCCTGAACGACGTCAGCCCGTTGGGGCCGTCCCGCGCTCTGGTAGGGGCCCTGGTCGTGGCGGTGCTTCTCGGCGGCTTCGTACTCGTTCCGATCTCGACGCCCGCCGACAGTTTCTCCCTAGAGAAGCCGATCGCTTCCGGGATCTCGGGGACCGACTTCCCCGTCGCATCGCTGATCAACGTGACGGTGGTGAATCACGACGACGTGCCCCATGCCTACAGCCTGACCGCGAACATCACGAGCGTGGTTCTGGCGAATTCGACCGGGCCGCTCGTGGGTTCCGCGTTAGCGGCCTTCTTAGCGAACTCGTCCTGGTCGATCGCGCTGCCGAACGGCAACGTCACGACCTTCGAAGGAGACGGAAGCTGGACGCTTCCCATGTCCGAATATCTCTCCGTCCCGCTCTCCGCCAGCGCGACGATCCGGGTCACCTACACCAATACAGAGGCCGCGTCGCTTGAGGTGACGTTCGTGGCGGCCCAGTACTGCAACGAAGCGCAGACCGGGCCGTCGGGGCCGCAGACCGTGCTGATCTAACGCGAGGGCGTTCAGACCCGGAGATAGACCCGGAACTCTCGCGTCAAGCTCCGGTGCACGCGTTGGGGGATCGAGGCCTCGAGGCGGGTCCCCGCAATCGGTTCCTCGGTCCCCTGAGGCACGACGACGGCGAGCCGGCCCCCCGGCCGTACCCGGCTCGACCAGGCCGTGATCGCCCGGTGCCAGAGGTCGCCCGCGGGCTCGCCGCGTGTCCCGGAAGCGCGGCCATACGGCGGATCCGTAACGAGCGCGTCGAAGGTCGACTCCGGAAACTCCGCGGCGGCAGCCTCGGCGTCCGCTTGCCGGAGACCCGCCGGGCTCTGACCGAACTGCGCAAAGTTGCGGAGAGCGCCCCGAACCATCGCCGCATCCATGTCGACCCCCGTCGTCTCGGCACCCAGAAGAGCCGCTTCGAGCAGAAGCGAGCCGGTTCCCAGGAACGGGTCGACCACCCGGTCGCCGGCACGGATCCGGGCGAGGTTGACCACCGTTCGGGCCAGCCGGGGCGCGAGGGTCACCGGGCGTTGGAAGGCCAGCTTCGGCGTTGCCCGGCTCCGTACTTCGGCCCGGCCGGTGGGGTCGAGCGTCTCGAAGAGCGTGATCCGACCCGAATCCGCGGCCTCCACCCAGAATCGCCTCTCCGGCCGACCGAGCGAGATCCGGCCGCCGCCAGACAGGTACGCCCTCCCCAGTTCCGGGATCACTGACGCAGGCCCATGTGCCGCTCCTCCGGGGACCCACTGGAACGCGGCGCTCCTCCGGGTCGCGCCGGCTCGTACGACTAAGCTCTCCAGCTCCGTCCACGTCGAGGGCGGGTGCACTTCGGCCGTTCGATGGGCCAGCGCCAGGCGTCGCGAGAAGACCGCGGAGGCTCCCCGCGCCGGCAGCCGGACACGAACGCGTCCGCGGGAGCCGTCCGCAAGGATGGATCCCCCCAGTAGCTCCGCGACCGCGGCTGCCTCCGCCCGAGAGAGCGGCAGATTCTCTCCGGAAAGCCACACCTCAAGGTCCATGAAGGTCACGGCTCCGCGTCCAGCCAGCGGCGGATCCGGTCTTGGATCGCGCGGGTGTGACTACCCTCCCAGTACAGATGGTGACAGGCTCGGCACTGGTAGAGCACTGCGGTCCCCGCCCGCACCGCCGGCGGCAGCTGCGACAGCGCTGGGCCGTCCAGCGTCGCCCGCTGGACCGGTCCCAGTACTCCGTTGCAGAGCGAGCAGCGGACGAAGCTCACGGTGCGGGGCAGCGATGGAACCAGGACCCGAAGCTGGGCGAGCTGGCCGCCGATGTCAGTCCGCGTCAACAGCACACTGCCCGGCAGACGGCTCGCCAGCCCACGGTCCCGGGTGATGAGGCGCCGAGCCTCCGACTGGCATCGCGTGACGATCTCACTGTCGTCCAGGCCGCGGACATACTCGACATCGCAACCGAGAAACCGGAGATACCGACAGAGGCGCCCGAGCATCTCGTCGACGAGCCATTGGGTCTCCTCCATCGCCGTCGGAGCGGGACCGTTCTGATAAACCGCTTTTCCTCGCGGGACGCACAGGAATTATCTGTCCGGCCCCTCCGGAAGGGTCGTGCGTTTGTTTGGGACCAACGGGATCCGCGATGTTGTCGGCCAACGGCTGACGGCGCCATTCGTCACGGCCGTAGCGGCCGCGATCGGGCAAGCCTACCCCGTCGGACCCCCGATCGCCGTCGGATGGGACGGCCGAACATCGAGTCCCGCGTTCGCGGGGATCGTATCGGGTACCTTGGCGGCCGCCGGCCACGCGGTGGTGCAGCTCGGGCTGCTTCCCACTCCGGCGATCCAGTACAACATTCGGTCGGTCGGAGCCCAGATGGCGGTCATCATCACGGCCTCCCACAACCCGCCGGAGTTCAACGGCATCAAGTGCATCTCCGGCGACGGCCTCGAGCTTCCTCGCTCCGAAGAAGAGCGGATCGAAGCGTTGGTGGCCTCGGGCGAGACTCGCAGCGTGCCGTACGACCGGGTCGGGATGATTCACACCGACTCGCACGGGGCGGAACGGTACCTCCACGGCATCCTCTCGCAGGTCCATCGGGACGACATTATCCGGCGCCGGTTCCAGGTCCTGCTCGACTGCGGCAACGGGGCCTCGTGCGAGACCAGCCCGTCCCTGCTCCGGCGGCTGGGCTGCCGATATACGACGCTCAACGGCCAGGTCGACGGCACGTTCCCCGGCCACCTGTCCGAACCGACCGAGGCGAACCTGCAGCAGCTGATTCACACAGTTCCGGCCCTCGGCGTTGAGCTAGGGGTGGCGCATGACGGCGACGCGGACCGGGCGGTCTTCGTGGACGGCGCGGGTCACTACGTTCCCGGTGAGCGGATCCTGACCTGGCTGGCCCGGGAGTTCGTTCGCCAGCACCATGGGGGCCTGGTCGTCATCCCGGTCACCGCGTCGCAAAGCGTCGAGGAGGCCGTGCGCCAGGAAGGAGGTGACGTACTCTACACGCCGGTCGGATCCCCCTCGATCACTCGGGCGATGCAAGAGCGCGGGGCGGTGTTTGGCGGCGAGGACAACGGCGGATACATCTTTCCACGGCTGCAGCTCGCCCGGGACGGCGCGATGACGCTGGCGGCGGTGCTGGACCGCCTTGCGGACGCGGAAACCTCACTGGAACAGGCGCTCCGGGACCTTCCCCAGTACGCCGTGGTCAAAGAGAAGGTACCCGTTCCGTCGCAGTTCCGCGACGCGGTGATGGCCCGTCTGGCGGCCGAGCTGTCGCAGGGAGCCGACCGGATCGTTACCCTGGATGGTATCAAGGTCTACCAGGGACGCGGCTGGGTTCTCCTGCGACCCTCGGGCACCGAGCCCTTGCTCCGAATCTTCTCCGAGGACCCCGACGCCGATACAGCCCGTCGCCGCGCGACGAGCGTTGTCACCCGCGTCCAGTCGGTCCTCGCAGAACTCGCCGGACCCACGGAGCGAGCGTAGGCGGTTCCGGTCCGCCCGCCAAAGGGTTATTCTCGGAGCCCTCTCCTCGGGCGCAGCGCATGGGCGACCAGGACCTGTCGGCGGAGCTCTCCGGGCAGGGCTACCAGCTCGTGGGTCGCCACAGCGCCGTGAAGACCTGCTACTGGACCCGGCAATCGCTGCTCTACGGGCGGGACTGCTACAAGGGCCGGTTCTACGGTATCCAGAGTCACCGCTGCGTTCAGATGTCGCCCGCCATCGACTCGTGCAACCTCCACTGCCGGTTCTGCTGGCGGAACCAGGGGTGGGAGAACGACGAGCTCATGCCCGAGTACGACGACCCGGAGACGTTGCTGGACCGGTCGATCGAGGCGCAGCAGCGGGCGATCTCCGGCTTCAAAGGCGAGGCGTCGGTCCCGGAAGGCCGGTGGGACGAGGCCCGCCAGCCTCGACACATCGCCATTTCGCTCACGGGCGAGCCGACGCTCTATCCCAAGATGAACCGCTTCTTGGAGCTCTGCCACGCGCGGGGCATCACGACGTTTCTCGTCACGAACGGGACCAACCCCGACGCGCTCCGTCACCTCGATCCTCTCCCGACCCAGCTCTACGTTTCCGTCACGGCCCCGAACGAGCCGCTGTTCCGCCGCCTCACCTTGCCGGCGCAGGCGGATGCTTGGCAGCGGCTCGGCGAATCCCTCGAGATCGTTCGAGGGCTCCGGACGCGCCGCGTCGTCCGCCACACGCTCGTCCACGGTTGGAATCTCGGCTGGGAAGACCAGTATGCCGAACTGGACTCCGTAGCGAGGCCCGATTTCATCGAGCCGAAAGGGTACGTCTACATGGGGAAGTCTCGGCAGCGGCTGTCGGCGGCCCATGTTCCGTCGCACGAGATGATCCGGGCCTTCGGCCGCCGTCTGGCCGCCCGTACCGGGTACCGGATCCTCGACGAATCTCCCGAGTCGAAGGTGCTGCTGCTGGGTCAGCGCGAAGAGGGCCGGTATCTGCCCGGTCTAGCTCCGACGCCCGCCGGTGGCTGAGCCGTCGCGGCCGGTCCGCTACGGAAACTTCCAGTTCAGAATTTCCACGAGGATAGCGGCGCCGAGGCCCAGGGCCAGGACGATGTAGGGCGCGATCTTCAGCGCCTTGGTCTCCTCCATGTCGTAGTACTGGATGAGACCGGCAGCCGAGCTGAACGCGCGCTGGCGGCCCTCGGGCGGCATCGGGCGGACTACGGCCCCGGGCGATATTTAACCCCGGCGGAGCCGAGGCTCCGCCGCCCGGTCAGCGACCGAACAGGGAGTCATAGGCCAGGTCTTCCAGAGCGTCTCGGACGCCGTCGCGGACGCGGGATCCCAGGACCGAGGCGCCGCCCGACAGGAACCGTTCCATGAACGGCCGAGGAGGAGCTACGCGGACCGTTCGCTGCGGCGGGACGCCCGTGAGCCGACCCAGCTCCTGGAGCGCAAACTCGCGGTCGCCGAGGGCGTCTACAAGACCGAGCTCGACGGCCTTGCGCCCTGACCAGAACTCTCCAGTGGCCAATGGGAGGATCTGGTCGATCGACCGGTGCCGCTCACGGGCGACCGTCTCCACGAAGCCGTGGTAGCTCTCGGCGATGACGGCCTGCACCTTCGCGCGCTCCTCGTCGGTCAGATCTCGGAGGCCCTGGAACGCGTCCTTGTGTCGCCCTTCGTGCAGCAGCTCAAGGTGGATGCCGACCTTGTCCAGCAGTTCCTGGACGGCCACGTGCGGGTAGATCACGCCGATCGAGCCTACGATCGATTCCGGATAGGCGTAGATCCTGCGAGCCCCAAGGGCAGTCATGTACGCACCGGAGGCGGCGACGGAACCGATGGAGGCCACGACCGGCTTCGATGCGTCGAGCCGTTTGACGGCCCGATAGAAGTCCTGCGACGGGATATCGCCGCCCCCGCCGCTCGAGATGTCCAGTAGGACCCCCCGGACCCGCCGCTTCGACTCCAGGGCCTTCAGGATCCGCACGTAGGGGTCGACGGAACGCTCGCGGATCGTTCCCCGAAACTGTAGGTGGGCCAGGAGTGGACGCATGAACGATTCGGGCGCGGTGGAGCTCCCTCCCCGATATATCGTAGCCCTAACGGGCCGTCTATTGCTAACAAAACCTAAGTGCCCGGTTCCGTCCGGGGACGCGAGAGGAATGCCGGCCGAGGAGCGAGAGACCGTCTGGGTCGAGAAGTACCGGCCCAAAAGCCTGTCCGAAATGGTCGGTCAAGAGAGCATCCTGCCCGTGCTACGGGCCTATGCTCAAAAGCACTCGATGCCACACCTGCTCTTCGCGGGGCCGCCGGGCACCGGAAAGACGACCGCCGCGATCGCCCTGGCTCGGGATTTGTTCGGCGCCGACTGGCGAGAGAACTTCCTCGAGCTGAATGCGTCGGACGAGCGCGGCATCGACACGGTCCGGACGACGATCAAGACCTATGCCCGAAGCGCTCCCATCGGCGGCGGCTTCAAGATCCTGTTCCTGGACGAAGCCGACAACCTCACGGCGGAGGCGCAGGCCTCCCTGCGCCGGCTCATGGAACGCTACTCCGCGGCCTGTCGCTTCATCCTCTCGTGCAACTACTCCTCCCGGATCATCGAGCCGATCCAGTCTCGGTGCGCGGTCTTCCGGTTCCGGGTCTACACTCCCGAGCAGATCCAGAGCCAGCTCAAGCGGATCGCGACCGCGGAGCACCGCGAGGTCTCGCCCGAAGCCTATCGAGCCATCGTCGAGGCAGCGGACGGCGATCTGCGGCGGGCCGTCAACCTGTTGCAGCTGGCCGCCACGTTCCGGGAGAAGGTCGATATCGGGGCGATCCGGGATGTCGTTACGTCGCCGCTCCGGGACGAGGTGGAAGCGATCTTCGGGACGGCGCTTCAGGGAGACTTCATGGCGGCCCGACAACAGCTGTTCAAGCTGTTCGTCGAGCGCGGTGCGAGCGGGGAAGACATTCTCCGGTCGCTGCACAACTACGTGGTCGGCGAACCGGGTCCGCCGATCTCGGCTCCAGAGAAACTCCAGCTCATCCAGCATCTGGCGGAGGTGGACTTTCGCCTCTCCCAGGGTGCTTCCGACCGGGTACAGCTCGAGTCCGTGCTGGCCCGGATCGCCACGCTGAAGCCGCGGAGCCGGTGATCGGGTGACGGCCCAGCGCCGCGTACATCGCAAACCGGTGGTCTACCGCCGCGCCGTCGTCGAGGGCGACCTCGTGCTCTCCGAGCGCGGTCGCCGCGCCATTCGCGCGGGAAAGGTCGAGAAGGGAGACCCCCTCGCTGCCGCCGAGCTGGCCGGGATGATGGCGATGCGGCGGACTCCCGAACTGATCCCGCACTGCCATACGATCCCGCTCACCGGTAGTCGACTCGAAGCTCGTCTCACCCGAACGGGCGTACGCGTCTCCGCGGAGGCCGAAGCCCTCTGGCGCACCGGGGTCGAGATGGAAGCCCTCGTGGGCGCGACGGTGGCGCTGCTGACCGTATGGGACATGGTCAAGTACCTGGAGAAAACTCGCGGCGGCCACTATCCGGACACCCGTCTCGGGCCGGTCCGGGTCGTGACGCGGGAGAAACGCGCTATGCCGGGGAGCAAACGATGAGCGAGGCGACGACACCAGCCAGCCGACACCATCTGGGCGGGGACCGTTCCATCGGCTTCGTCGTCTTGAGCGTTTCCGACACGCACACGGCGGAAGACGACCCGTCCGGACACCTGGCGCGGGACCTGCTGCAGCAGGCCGGTCATAAGGTCCTCCATTACGACCTCGTGGCCAACAGCGTGGCCGATGTTCGCGACAAGCTCGACCCGTACCTCAAGGAGATCCCCGTCGAGGCGGTGCTCACGGTCGGCGGAACCGGCGTGAGCTCGCGCGACCTCACCGTCTCGGCGCTCGAAGCGATGGGCGGACGCCGGCTCGAAGGCTTTGGCGACCTCTATCGGAGTCTCAGCTTCCAGGAGGTGGGACCGCTCGCGATGCTCAGCCGGGCATCGCTCTTCCTGGTCCGAGACAAACCCGTCTTCGCCCTGCCCGGCTCGGAGCGAGCCGTTCGGACCGCGCTCGAAAAGCTGGTCCTGCCCGCGATCCAGCACCTCATCGAGGAGCTGGAGCGCTGAGCCGCTACGGAGAGCCGGGGCGACGCATCCCGGCGACCCCCAAACGGGGCGGGCCCGGGTCTAGGATCTGCTCCGCAACGCCCTGGGCCCGGCAGAAATCTGCCCAGGCGGGGCTGGCGTCGGCATGGTGGGCCAGCAGGATGCCGCGGGAGGAGAGCGCGGCCCACGCCGAGTGCAGTTCGAAGCGGGCCCGGTCGGCGTCCGGCCCGTTGTCCGAGAGGAACAGGTCCACGGGCCGCTGCTGGGCGAGCAGTTCCCGAAGGTTGTCCTCGGTGTTTCCGAGGACCAGGGTCCATCGGCCCCGGAGTGCCGGAGGCACGAACTGCCCGACCGTGACGTCCCGTACGCTTTGGATCCGGTGGCCGGTCGGTCCGGGACCGAGTGAGTGCAGCGCGCCCTCGCCGTTGGCCTCGAGGGCGGCAAGGATCCAGGCCGTGGTATACCCGGGTCGTACCCCGGTCTCGATGACCCTCTGGGGCCGCTGGCTCCGAACGAGCAGGTAGAGGAGGGCCGCCTGGGGAAACTCCAAGGTGAAAGGCAACCCCGCCCCTCGTTGGATCAATAGGTCGGGCAGCGGGCTCGTCGCAAGCTCGCGGCGGAACGCCTGGAGGTCCCCCAACGAAACGCCGGTCAGCTCGGACACTCGATCCACCGACTGTTGGTGGTACCGGAGCATCCGCTGCCGGATGGACCGCTTGACCGCGGGCCGCAACAGTACCGGAGGTCGGCTCCGGAGGGTGGGTGGAAGACTAATCGAGGACGGTTCGAGGCCCATCGGAGCACCGACAGTACGCAGGGGCAGCCGCCACATCGCCGCGCTCCTACATTATCCATCCGTCGGCGGCCACACACGACACCCCGCCACGCGGCCGGCGCCCGCGTCGTCCACTTACGGAAAATCCACGACAACCGTTTAAAGCCGGAACGACTCGTTGGAGTCTCCACTCGGGGGAAGTGCACACATGAGCGTCGCCACACTGGATAGCGCGAATTTCGACAAGTTCACCCAGCAGAACACCGCCGTTGTCGTGGACATCTGGGCCCCGTGGTGCGGCCCCTGCCGGATGGTCTCACCGATCGTTGACCGGCTGTCCGAGAAGTACAACGGCAAGGTCGCCTTCGGGAAGCTCAACTCCGACGATAATTCGGACAAGGCCGGGGCCCTCGGCATCATGAGCATCCCGACGCTCCTGTTCTACAAGCAGGGCAAGCTCGTCGACCGGATCGTTGGCGCCTACCCCGAAGAAACGATCTCGGAGCACGTCCAGCAGCTCCTCT